>JAVHVY010000359.1:0-9503 GCA_032160305.1 Actinoplanes sp.
GAGCTTTTGCATACCCCCTGAAAGGATACTTGAGGACGGCACGAGCGGGGCCAAGAGGATGAAAGGATGCGCATCGCCCGGAGGTGTGCCGCCAAGGTCGCATGTCTGGGAGCAGATGATCGCGGCAACTCGGAGGCGGCGATCGTAGGCCGGACGGATCTCGTCACGATCGTTCAGGATGCCGGTGATGGGATCTGCGCCAGGAGCGGTCAGCCAAGTCAGCGGCACGTCGGAAACCAGGTCACTTTGCTTCCAGCGCGCGAGCGAGGCCGCAAATTCAGACCAGTCCGTTGGCACCACGTCGTAGATAGACCACGCTAAAGATTCCGGCTCGTCCACGAGGGCAACCGCTTGCCCCTTGGCGTCCGAATCGGCCGGAGGGTAACCCTGTTTCGGCAACGAGTCAACGACCGTCGCCGGCGGAGAATCACTCGGCCCTGATGAAGGGTCGAGGCTCTGCTCGGATGGGCTTGATGTCATGATCTCTTAGCAGTCCGCAGCGTCAGATTAACCTGGGCAACATCGTCGGTCATCGAGAGCCTGGATCGCTGGCGCGTGGATGCGTCAGGCGCGGTCGGAGGCTCTGGCGTTGGGTCGGTCAAATCGGGGCCATCGCCAAAGTCAGGGCTGGCGGAAGGCCGCCTCGGGTAAGTGCGCATAGCCCAGCTAAGTTCCAACTGAACCAGGGCCTGGGCGTCGCCCGCATCGAAACACGCTTGAGCCTCGGGGCTGCCGTGGAACCAAGCCGCAAGGTTGGGGTGAGCTTGCGCCATGAAGTGAATCGCTTCCGTCATGGGCCACAGCCGGCCGAGGCTTTGTGATCGTGGTCGACGCCCCTCGGTCTTCCAGCCGTAATAGGTCCGTGGTGCTACTTGCACAGCGCTTATCACGCGCTCGTGGGACAGCCCCAGCAACTCCGCGATGTGCTCAACCGCAGCAGCGGCATCCTCGGGAAAGGCCGTGCTCGGCTTGGCGGTTGCCGCGGTTGTGGCTGGCGAGTCGCTCCAGGCCGCGATGACCCGACCTACGTCTTGTGACACCGCGTCGACGTTCAGGGATGTTCGCGACGAGCGGCGGAAAAGTCCGACGACCCTCTCCGCGATGCCGAAGAAGTCGGAGGTGGGCACGGCTGTTGGAATCTTCATCCCGCCTCCTCCCCGTCCAGGCGCACAGGTCCAAGCTCCGCAAGGTATTCGTCGGAGAGCACGTGCGCAAAGAGGGCCAGCGCTGTGCGATTGAGCTGACGGACCAGGTTCGAGCAATGCTCCTCTTCATAAGTAAAGGACTGCTCGCGGAAGACATCGAGGTCGATCAAGAATCCGAAGCGATCGGGCGCATCAAGCTCGGAAAAGACTCCGCTCTGGATGAGCGCTGCCGCTGTGGCGTCGAGTTCAAGCTGTACTTGTTGATGTTGACCCCGTATCAGACTCCCGAGCTTGCCGGCTGTTGGGCCTGCGAAGTCTGCACGAATGTGGCTGCTCCAGAACTGGGGTGAGGTTGCATCGGAGTCGACGAGTTTGTTTATGAATCGGAGTCCGAGGCGCTGGATCGCTGAGGCTCCTGTGACACGAGTGAAGATCGACAGAACCGTCCGTAACGGCCCACCAAGACTCGTACTGTAGCGGTCGTAGGCGCTCGTTTGAACAACCAGCGCCGACGGCAGGAGAGTTATCCAGGTAGTGCGATCAGCATCGGCGAGCAGCCATCCGCGCTGTTCCTCCGTGACCTGAGATGCGCCTTGCGGCCCCAGGGTTAGGTTCACAACGTTCTGAACGTGCTTCACGAATACGGGGAACGAATCTTCGCCGAGGCCCTGCCAGATGGAGATGGCGTGCTGTTCAGACAGGTCCGCATTCGTGGTGAAGCGAACCTCCGCAACGGCCGCTTCTAGGTGCGTCCGGTCGAGCCGCACCCGCGCTAGCCCGTCCAAGTTTCCGAGTGGGCGGTCCCACTCGTCGCGTTGGGCGTGACCTTCGGTCGTCTTGGTTGGCATGCCTCCCCTCCCCGTCGGAGTAGCAGATAAGTAGCAGTCTACCGCCTGGAAACGCTCCCAGGGAGGTAGCTGCGAGTCCGCAACTTCGCCAGCACCGCTATCTGAGGTCGGTTCACCCACCGACCGCTGCGACTAAGGGCTCGCCGCGGCCAGCGGTAGCGATGCGGCCCAGCGCAACCAGCTGGCGCGCGTATCCCCTACGGCGATGTGACCCGCTCTCGCAGGATGTCGAGGATGTCATCGCGAAACCGAGGCGTGACGCGGTGCTTGGTGCCGGCCTTCATCTCCTTGACGAACTTCACCACCGAGTCAGCGTGACGGAAGGCTCCGCCCGCAGCGAAGAACGCCCGGAGCCAGGCGTCCCCATCGAGCGGATACGCCGAGCCTGTGAAGGCCCGCAGCAGCTGGACGACAGCGTCCTTACCGCGACCGGAACTCAGCCCGTTGTACTGCTCGTCGACCGTCAGCTTGGCGGCGGCCACCTGGAGTGGGTCGGGCGCAGGCACAGCGCTCCGGGGTGCAGGCAACTGTCGACGCCCCCCTTCGCCAGCAGCGCGTCGGTGTTCTCTGCCACGTCGACGATCCAGGGAGACGGCCGATCGCAATGAGACAGGACCGTGTCGACAGGGACTGGCGTGGTGCAGGTTCTGTCGTCCAGCAAGTTTCACCATCGGCGGACCCACTCCGTGCATATCGCCCAACCTGGATACGGCGCCGGAATCCTGCCGGCGGCCGGAAAGCGACGAGGCTCACCCGAACGGTCAGTTCACCATCCGCCGCACAGGCAGTGATGTCTCTATCGACAGCGCGAGAGGGCGACCGTAAACCCGCAGGTCAGGCGGCTTCGATGGGTTTCGATGGCAGGCTACCGACAGTGCCGATGAGGGTTCGGGAAACCCTCGTTGAGTCGCTGTTGAGCGGACGCTGAGGACGTACGGGCAATCTGGCCGCTGCCATGCCGTGGGGGCTGTGGCGCGAAAGGGACAAGTGATGGAACGAATCAGGACGCACATCCACGCGGACGACCCGATCTCCTGGGCCGGCGTCGCCAGCCAGCTGAAACCGCGCCCCGAGGTGCTCGTGCTCGACGGCGACGACGCGGAGCAGGCTGTGGTCTCGCTCGTCGTCGCCGACCGGGTGGCGCCGGCGCCGCTGCGGGCCATCCGATCGTTGCGGCAGGGCGGCAACGCCGTGGTCCTGGTCGTCGTCGAGCTGGACGACGCCGCGCTGGTGGCGGCCATCGAGGCCGGCGTCGCCGCCATCGTCCGGCGGATGGAGGCCACCCCGGACCGGCTGGTCTCGGTGATCCGGTCGGCGGCTGCCGGCGAAGCGGCCGTGCCGCCGGATCTGCTCTCCCGGCTGCTCAACCAGGTCGGTCAGTTGCAGCGCCAGGTGCTAGCGCCGCGCGGGCTGTCCTTCGCCGGCCTGGCCGACCGCGAGGTCGAGGTGTTACGGCTGGTGGCGGACGGTCTCGACACTGCGGAGATCGCGAATCAGCTGTCCTATTCGCAGCGCACCATCAAGACCGTCCTGCACGATGTGACCACCCGGCTGCAGTTGCGCAACCGGTCGCACGCTGTCGCGTACGCCTTGCGGGAAGGTTTGATCTAGGCCGTTTTGCCGACCACCGTGACGGCCGCAGTGCAGCGGTTGGTGTTCGGGGCCTTGTTGAGGCACTGGATCGCGACCGTGACCGGCTGACCCTTGGCGAAGCGGATCGGGGTCACGTAGGCCTGCGGCAGGTCGCGGAAGTTGTCCAGACCGGCCCGGTAGACGACCTGGGAGCCCCGCCGGACCTCGATGTAACCGCTGTCCGCGGCCGGGTTCTGCAGTTGCAGGTCGGTGACGTCGAGCGCCTTGTTGTTCGCCTGGTTGGGCGAGGTGAAGGTGTGGAAGGCGTTGCCGGGCGCGGCGTCGGTCAGGATCCGGAACGAGGTCGGCGCGGTCAGCGGGTTGCCCGCCGACCCGGGTTCGGGCTTCTTGCTCGGCTTGGCGGAGCCGTCGGCCGACGGCTCCGGCGAGGCCGAGGCACCACCGGCGCTGCCCTGCCCACTGCCGTCGTCGGCCGAGTTGTTCGCCGCCGCGGCCTTCGACGCCTCGGCCTTGGCCGCTTCGGTGGCCGCCGAGGTGACGGCCGGGCGGACGAGCGTGAACCATAGACCGGCCAGCACCACGGCCAGCGCGAGCGCCGCGACCGCGGTGGCCAGCGCCCAGCGCGGCACCAGTGGGTCCTGCTCGAACGTGCCGTCGATCGTGTTGGCCGGACCCCGTTCGGGCGTCACGACGATCTGGAACGGCTTGGTCTCCTGCTTGCCCGACCAGAACTTGCGGCGCGGCACGGCGACCAGCCGGCTCTGGGTGATCTTCCCCGCCGGGGCGACCGCGGGGCGGGGCAGGGTGAAGGTCAACGCGTCGTCCGGGTCGACGGCCGTGATCTGCGTACTCACCGGCACGTTGCCCAGGTTGGACACGTCGATCTTGTGCTTGCCACGCCGGCTGCCGCGCGAGATCTGCGGGAGCAGGGCGACGCGCAGCTCCGTGAAGGGGGCGACCTTCAGCGTGCCCTCGGCCGTCGCTGATCCGGACGGGTCCTCCAGCGACGTCGCCCGGACGCCGAACTTCACTGCGCCGGCCGCCGGCTTCGACGCCTTCGGCGGCTTCATGTGTACGCGTACCTCACCGATGTCACCCGGATACAAGTTGACGACGGCGGATTCGACCACCGACCAGGCCGCGGCCACGCCGACCACGTCGACACTGATCTGGTCGATGACGCCGCCAGTGTTGCGCACGGTCAGCGTGCACACCGTCTCTTCGCCGGGAACTACGTCGAGCGACTCGGCGCTCAATGCCACAGACACACCCATGGCTGAGGATTCTGGGGCGGTGTATCCATCGACGACAGACGCATGAGGGTACCGCCGCGGGCGCGGCCGTCGGCCCCAAAGGGCAGCCCGCGCTGCCCCGCAGGTCGCCCCGCCGCACCTGCTCCTGACCCGGTCGGCGCCCCTAGCGTCAGAGTGTTCCCTGACGTGATGAGGAGACGCCGTGCCCCGGCAGCGCCCTGCTATTCGACGGATGATGCTGGCCAGCGGTCTGGCCGCCACGGTCGGCGTCGCCGGCGTGATCGTCAGTCTCACCTTCGCCAACGACTCGGCCGCCGCCGAGACCAGCACGGGCACCACCCGCGTCTCGGTCTCCACGTCGGACCTCCAGGCCGGCGCCGACAGCGCTGAGCCGGAGATCTCCGGTGACGGGCGGTACGTCGCCTTCACGACCGACGAGGCGTTCGACCCGATCGACAAGATCGACACTTCGCAGGAGTCGACGGGTGGGACGGCGCCGGAGACAATGCGGGACGCGGACGTCTACGTCCGGGACACGAAGCTCGGCACGACGACGCTGATCTCACACGGCAACCTGCCGCAGAAGACCGGCCCTGCGCTGCCCGTCCCGGCGCGCGGGGACAGCGACCAGCCGTCGATCTCGGCGAACGGCCGGTTCGTGGCGTTCCGGACCTCCGCGCTCAACATCGCCAACGGCCCCATCTTCGCCGTGCACATGATCGTGGTCTGCGACCGGGACCCGGACGGCGACGGCACACTCAACCCGACCTGCACCTCGACCCGGATCAGCGACCTCGAGTACGACGCGAGCAACCCGCACCTGTCCGCGGACGGGCAACGGCTGTCCTACGACGTCGCCGCGGTCGAGCCGCCGATCGAGGGCACCGAGCCCGAGGACATCGACCCCGAGCCCGCCGGCCGCGACCCGTACCTGGGCTGGGTGGAAGTGGTCAACCTGCGGATCGGCGCCGACGGCACGCTGGGCGTGCCGCCGCTGGACGACCGCACGTTCCTCACCGGTGAGCCCAAGGTCACCACCGACGACGGTACCCTGAAGCTGCTGTCGCAGGCCGACTCGACGATGGCGGCCGGCGGCACCCAGGTCGCCTTCGTCGCCAGATTCGACGGCGACGAAGGCCAGTTCACCGCGGTCTACGGCTACGACATCTCCGCGCTGCGCCTGAGCCGGCTCGACCTCGACGCGGCCGGCCACCCGGTCGCCGACCCGGACCACTTCTTCTACCAGCCGGCGCTGTCCGGGGACGGGCGCCGCTACGCCTTCACCGACTTCAGAAAACATCAGGTGCTGCTCTACGACCGGGACCCGGACGCGAACGGCGTCTTCGGCACGCCCGCGCGCGAGGTCGCCTCCCGGCTCCCGGACGGCACCGACGGCATCGCCGCGCAACCGGCCTTCTCCGCCGACGGCCGCTACCTGGCCTTCACGACCACGACCCGCGGCATGCACAACGGCACCGACGACAGCAATATCCCGCGCTCCTGCCTCGGCCCCGGCCCGAACCAGTCCTATTGCGACATCGTCGTGCGCGACGTGGTCGTCGACCACGACCGCGAGACCAAGGGCCTGCCACGGTTGCCCGCCGAGCTCGCCTCACCCTCGGTGCGGTGCGTCGGCGACCCCCAACCCTGCGAGGGTACGGGCGACAGCGGCCAGCCCCGGCTGAGCGAGGGCTCCAGCCTGGTCAGCCGGGACGGCCGGGCCAGCCTGGACGCGGACGGGTCGGCGCTGGCGTACGGGTCGTCGGCCGCCGATCTGATCGACCACAACGCCGACACGAACAGGCACGCGGACGTCTTCAAGCGGGAGTTCCGGCCGGCGCTGGCCGGTGACCCGGTCGACTTCGGCGAGGTGCCGATCGACGCGGAGGCGGTCAAGGACGTGCCGTTGACGCACGTCGGCTCGGGCCCACTCTCGGTGACCGCCGTGGCCGTGACCGGCGCCGGCTTCGACGTCTTCCCGGGCGAGGCCTGCACCACGGTGGTCCTGCACGCCACCGAGTCGTGTGTGGTCTCGGTGCGCTTCAAGCCGACCGTCGCCGCGGCGGCGACCGGCACGCTGACGGTCACCATCAAAGGCGTCGACACGCCGCTGACCATCGCCCTGACCGGCACCGGCACCGCGCTGCCGGTCGGCACCTTCGCGGCCGGGCCGGACCAGCTCGACTTCGGCAAGCGGCCGGTGCTGCGCAAGAGCCCGGTCAAGTCGATCACCGTGCGCAACACAGGCGTCGGCCCGCTGTCGCTGGGCGTGGTCAAGCTCAGTGCCGCGACCGCCGCCACCTTCCCGGCCGACTACCAGCTGACCGCGACCGCCTGCTCGGGCCGGACCATCCCCGTCGGCGGCAGCTGCCGGATCGACGTGCGGCAGCGGCCGACCGCGGTGGGCGTACGCCCGGCAGTGGTGACCGTCGCCTACACCGGCCCGAACGGCGAAGCGCTCACCTTCGTGGCCATGCTGACCGGCGAAGGCACCGCGCCGACGCTGGTGCCGAGCCCGAACGTGACCCCGGCCGGCCGGGTCATCCAGATCACCGGCACCGATTTCCCGCCCGGCAGCACGGCCAAGCTGAGCCTCACCGGGATGCCCGGCACGACCACCGCGAAAGCGGACGCGAACGGCAGGTTCAAGGTGCCGTTCGTGGTGCTGCCGAGCACCTGGACCGGACGCCGGCCGCTGGTCGCCGCGGTCCTGCCCGCCACCGCGCCTGGACTGACCGCACCCCTGCAGGCGCAGCTCGAGTTTGTGATCGTGCCTGGCAGTCCCCAGCCCCCGGACTTCGACACCCGCAAATGAGACGTCCGCAAGTGATCCGCAGAGCGAAAGGACGGCCATGACCCAGCACATCACCGAAGACGGGGTGCCGTTGCGGGGTGACGGCACGCCGTTCCCCAGCGACCCGGGCGAGTGGAGCCCGGAGGAACGCGAATACCTCGAGGCCTACTTCTTCAACGGCGAACTCCAGACCGGCATCGAGAACGAGCAGGTCGCCATGGCCGACGTGCCCGACATCGAGGAGCACGGCGACGGGAGTGCGATCGCATGAGTGACGTCGAGGCTCTCGCCAACATCGCCAGTGGCGCCTGGCACGTCATCGAGTCGAACAAGCCGTCGCACAGCCTGGCCAGCAACACCTGCAACGCGGTGCCGGCCGGGGTCAGCGACCCGGTCAACGGCCTCACCGGCGCGCAGGGACCGAACAGCGTCACCTGGGCGCTACGCAGCGAGAACGCCTTCTCCGTGGACGTCGTGGACATCGCCTTCGACCTGCGCTGGGAGTTCGGCGCCCGGTACCACGGCGGCGGCGCGTTCATCCCGAACTGCTACCTCTACGTCCCGCGGTGCAGCGTGCTCTGGGGCTTCGAGGTCGACGTCCAGCTGCACGTGCACAACCCGACCAACGCCGGCACCGAGAGCGCCCCGATCGCCCGGCTGCCGCTGACCATCACCGGCACGGTGAACAGCCTGATCAAGTCCGAGAGCGTGCAGTGGGACTTCGCGCTCTTCGGCAACGGCGAATACCACTACAGCTGACCCGGCACGTACGTACGACGGCCCCAGACCTGCGGTCGGGGGCCGTCGTACGTACGGTGCTCAGTCCTTGATGAACAGCTCGATCTCGCTGATCGTGACCTGCTTGCTGTCGGCGTTGTACATGTCCTGGACGTAGATCTCCACCGACTTCACCTTGCCGTTGCTGTCCAGGTCGAAGGCCTGCGGTTCGGCCTGGTCCTGCATCGGCAGATCCTGGCCTTTGCCGCTGGGATAGACCAGGTGCAGCGTGCGCGGCCGCTGGCTGGCCGTCAGGTCGTCGACGATGCCGCCCCGGATCAGCACCTTGCGCAGCTCGACCGGCTGCTGGAAGGTCAGCGTCAGCCGCCGCGTGCCGGAGACCGGGGTCGACCAGTAGGTGTTCCAGTGCCCGTCGACCGCGTCGGTGGCCGGGTGCGTCTTGTTGACCGGCGTCGAGGTCGCCTTGACCGCGCGGACCGGCTCGTAGCTGCCGAAGATCTTCTTCTCGGCCCACTGCCGGACGACCACGGCCTGCGTGTTGGCCACGCCGCGGATGTCCGGCACGGCCGCGTAGACCACGCCGCCGAGAATGGCGAAGACGGCGATCGTACGGCGGATGGCCGGGAAGATCGACTTCTTGTGTTTGCGGCGCTGACCGGTCTGCGTGGTCGCCGCGTCGTCCTCGGCGGCCCGAGCCTCGCGCGTTTTGCGCTTCGGCAGCAGGCGCCGCCACCAGGACGCCTTGACGACCTCGGCGTCGTCGAGCTCGTTGCCACACCGGCTGCAGAACCGCCGGGTCGCCACGTTGCCCTCGCCGCAGTCACCACAGACCAGCTCACCGGGCTGCAGCTCCCGGGTCGGAGCACTGCGCGGCACACTGCGCCGGGCCCGGCCGCGCTCCTGCGGGGCGACGACATCCGGGCCGGTGCCGGCCGGGCGTACGGGCATGGCGGTCATCCCGGCGTCGGCAGCCGGCGGGGGCGGCGGCGGTGCGGCCGAGCCGGCGGAGATCGGCGCGACGAGGGCACCGGCGGCGGCGCCCTCGGCGACCCGGTAGCCGCCGACGGGCGCCGGAACCGGCGGCGTCCCGGCACCGGGCGGAGGCGGCGGACCAGGCCGGGCCGCACCACCC
>JAVHVY010000430.1:0-11719 GCA_032160305.1 Actinoplanes sp.
GGGCGCGCTCGGCCTAAGGGCGCTGCGGGCGGCGATCGGCCCGATCACGCTGCCCGACGCCGTGGTCGGCGACGGCTCCGCCCGGCCGTCACCGGGCATGAGCAGGCGGCACTACGCACCCAGGGCCCGACTGATCCTGGCCAAGGACGTCATCGACGTCGACCGTGGCGGACTGCGCGAGCCGATCACGATCCTGACGTACGAGGGCCACGGTCCCGGCGACGAGGTGCTCCCGGCCGACCCGCGGGCGTACGCGGCCGACCTGTACGCCGCCCTGCACCGCCTCGACGACGCAGGCGCCGCGACCATCCTGGTGCAGGAGCCGCCGGAGACCGAGGAGTGGCTGGCGGTGCGCGACCGGCTCGGCCGTGCGGCGGCCTAGCGCGACCGCGCTTCCGGGCGATGGTGCGGGGCGATCCCGGTACACACGATGCCGTGCACGAGCGCCCGGTAGGCGTGCCCGGTGGGCCCGTGCGCCCGGAAGTCGGCCGGTGGCAGCAGTGACCAGATAACGCATAAACCACACTGCGCCCGCAGCCCGGCCGGTTCACGCCTTATGCTCACTGACGGCAGCGTCGCCGACACAGGGAGCGCGCGGTGGGCACATTCTGGGGGCCGGACTTCGCGGCGCTCGAACGCGAGGACCCCGAGATCGCCGGGATCGTCCTTGACGAGCTTGAGCGCCAGCGGGGCGCGCTCCAGCTCATCGCGAGCGAGAATTTCACGTCAGCGGCGGTGCTGGCCGCCCTCGGCTCGACCTTGACCGACAAATATGCCGAGGGCTATCCGGGCCACCGGTACTACGGCGGCTGTGCCCAGGTCGACCGGGCCGAGGAGCTGGGCATCCAGCGGGCAAAGGAGTTGTTCGGCGCCGAGCACGCCAACCTGCAGCCGCACTCCGGCGCGTCGGCGAACATGGCCGCCTACGCGGCGCTCCTGCAGCCCGGCGATCCGGTGCTGGCGATGGGGCTGCCGCACGGCGGGCACCTGACCCACGGCAGCAAGGTCAACTTCTCCGGCAAGTGGTTCCACCCGATTCCGTACAGCGTGCGGCGCGACACCGAGCTGATCGACTACGACGAGGTGCGCGACCTGGCCCTGGCGCACCGTCCGAAGCTGGTGATCTGCGGGGCGACGGCCTATCCCCGACTGATCGACTTCGCCTGCTTCCGGGAGATCGCCGACGAGGTGGGCGCCTACCTGATGGTCGACGCCGCGCATTTCATCGGCCTGGTCGCCGGCGGGGCGGTCCCGTCGCCCATACCGCATGCCGACGTCGTGTGCTGCACCACCCACAAGATGCTGCGCGGGCCGCGAGGCGGCATGATCCTCTGTCGTGCGGAGCTTGCGGAACGCATCGACCGGGCGGTCTTCCCGTTCACCCAGGGCGGCCCGATGATGCACGCCGTCGCGGCGAAGGCGGTCGCCCTGCGCGAGGCCGCCCAGCCTGAGTTCCGCAGCTACGCGCACCAGGTCGTGGCGAACAGTCGGGCACTGGCCGCGGGTTTGGCGGCGGAGGGGATGCGCCCGGTCGCCGGCGGCACCGACACCCACCTCGCGCTGATGGACCTGCGGGAGACCGGGGTGACCGGCGTCGAGGCGGAGGCCCGCTGCGAGCTGGCCAAGATCACTCTGAACAAGAACGCCATTCCGTACGATCCGGAGCGCCCCGCCGTCGCCTCGGGCATCCGGGTCGGCACACCGAGCGTGACGACCCAGGGGATGCGCGAGGGCGAGATGCGCCGGATCGCGGGACTGATCGCCGTCGCCGTGCGCTCCGACCCGCAGCTGGCCGGTGGGCTCGGCGCACTGCACGCGGCGGCCGACGAGGCGTCGGCCCTGGTCGCGCGGTTCCCGGCGTACGCGCCGGTGGGAGTCCCGGCGTGAGTGCCGTTCGGGGTGCGGCTGGCGGTCCGGGCGAGCCGATACGCGCCGGTGGGAGTCCCGGCGTGGGTGCCGTTTGGGGTGACGGGCCGGGCGAGCCGACACGGGCCGGTGGGAGTCCGGGCGTGAGTGCCGTTCGGGGTGTGGGTGACGGGCCGGGTGAGCCGAAGGGTGGGGACCTGGTCGGGGAGCGGGGTGGGTCGGTGCGGGTTTCGGCAGCCGAGCGCAGCTCGGAGGGGACCGGGATGGCGCGGAGCGACCACGGGACGGGGTCGGGCGTACCGAAGCAGTCGGGGTTTGATCGTGACGACGAGCCGGCCCGGCCGGATCTGCCGCCGTTGCCGGCCGATCCGCGCTGGCGGGTGGAACATCTGCCGTTGCTGAGCGCGGCCTCGATCGCCCTGCTGATATGCGCGGCGTCCGTGGGGTTTTTCGCCGCTGGGGTGACGGCGGCCTTCGGCGCGGCTGCCGGGGTGGCGCTGACGACGGTCAGCTTTACCATGTCGACCCTGGTCATCGCCTGGGCCGACACAGTGCGGCCGGCCCTGCTGATGCCACTGGGCCTGCTGGCCTACGTGGTGAAGTACGCCCTGCTCGGAGTGATCTTGGTGGCAGTGATCGACTCCCACTGGCCTGGACGCACGGCGCTGGGGTGGGGTGTGGTCGCGGGGGTGCTCGGCTGGACCTCGGCGCAGATCTGGTGGGTGGCCAGGATCGCGGTGCGCCGATCGGCCGGATCGCCGCCCGGCGGCCGGAGGTGATCTTGATCACGGGAGTCTTGGCACGTCAAAGTGCCTTTCGTCAGCCAACATCCTCGAACCGGTGACAGCTGCTACGGGAAGGTGTCCGGTCATAGCAAGGGAGGAGTACCGTGTTGCCGAGTTGCGAGACCCCTGACGCCTGGACAACTGCGGTTGTGCGGGGGGTCCCGCATAGCGTCGTGCAACCGACTGATATCGTTCGGGTGGTCATGACCGGTCCAAAACCTCCCCGCAAACCCCCGCCTGACGACGGTCAGAACCCTCCCGATACGGGCATGGGCATGACCGCCGTCTCCTATCTGCTCGGGGGCATGGCGGTCTGGGGTGCGATCGGATGGCTGGTTGACCACTGGGTCGGGACCCACGGCATCTTCGCCGGAATCGGCGCCGTCGTGGGTATCGGCGGTGGTGTCTACCTCATCGTGCGCCGTCTGGGCGCCTGACAGGAAAGGGCATACGGTGACCGACCCGTCGATCGTCCTCGCAGCGGATGTTCCATTCCCGCCGAAGGTCGAGGACTTCTACCTGCCCAGCATCCTGCCGTGGGATACGCACGACTCGTACTGGTTCACCAAGATCACGGCGCTGATGTGGATCTCGGTCGCCATTCTGATCATCTACTTCCTGGTCTCGTACCGGAAGCCGAAGCTGGTGCCGACGAAGAAGCAGTGGCTGGCCGAGAGCCTCTACGGATTCGTGCGCAACAACATCTCGATCGAGATGATCGGGCCGCGTGGCGTCCAGTTCGCGCCGTACCTGACGACGCTGTTCTGCTTCGTACTGCTGATGAACCTCTGGGCCATCGTGCCCGTCGCGCAGATCTCGCCGAACTCGCACATCGCCTTCCCGGCCATTCTCGCCGTGACCAGCTACGTGATGTTCATCTATATCGGCTCGCGCAAGCACGGCGGCTTCGTCAAGTATCTGAAATTCGCGCTCGTACCGCCGGCGCCGTGGTTCATCCTGCCGCTGCTGATCCCGATCGAGTTCTTCTCGACCTTCCTCGTCCGGCCGTTCTCGCTCGCGGTCCGGCTCTTCGCCAACATGTTCGCCGGCCACATGCTACTGCTGGTGTTCACGCTCGGCGGATTTGCGATGATCAACGCGAACCTCTGGTTCACGCCGTTCTCCATCGTGTCGTGGATCCTGACGATTGCGCTGACGTTCCTCGAGTTCCTGGTCATCTGCCTGCAGGCCTACGTGTTCACGGTCCTGACGGCCAGTTACGTGCAGGGCGCCATCGCCGACGAGCACTGAGGTTTTGGTAACACCCCGTTGTCGTCCCGCGTGAACCGTCACGCGAGATACCTGGAGGAACTGAAATGGTGGATCTCGCCGCTTTCACCGGCAGCACCGCAGCCATCGGCTACGGCCTCGCCGCGATCGGCCCCGGCATCGGTGTCGGTCTGGTCTTCTCGGCCTACATTCAGTCGACCGCTCGTCAGCCCGAGTCGTCGCGTCTGACTCTGCCGTACGTGTGGATCGGCTTCGCCGTCATCGAGGCGCTCGCACTTCTGGGCATCGCCTTCGGCTTCATCTGGCAGGGCTGATCGCCCCCTCGTCCGGGAGGTGTCCATGAATTCTCGCTATCTGGCCGTCGCTACTGAGGCCGTACACAACCCGATCATCCCGATCTGGCAGGAGATCGTTCTCGGCGTCATCGCGTTCTCGCTGCTCTGCTACGTGCTGATGAAATTCGTCTTTCCGCAGATGGAGAAGACGTTCGCGGCGCGGGTCGACGCGATCGAGGGTGGGATCAAGCGCGCCGAGGCCGCTCAGGCCGAGGCGAACGAGCTGCTGGAGCAGTACCGCGCGCAGCTCGCCGAGGCGCGCACCGAGGCCGCCAGCATCCGCGACGAGGCCCGGGCCGACGCCGAGGGCATCCGTCAGGACGTCCTCGCGACTGCCCGGCAGGAGTCCGACCGCATCATCGCGGCCGGGCGCGAACAGCTGGCCGCGCAGCGCGAGAGCATCGTGCGCGAGCTGCGTTCCGAGGTGGGCACGCTGGCCGTCGACCTGGCCAGCCGGATCGTGGGCGAGTCCCTCGCCGACGAGGCCCGCAACCGGGGCACGGTGGACCGCTTCATCAGTGAGCTCGGCGCGTCCGGCACGGCCGGCGGGCGGCGCTGATGTCGTCCGCCAGCCGCGAGTCGTTCGCCGCCGCGGTCGACAGGCTCACCGCGATTTCAGATACGGCAACGGCCGCGCAGCTGGTCACGACCGCCGACGAGATCCTGTCGGTGGCCGGGCTGCTGCGGGTCCAGCCGCGCCTGCGCCGGGCCCTGGTCGACCCGTCGCGCAGTGGCCCCGACCGGGCCGGCCTGGTCACGTCCCTGCTCTCCGGCAAGGTCTCGGCTCAGACGCTCGACGTTCTCGGCACGCTCGTCGGGGGCCGCTGGTCCACGCCGTCCGAGCTGCTGGACGCGACCGAACGGCTCGGTGCCGACGCGCTGCTCGACTCGGGCGCCCGGGACGACAAGCTGAGCGAGGTCGAGGACGAGCTGTTCCGTTTCGGGCAGATCGTCTCCGGCAACTCCACGCTCGCCGTCACGCTCAGTGACCCGGGTGCGTCGACCGATCGCCGGGTTAAGCTGGTCGAAGACTTGCTGAAAGGCAAGGCTCAGCCGGTCACGCTGCGGCTCATCGAGGTGGCGATCGAAGGGTTCGGCGGCCGGAGCTTCGAGACCTCGCTGTCCCGACTGGTCGAGCTGACCGCCGCGAAACGCGATCGCCAGGTGGCGTTCGTGACGGTGGCCAAGCCGCTGACCGACTCCGAGGAAGACCAGCTGTCCGCCAAGTTGTCCGACATCTACGGCCGCCAGGTCTCGCTGAAGGTCGATGTGGATCCCTCCATCATCGGCGGCATCAGCGTCACGGTCGGCTCCGACCTCTATGACGGCACGATCCTGCGGCGACTCAACGAAGCCCGCCAGGCGTTCGCTAAATAGATTCTCCCCTCGGCGACGGCGACGTCGTTGAGTTGGCCCCTCGGTGGCGGCGACGCTCCGAGCTGAGTAGAGAAGGCAGAGGATGGCCGAGCTGACCATCTCCTCGGACGAGATCCGGGGGGCGCTAGAGCGCTACGTCTCGTCCTATTCGCCCGAGCTCTCCCGCGAAGAGGTCGGCACTGTTGCCGACGCGGGGGACGGCATCGCCCACGTCGAGGGTCTGCCTTCGACGATGGCCAACGAACTGCTCGAGTTCCAGGACGGCACCCTCGGTGTCGCGCTGAACCTCGACATCCGCGACATCGGCACCGTTGTCCTCGGCGACTTCACCCACATCGAGGAGGGGCAGCCGGTAAAGCGCACCGGCCGCGTCCTGTCGGTGGCGGTGGGCGACGCCTATCTGGGCCGCGTCGTCGACGCCCTGGGCAACCCGATCGACGACCGCGGCGAGATCGCGAGCGAAGGCTTCCGCGAGCTGGAACTGCAGGCGCCGAACGTGATGAACCGCCAGCCGGTGAAGCAGCCGCTGCAGACCGGCATCAAGGCGATCGACGCCATGACGCCGATCGGCCGCGGCCAGCGCCAGCTGATCATCGGCGACCGCAAGACCGGCAAGACCACGGTCGCGATCGACACGATCATCAACCAGAAGGCGAACTGGGCGTCCGGCGACCCGGAGAAGCAGGTCCGCTGCATCTACGTCGCCATCGGCCAGAAGGCCACCACCATCGCCAGCATCCGCGGCACCCTCGAAGAAAAGGGCGCCCTGGAGTACACGACGATCGTGGCCGCCCCGGCGTCCGACCCGGCCGGCTTCAAGTACATCGCGCCGTACACGGGCTCGGCCATCGGCCAGCACTGGATGTACGCGGGCAAGCACGTCCTGATCGTCTTCGACGACCTGACCAAGCAGGCCGAGGCCTACCGCGCGGTGTCACTGCTGCTGCGCCGCCCGCCGGGCCGCGAGGCGTACCCCGGCGACGTCTTCTACCTGCACAGCCGGCTGCTTGAGCGCTGCGCGAAGCTCTCCGACGAGTTGGGCGCGGGCTCGATGACCGGGCTGCCGATCATCGAGACGAAGGCCAGCGACATCTCGGCCTACATTCCGACGAACGTCATCTCGATCACCGACGGGCAGATCTTCCTCGAGTCGGACCTGTTCGCCTCGGGTGTCCGCCCGGCCATCAACGTCGGCACGTCGGTGTCCCGGGTCGGCGGTTCGGCGCAGGTCAAGGCGATGCGTACGGTCTCCGGTCGGCTCCGGCTCGACCTGGCCCAGTTCCGTGAGCTGGAGGCCTTCTCGGCCTTCGCCTCCGACCTGGACAAGGCGTCGCGGGCGCAGTTGGACAAGGGCGTGCGCCTGGTCGAGCTGCTCAAGCAGCCGCAGTACTCGCCGTACTCGGTGGTCGACGAGGTCATCGTGATCTGGGCCGGTACCACCGGTCAGCTGGACGACATCCCGGTCGGCGACGTACGCCGCTTCGAGGCCGAGTTCCTGCCGTGGATCAAGCGTCACCGCAAGGACACGTACACGGCGATCGAGTCCTCGGGCATCCTCTCCGACGATCAGGTCGAGGCCCTGAAGTCCGGCGTGAACGAGTTCAAGGAGCTCTTCAAGCGCGGCGACACCGGCATCAGGCTGAACGAGGCCGAGGCCGAGGCGCTCACCGAGGGACTCGAAACGCACGAGACGGTGACCCGCGAGGTCCGTTCCCGGGACGGAAAGTAAGCCATGGCCGGTCAGGTACAGGCCCTCCGGCGGCGCATCCGCACCGTCCGGTCGACCAAGAAGATCGCCAAGGCGCAGGAACTGGTCGCCACCAGCCGGATCGCCAAGGCCCAGGAACGGGTTGCCGCCAGCAAGCCGTACGCCGTGGCGATCACCAAGGTGCTGACGGCGCTCGCGTCGCACGCCACGATCGACAACCCGCTGCTGCAACCGCGTGCGCGGGTGCGGCGGGCCGGGGTTCTGCTGATCACCAGCGACCGCGGCCTGGCCGGCGCCTACAACGCGAACGCGATCCGCACCTGCGAGCAGTTGAGCGCCCGGCTGCGCGCCGACGGCAAAGAGGTCTCCCTCTACGTCATCGGCCGCAAGGGCGTCAGCTACTACCGGTTCCGAAACCGGCCGATCGCGGCGAGCTGGACGGGCTTTTCCGAGCGCCCGTCGTTCTCCGACGCCCGCCGGGTCGGTGAGTCGCTGCTGGAGGCGTTCACCGCCGGCGTCGACGACGCCGACAACCACCACGGTCCGGACAGCATCCAGGGCGTCGACGAGCTGCACATCGTCAGCACCCGCTTCCAGTCGCTGATGTCCCAGTCCGCGGAGGCGCATTTCCTGGCGCCGATGCAGGTCGAGGAGACGGAGCGGGAGCCGGGGCTGCGCCCCGCGTACGAGTTCGAGCCGGAGGTCGACGAGCTGCTCGACGCGCTGCTGCCGAAGTACCTCAACACGCGGATCTACGCGGCGTTGCTGGACTCGGCGGCCAGTGAGTCGGCGTCGCGCCGGCGGGCCATGAAGGCCGCCTCGGACAACGCGGACGATCTGCTCAAGCGGTACACGCGCGAGATGAACTCCGCGCGTCAGGCTGCGATCACCCAGGAAATCAGTGAGATCGTCGGCGGCGTCGAGGCGCTGTCCGCATCGGGAAGTGATGGAAGATGACTATTGCTGCCACCTCCGGTGGGACCGAGGCTATCAAGACGGAGACCGGTGTCGGCCGCGTCGTCCGGGTCATCGGCCCGGTTGTCGACGCCGAATTCCCCCGCGACGCCATGCCGGACATCTTCAACGCGCTGCACGTCGACGTGACCCTTTCCGGGGGCACCAAGACGCTGACCCTCGAGGTCGCCCAGCACCTGGGTGACAACGTGATCCGGGCCATCTCGATGCAGCCGACCGACGGCCTGGTCCGCGGCGCCGAGGTGACCGACACCGGCGCCTCGATCTCGGTGCCGGTCGGTGACGTGACCAAGGGCCACGTCTTCAACGCCCTGGGCGAGGTGCTGAACGCCGACCCCGCGTCGCTGAACATCACCGAGCGCTGGCCGATCCACCGCAAGCCCCCGGCGTTCGCGGACCTTGAGCCGAAGACCGAGATGCTGGAGACCGGCATCAAGGTGCTCGACCTGCTCGCGCCGTACGTGCGCGGTGGCAAGATCGGCCTGTTCGGTGGCGCCGGCGTCGGCAAGACGGTGCTCATCCAGGAGATGATCATCCGGGTGGCCCGGAACTTCGGCGGCACCTCGGTCTTCGCCGGCGTGGGTGAGCGCACCCGCGAGGGCAACGACCTCATCCTGGAAATGGCCGAGGGCGGCGTGCTCGACAAGACCGCGCTGGTCTTCGGGCAGATGGACGAGCCGCCGGGTACCCGGCTGCGCGTCGCGCTCTCCGCGCTGACCATGGCGGAGTATTTCCGCGATGTGCAGAACCAGGAGGTGCTGCTCTTCATCGACAACATCTTCCGGTTCACGCAGGCCGGTTCCGAGGTCTCCACCCTGCTCGGCCGGATGCCGTCGGCCGTGGGCTACCAACCGACGCTGGCCGACGAGATGGGTGAGCTGCAGGAGCGGATCACTTCCGTCAAGGGCAAGGCGATCACCTCGCTGCAGGCGATCTACGTGCCCGCCGACGACTACACCGACCCGGCGCCGGCCACCACGTTCGCCCACCTGGACGCGACGACGAACCTTGAGCGGTCGATCTCGGACAAGGGCATCTACCCGGCCGTGGACCCGCTGGCGTCCAGCTCGCGGATCCTGGCACCGGAGTACGTCGGCGCTGAGCACTACGCGGTCGCCCGTGAGGTACAGCGGATCCTGCAGAAGTACAAGGACCTGCAGGACATCATCGCGATCCTCGGCATGGACGAGCTTTCCGAAGAGGACAAGGTCACCGTGCAGCGGGCTCGCCGCATCGAGCGTTTCCTCTCGCAGAACACCTATGCGGCCGAGCAGTTCACCGGCATTCCCGGCTCGACGGTCCCGCTGAAGGAGACCATCGAGGCGTTCAAGAAGATCGCCGAGGGGGATTACGACACCTACCCTGAGCAGGCATTCTTCATGTGCGGCGGCCTCGAGGATCTCGAGAAGAACGCGCACGAGCTGATGAAGGGCTAAGACACCGGGTAGCGTTTCGCCTGCCGCGCCGACCCCGTCGGCGCGGCAGGCGGGTTTCCCGGCTCCACCGCCGGCTGTTTGACCTGCGAGCGCGGGGGGAACTCCGGGTAACCGGCACCCTTTCGGCGCTTGGGTACTCTTGGCGGCGGTCCAGCGACGGATGCCGATCGGCGTGGTAGGGGAGCAAGTGGTAAAAAGCGGTAAAACCGGCGGTAAGCGGCGTTCGCCACTCTGGGCCCGGCTCTGTGCGATCTTCGGCACGGTGCTGGTGGTGGTCAGCGGCGGCGTCCTGGTCACCAGCAAGGTGCTGATCGCCCGGTACACGAATACGGTCAAGACTCGGGATCTGTTCGGCGACCCGGCGTCGGCCAACGCCAAGGTGAGCGACATCAAGAAGGGTCCGCTCAACCTGATCCTGGTCGGTATCGACCCGCGCAACGACAACACGGCGCCACTGTCGGACTCGATCATGGTCGTGCACGTCGACGAGTCGTTGCAGAACGCGTACGTCTTCTCGATCGCTCGTGACCTGCTCGTACAGATCCCGCCGTTCGCGAAGACGAATTTCCGCGGCGGCACCGCCAAGATCAACGCGGCGATGTCGTACGGCAGTTCGGTCGGCAACGGCAAGCACGACGTCGCTCAGGGCTTCGACCTGCTCGCCAAGACGGTCAGCCAGCTGACGGGCATCAAGAAGTTCGACGCCGGCGCGATCATCAACTTCGGCGGCTTCAAGAAGATCGTCGACGCGATGGGCGGCGTCACGATGAGGATCGACCAGAACGTGAAGTCGGAGCACCTGCAGCCGGACGGCTCGCCCCGGGCCCGGCGGGCCTCCTGCGCCAACAACCAGTGCGACCACCCGTATATCGGTCCGCAGGCGACGTACCGGAAGGGCACCAACCACCTGCAGGGGTGGCAGGCCCTCGACTACGTGCGGCAGCGCTACGGCCTGCCGAAGAGTGACTACGACCGGCAGCGGCACCAGCAGCAGTTCGTCAAGGCGATGGTCGACCAGGCGCTGAGCAAGGACGTGGTGACCAACCCGATCAAGCTCGACAAGGTGCTCACCGCCGCCGGCCAGTCCCTGATCTTCGACGGCAGCGGGCACAGCGTCGTCGACTGGGGCCTCGCGCTGAAGAACATCCGCTCGCAGAACATGACATTGATCAAGCTGCCGGGAGGGTCGGTCTTCGAGGGCAAGGCGTACAAGGGTGAGAGGCTGGACGACACGGCGACGGAGTTCTTCGCCTCGGTCTCGGACGGGTCGATCGCGTCGTTCATGGTCAATCACCCGGATTACATCAACAAGGTATGACCCGATACGGCCGGTGACAGACCTGCCCGATAGAATTCCCCCATCGGTTCCGGCAGCCTCGGACAAGGAGACAGCGTGGCCAAGCAACTGCACGTCGAGGTCGTCGCCGTCGAGGAGAAGATCTGGTCCGGCGAGGCCGAAATGCTCGTGGCCCGCACCACCGAGGGTGAGATCGGTGTGTTGCCCGGTCATTCGCCACTGCTCGGATTGCTCAAGGAGCCATCTCAGGTCCGCGTCAAAGTCGGCGGCGGCGAGCAGCTGACGTACGACGTGACGGGCGGCTTTCTCTCCATCGACGCCAACGGCGTAACTGTCCTGGCCGAGAGCGCCTCCCCGGCCACCCCCGAAGCGCACTGACGCCGCGATGCGGATTCTGGAAGTCTTCGGAATCTGCGTCGTCGCGCTGCTGCTCGTCCTCTTCGCGATCTTCTTCCGCCGCCGGCTGCTCATGCTCGGCGGCGGCACCATCCGGCTCCAGGTCCGGGTCAGCACGATGGTCCCGGGCCGGGGCTGGGCCACCGGCATCGGCCAGTTCGTCGGCGACGAGTTGCGCTTCCACCGCATGTTCAGCTTCGGCTTCCGCCCCAAACGCATCCTCGACCGAGGCACCCTCCGGGTCGAGCAGCGCCGCCTCCCCGAGGGCCCGGAACGCCTCACCATGCCCGGCCACTGGGTCATCCTGCGCTGCG
>JAVHVY010000036.1:0-3207 GCA_032160305.1 Actinoplanes sp.
GATCCGCCCCGACGGTCATGTCGCTGCCCGCTTCAAGGACTTGCCCGCTGACCCAGCACTGCCGGTAAAGGGCGCACTCACGACCATCCTCGGCCTGGGGTCATAGTCAGCCGGTGCCGCGAACCGCCTCGTCGACAGGGGAGGCGTTCCTGCGTTGCTGCGTCGCCGAAAACGGCAACCGCCGCGCCCTCAGGCGGTGCGTCTGCGGATGTTGTAGGGCGCGCTGGTGTAGCGGTAGCACGTGCAGCTCGGGACGTAGGCGATGTTCGCCACCTTGGACAGGCCGGCGTGCTGGCTTGCGCTCAAGTAGGTGCCGAACGTCTCACCCGGCTGGAAGCTGGTGCCGGCGGCATTGATCGCGGCGAGCGCGGTCGCCTGGTTGATCGGTCCGCGGATCTTTCCGAGGACCTGCTGGACGAAGAAGATCCGGTCGCACGCTGCCAACTGGCCGTACTCCTGGTTGGTACCGGGGGCGGCGCTCTGCCCGGCCTGTTTCATGATCTCCAGGCAGAGCCGGCCCAGCGGCGGCAGCTTGGAGGGCGGATAGTCGGTCGGCGTCTCGTCGAAGATGGGAATCCAACCGACGCCGACGCTGCCGACTAGCTGCTGCGCGGGGTACAGGGACGTGTTCGAGGAAAAGCCGCAGGTCGAGTTGAGGCCGTTGGTCGGGTAGTACTGCTGCTGGTTGGCCTGCTGCATCCATTCGAGGCAGAGGAGGCCGCCGGCGTTTACGCCGACGTACCCGTCGCACAGGATGACGTGGTCGATCCCCTGCCCGCGGAACTTCAGCACTGCGCTGCTGACCGAGGCGCTGCTGGCGCCCACGTCGCTGTACTGCTGTGGCGCGGTCACGTATTCGACCGGGACTCCGCGCAGGCCCAGGCGCGCGAGTGCCGGGTTAGCCCCGTGGGTGACGCTCCACGTGTAATAGGGATTGTCCCAGGTAATGATGCCGACCTTGCCTTTTCCGAAGTAACCCTGCTGGGCCAACCCGTCGATCGTGACGGCCATCAGCCCATCGATGTTCGGTCCAGTGAGGTCGATACTCGCCGGGAACTGCTTGTCCACCGCCGACGTGGATTCGGCGACGACACCGGCGTCGAGCCCCAGCACGTGCGATTTGGCCACGCACGCGTTGAGGATCTGCGAGCCAAGTGTTTGGATGATGAAGACGTGGTGGTCCTGCTCGAAGTAGGCGCACTCCTCCTGCTCGCTCGTGGACGCGGATTGGGACACGCTCCCGCTGAACCAGATCGGCACGAGCTTGCGGTGGGCAACCCCTCCGTGCGCGTTGACGTAGTCGATCACGGCGTTCATCTCGGCCTGAGGGTTGCCGGTGTTCTGGCCGGTCGCGCCCACCGCCGCGTTGGCGGCATTGCAATCCGAGCAGTACACCGCGCCGATGTTGATGGTGGTGGCGGTCACCCCAGGCCCGTTGCCGCTCGGTGCGCTGGTGGAGCCGAGGCCTGGCCCCACGGGACCGCTGGGTGTTACCGCCGAGCCGACTGCGGTGGAGCCGGCAGAGCCACTCGACAGGGCGGTGCCGCCGCCGGCCAGCGCCGACGTTGCTGGCCCCGATCCGCCGAGGCCACCGGTGGCCGGGTTCTGCGCGGACCCGTTCGACGGGGTAAGCACGCCGCTGCCGGACACGCCGGCCACCGTGGACCCGCAGCCGGCCAGCAGCAAGATCCCTGCCAGGACAAGGGCGACGGGCCGGCCGTGGATGGGACCTCGGGCCATTCACCCTCCAGGGGACTCTTCCTCGAGAGAACGTATCCAGCCCGGATGGACCGGTCTTGGTCGGCGACGATCAATTCCGATCTACCGGTTCGTCTGGGCCCACAGGCGCGGCCTGAGCCAGCCGGCTGGGTCAGCGTCGGGTCGCGGCAATCACAGGTGCTCGGCGAGGAACTCCTCGGCCGCCCGGTAGAAGCGCAAGAGGTTCTCGGGCTTTGCGAAGCCGTGGCCTTCGTCGGGGAACAACAAGTACTCGAAAGCGATCCCGCGTTCTTTCATCGCTGAGACGATCTGTTCCGACTCCGCCTGCGGGACGCGGGGATCGTTGGCTCCCTGTGCGATCAAGATGGGAATTCGGATCGCGTCGGCCTTCGCCAGTGGCGAGCGTTCCCAGAGGAAGTCGCGGTCGGCTTCGGGGTGACCGAGCAGACGATGAAGCTGGCTGCGCAAACCCACCCAGTAGGGCGGGATGCCCTCCAGCAAGGTGATCAGGTTCGACGGCCCCACGATGTCGATGGCACAGCGGAACACGTCCGGCGTGAAGGTGGCACCGACCAGTGCCGCGTAGCCGCCGTAGCTACCGCCCATGATGGCCACCCGCTCGGGATCGACCCAGCCGGCGTCGGTGGCCCACTGAAGTCCCTCGATCAGGTCGGTGTGCATCCGACCGGCCCACTCCTGGGCGCTGGCGTTGATGAACGCCTTGCCGTAACCACCGGAACCGCGGAAGTTGATCTGTAGGCAGAGGTAGCCGCGGTTGGCCAGCCATTGCGCATCCGGTTCGAAGCCCCAGCGGTGCCGGACACCCCACGGGCCGCCGTGGACGTAGAGCACGGTGGGGAGGTGTTCGCGTGCCCGGTCGACGGGTGCCGTCGCGTAGCCGTGGATGGTCAGGGAGTCGGACGTCGAAAAGGAAAATGGTTCGACCTTGGCGAGGGCGAAAGCACCAAGAGCCGGCCGCGCGGGGAACAAGAACGTTGTCGTTCGCTGGTCCCGCTCGTAGAGGTAGTAAGCGGGCGACGCGTCGTCGCGGTCGGAACAGATCAACCAGCGCTGGTCGGCGTGGTCGCGACTGACGATGTGCACGTCTCCACCGCCGAGCTCGCGTAGCGTCTCGATGTCGCCGGCCAGGCTCGGGTCGAGCACGACCAGTTCGGCGCGTTCTCGTTCGACTACGGCCACCTGCGGCTCCCGGCTCTCGCCGTGAAGGATCACCCCGACCACGTCGTGGGTCGGGTCCGCATATACGAGCTCGTGGGCCCCGGTCGCCGGGTAGAAGCCGACCAGCCGCTTGGTGTCGGCGCCGACGGCGTTCAGTAGCCAGAGGCGATCGCCCTTGGCGTCGAACCCGACCACCTCCGAAGCGCCGAGGGCGGCGTCCTCGGGTGCGATGGTGAGCACGAGCGGCCAGGACCTGGGGCAGGGCCCCCGGGACGGGGGAGCGGTCGACGTCAGCGCCGGATTCGACAG
>JAVHVY010000475.1:0-5935 GCA_032160305.1 Actinoplanes sp.
GGTGGGCGCTGGCGACGGCGGCCGGGGTCAGCGCCGTCCTGCCGGTCGCGCTGAACGGGCTCGGCCAGCTCGGCGCGCAGCTCAACTGGGTGTTCCCGGCCACCCTGGACGAGCTGGCCGCGATGCCGGGAGCGATCTTCGGGTCGGCGGTGGTCGGCGGGGCGATCGCCGCGATCGCCGTGTTCGCCCTGCCCCGGCGGGGCGAGAACAGCGGCAACGACGGCTGGAGCCGGCTGCTCTGGCTGTCGGTGCTGGTCCCGTTCGGGCTGCTCTATGCCGTCGACCAGCTGGTCGCACCGATCTTCCTGGACCGCTACCTGCTCTTCCTGGTGCCAACGCTCTGCGCTCTGGCCGGGCGGGCGATGGCGACGCTGCGCTGGCACACCGCGCTGGCGGTCGGCCTGGTGGTCGCGGCGGTCGGCCTGCCCGCGCAGGTCGACTACCGGGTCCAGCACTCCGGCTTCGACTACCAGGCGGTCGCCGAGCTGCTGCGCACCAACGCCCGACCTGGCGACGGGGTCATCTACGCCCCCCGCGACGGATGGGAGTTCACCGACGAGGCGATGCGCTTCTACCTGGGCCAGAACCGCCCGAAGGACGTGCTGATGCAGACCAGCGAGCTGCGGGCCGCCTCGCTCTGGGCCACCGAGTGCACCGACGGTCCCGCCTGCATCGCCGGTACGCCCCGGGTCTGGACGGTCATCGCCGACGACGTGCACGCCCCCGGTCAGCCCTCCGCCCTGCGCCTGTCCACCGCCGACACGGCCGCGCTGTCGACCTATCACAGGGTCGAGCACTGGGACCTCAGAGGCTTCATAGTCGACCTCTACCTGCCGCGGCCGGCGAAATGACCCCCGGTGCCGCTCAGCGCTTGCCGAGCGGCACCACCAGGATCGCCTCGGTGCCGCCCCCGGCCCGGTTGCGCAGCTCGATGCTGCCGCACAGCTCTCCGGTGGCCAGCGCCCGGACGATCTGCAGGCCGAGCCGCCCGCCCGCGTCGGCCTTGAAGCCCGCGGGCAGGCCACGGCCGTTGTCGGCGACCGTGACGTGCAACTGCCTGCGGAGATTGTGCACGGTGACGACGACCTCGCCGGTGGTCTCGGCCGGCACGGGCTCGGCGTCGCCGTCCTCGGAGCCGGGGAAACCGTGCTGGACGGCGTTGATCAGCAGCTCGTTGAGGACCATCACCAGCGAGGTGGCGATCTCGGCGGGCAGCACGCCGAAGGTGCCCTCGCGGCGCATCCGCACGGTGATCTCGGTCGCGGCGACCTCGGTGGCGGCGTTGGCGACCCGGTCGACGATGCCGTCGAACTCGACCGTCTCGTCGCCCGACATCGACAGCGTCTCGTGGACCAGGGCGATCGAGGCGACCCGGCGGACCGACTCCTGCAACGCCATCCGCGCCTCGGGGATGTTCACCCGGCGGGCCTGCAGGCGGAGCAGCGCGGCCACGGTCTGCAGGTTGTTCTTCACCCGGTGGTGGATCTCCCGGATCGTCGCGTCCTTGGTCATCAGCGCCCGGTCCCGGCGGCGCACCTCGGTGACGTCGCGGACCAGCACCAGGGAGCCGATCGGCACGCCGGCCGGCATCAGCGGCAGCGCGCGCATCAGCACGGTCGCCCCGCGCGCCTCCACCTCCTTGCGCGGCGGCGCCACACCGCGTAGCGAGGAGAGCATCCGCTCGGCCGCGTCGGTGCCGTCCAGCGGATCGGCGGCGAGCCGGCTGGTCAGCGCCGACAGCTCCTCGCCGACGAGATGGGCGTTGAAACCCAGCCGGCGGTACGCGGACTGGGCGTTCGGGCTGGCGTAGGTGACCTTGCCGGCCGCGTCGAGCCGGATCAGGCCGTCGCCGACGCGGGGTGCCGAGGTGGTCTCGCCGGGGTGCCGTGCCGGCGGAAAGGTGCCGTCGGCGACCATCTGCGCCAGGTCGTCGGCGGTGGTCAGGTAGTTGAGTTCGAGCTGGCTCGGCGTACGCGCGGTGGACAGGTTGGTGTCCCGGCCGATCACCGCGATTACCGCGCCGTAGAACTCGTGCTCGACGGTGTCGGCGCGGAGCCGGACCGGGATCGCCTCATGCCGGGCCGGGGTGTCGCCGTACCAGACCGGGTCGCCCTCCCGCCAGATCCGGCCCTGGTCGACGGCGATGTCCAGGTGCGCCACCTCCGGCCCGCCGACGACCTTGCCGACCTGATCGTCCTGGTACGCCGTCGGCGCGGTCGTCGGGCGCACCTGGGCGACGCAGAGGAACTCCCGGGGCTGCCCGTCCGCGGCTTTCACCGGTACCCAGAGCAGCAGGTCGGCGAAGGAGAGATCGGACAGCAGCTGCCAGTCACCGGCCAGCCTGGTCAGGTGGTCGATGTCGGCAGGACCGAGGCCGGTACGTTCCTCGGCCAGATCACGCAGCGTGGACACGGCTCAAGCCTGCCATGCGGATGTTTCTACAGTGTCGTCGTGACCTTCTTGAGGCCACGCGGTGCGTCCGGGTCCTCGCCGCGGGCCAGTGCCAGCGCCAGCGCCAGCTTCTGCAGGGGCAGGATGTCCAGCAGCGGGGCGTAGCGCTCGTCGACGTCGGGGACGGCGAGCCGGCCGGCCGCACCGGGCACGTCCGTCGCCCCGATGGTGACCACGTCGGCGCGGCGCTCGACGAGGCGGTTGACGACCTCGGTCATCGCCTGTCCGCCGGGTCCGGACCCGACGACGGCCAGCACCGGCACGTCCGGGTCGGTCATCGCGAGCGGGCCGTGCAGCAGGTCGGCGCCGGAGAAGGCGAGCGCGGGCAGGTACGACGTCTCCATCAGCTTGAGCGCGGTCTCCCGGGCCGTCGGATACGCGTACCCGCGCCCGGTGGTCACCATCCGGGAGGCGAACCGGTACCGCCGGGCGAGCTCGTCGGCGCCGTCGCCGGCCAACGCCTCCTCGGCCTGCTGCGGCAGTCGCTCTAACACGGCCCGCTCGTCGGCGCCCAGCACCCCGTCGCCGGCCCGGATGCCCTCCACGAGCAGCAGCAACGCCATCAGCTCGGCCGTGTACGTCTTCGTCGCGGCGACCGCGCGCTCGTGCCCGGCGGCCACGTCCACGCTCAGCTCGGCGGCCTCGACCAGCGGGGAATCGGGATTGTTGGTGACGGCCAGGGTCAGCGCGCCGGACTCCCGGGCCACGGTGAGCACCCCGGTCAAATCGGGCGACCCGCCGCTCTGGCTGACCCCGATCACCAGCGCGTCGGACAGGTCGGGCCGGGCGCCGTAGAGGGTGATGGCGCTGGGTGAGGCGAGCCCGGCGGGAATGCCCAGCCGGATCTCGGTCAGATAGGCGCCGTAGAGCGCGGCGTGGTCGGACGTGCCCCGCCCCACGAACATGACGTGCCGCGGGCCGCGATCGGCTACGGCTGCCGCGGCCGCGGTGATCGCGGCCGCCGGCTCGCCGGTCAGTAGCCGCGCATAGCCCGCCGGCTGCTCCGCGATGTCCGCCGCCATGCCCTGGCCTCGCTGCGTCACCGTTCCTCCCGTGTCATGCGCGCGCGGGACCCTCTCCTGTGCACAGTGCGCTTGGTCGGTGCGCATTCTTGCACGAAACATGCCACAAACACAACGTTTCGCGCAGAACTGCGCAGAACTTGGGGGACTGACATATTGACCGCCGTCGCCTAAGCTCGCGTCCGTGGCGCACGGCGCGCGACGTGGGGAAAGGTCGGGGGCAGGCAGATGGACGACCCTCGCCGGTCCGCCGAGCGCGACATCGAAGAGGCCCGCGCGGCCCTCGACCGCGGTGAACTGCGCCACGCCGCCGACCGCCTGGCCGGCGCCATCGCCCAGGCGCCCACCCACCCCGAGGCCCACGAGCTACTGAGCCGACTGGCCGCGCACGCCGACGGCGGGCTCGAACTCTTCCCGCTCGGCCAACACGCCTTCGTCGGCACCGTGGTGGCCCACGCCAACCTGCTCGCCGCCGCCGGCCGCCCCGAGGACGGGTTACCGCTGCTGGCCGCCGCGACCGGGCATACCCCCGGCCTGGACTGGGCCGGCGTCCCCTGGGTCAGCGAGCCGTCACTGGGCGTACGCATGGAACCGGGCCTGTTGTCCCGGATCGTCATGCAACTCTGCGCCGCGGTCGGCGACCCCGCCCCGGAGGCCCGCCGCCGGGGCCTGCAGCCCTACCTGACCGTCGTGCGGCACGCCATCGCCGCCTACCCGGAGCATCACCTGCTGCTCGGCGCCGGCTCGGCGCTGGCCCGCCGGATCGGCGAGGCGGCCCTGGCGATCGACTGGGCCACCCGCGGCGCCCGGGCCGAGCCCACCAAACTCGGCGAAATCTGGCTCGGCTACGCCTATCGCAGCGCCGGGCAGGTGCCGGAAGCGCTCGCCGCGCTGTGCCGCGCCATCGACCACGACCCCGACGACCTGTCCGTGTACGCGGACATCGCCGGCACCCTGGCCGACCACGGCCGCCTCGACGAGGCCCTCACCTGGGTCGACCGTGCCCTCGAACGCGATCCGGCCTTCGACTGCGCGGTGCACACCGCGCACCGGCTCCGTTTCCTGGCCGACGGCGACCTGAGCCACCTGATCCAGCTGGCCGACTTCATCCGCGAGCACCCCGACGACACCCACGAGCACGCCGACCTGGCCGAATGCTGTGCCGACACCCCGTGGCTGAGCCGGGTCCCGTCCGCGCCGGACAGCCCGCTCGACCCGGGCCGGGCACCGCTCGCCACCGGCCCGGCATCCGCCCAGGCCGTCGAACGCCTGCACCGCGTCGCCCACCCGCTCTGGCCGCACCCGCCCGCCGCCTACGACGCCGCGGTCGACCTGGTCCTGGTCGAGCCGGTGGATCTGCTGGCCCTGATCGCGCGGCCCCCGGCACCCCCCGACACGGAGGTGGGCCGAGCCCTGGCCGCACACGACCCGGCCCTCTGGGGTCGTGCCGCCCAGGTCTGGGCCTGCCTCGGGCTCCTGCACCACGACACCGAAGAGCCCTGGCTCGGCTCGACCCGGCGCCGACTGCTCATCGAGTTGGCCGACGGCGGCGGCGACCGGATCACCGAGGCCGCCCTGTTCGCGCTGGTCACCTACGCCTGGGTGGAACCGTCCGCCCGATCCGACGTGGCCGCCGTGATCACCCGCCGGCTCACCCGGACAACCGCGCACGACCCGTACGAGATCTCCTGGTCGGTGGCCCAACTGGCCCAGGCGACACCCGGCCTGGACCGGGCCACCGGCGCGCTCGCCGCGGCGGTGATCCGGGCCGAGGAGAACTACGCCGTCCCGCTGCCGCCCCGTTCGCGCCGCCACGGGCGGCGCATCCTGCGTGCGCTACGCAGCCCCTTCAGTCGATAACGGCGATCAGGTCGCCCTCCTGGACCACGTCGCCCTCGTTCACCACGAGCCGCGCCACCGTGCCGCCGGACTCGGCCAAGACCGGGATCTCCATCTTCATCGACTCGAGGATCACCACCGTGTCACCCTCGTCGACCGAATCGCCCGCGGCGGCCACGACCTTCCACACGTTGGCCACCATCTCGGCTCGGATCTCATCGGCCATGGTGAAAGCCTTCCTCGTCACAGGTAGTCCGGTGAGGGTATCCAAGCACGGCCCGACCGTGGGGGAATCCCGGCCCGATCGACACGCCGACTACGATCGTGCGCTGACGACGTGCAACGTAGAGGAGTTCCCACCATGGCGAAGAAGTCCCGCAAGAAGAAGGCCCGCAAGAAGAGCGCCGCCAACCACGGCAAGCGTCCCAACAGTTAGTTCCGGCCTCGCTCCGCTCGACGGGCCCTGCGCCCCGCTGCGGCTGAGCCACCGGCCCTTCGCTGCCCCTCGGCGGGCATGCTGCCCGTTGCGGACGGTGTCGAGGGCGCCAGAAGTTCGTCGGCTCCGCCTGGCGCTTTTGGTGCCCTCGACCGCGACGGCACAAGCCGCCTCTCTGCCGCTGTCT
>JAVHVY010000483.1:0-5283 GCA_032160305.1 Actinoplanes sp.
GAGGCGCTGCTACACGGCATCCTGCAGCTGCAGGCGAAGATCGCCGCCGAGCAGTCCGGTCCCGGCGGTGTCGCCCGGTCAGACCCGCTGCGCCGCGACGCCGCCGCACTGAACGCCCCCCTGGTCAAGCCCCAGTAATCCGGCCCGGGGCCATCGAGCCGCCCGACCGGCCCGGAGCTACTGGGCCGCCCGACGTGGCGTCGGTGGGAATCGTTGCGCCGCAGCCGGCTGTGGTTCGGGCGGATCATAGGATGACCGGTATGACTCCCGAAGAGGTCGGCGAGCGGATGACCGCGCTGCTGGCGACGGACGACCCCGACGCCGGCCAGGTGCTCGCCGGTGTCTCCGGCGGTGGCCCCGGCCACGAACGCGCGGTCGTGGACGTGCCGGTCGGCCGGTGGTGGCAGGCGATCCGCGCGGCCCGTGACTCCGGAGGCCTGGGCTTCGACTTCTTCGACTGGTTGTCGGCGGTCGACGAGCTGGCGGACGGCTTCACCGTCGTCGCGCACCTGTGGTCGACGCGCCGCAGGCACGGGCTGTTGCTGCGAGCCAGGATCGGCCGGGAGAGTCCGGTGGCGGAGTCGGTGGTCGACCTCTTCCCGGGCGCGGCGTGGCACGAGCGCGAGACGTACGAGATGTTCGGCATCGCCTTCGCCCGGCACCCCGACCTGAAGCCGCTGCTGCTGCCGCCCGCTTTCGAGGGGCATCCGCTGCGTAAGGAGTTCGTCCTGGCGTCCCGGGTCGCCAAGGCCTGGCCGGGCGCGAAGGAACCGGGCGAGTCCGACCAGCCCGGCGTGGCAAAGCGTGCCCCGATCCGGCCGCCCGGCGTACCCGACCCGAATGAGTGGGGCCCGCAGAAGGGCACAATCCCGCCGCCCGTGACGCCCGCCCGCCGCGCCCCCGGCGAACGCCCGGCCCGTCCCGCGGGCGAGCGCCCGGCCCGTCCTCGCCCGACAGACCCGTCGCCACCCGAGGCCGCCCTCCCGCCGCCCCCACCGATCAGACTGCCCTCCCCGCCCGCGGAGGCCCCGTCGCCGTCGGACAGCGCCCGGCCCTCGGACAGCGCCCGGCCCTCGGACAGCGCCCGGCCGTCGGACAGCGCCCGGCCGGCTGAGCACATCCGGCCGGCGGAGTTCGAAGGCCGGGCCGAGGGGGAGGAGGTCTGATGCCGCTCTGGCTGGATCTGCTGGTCCGGATCCTCGGGGTCGTGGTCGGTTTTCTCGTGTTGCCGCTGGTGGTCGGGCAGACCGAGCACAAGGTGATGGCGCACATGCAGGGCCGGCTCGGCCCGATGTACGCCGGCGGCTTCCACGGCTGGGCCCAACTCGTCGCCGACGGGGTGAAGTTCGTCCAGAAGGAGGACATCACTCCGCGCGACGCCGACAAGCGGGTGTTCCAGCTGGCTCCGCTCGTCGCCCTGTTCCCGTACCTGCTGGTGTTGATCGCCATCCCGCTCGGGCCCGGCGGCCTGGTCGCGCAGCAGCTGGACATCGGCCTGTTCTTCGTGCTCGCCGTGCTCGGCGTCGGCGTGGTCGCGGTGCTGATGTCGGCGTGGGCGTCGGCCAACAAGTACAGCCTGCTCGGCGGCCTGCGCGGCGCGGCCCAGTTGCTCGGCTATGAGCTGCCGCTGGTGCTGTCCGCGGCGAGCGTGGCGATGATGGCGAGCACGTTGAGCCTGCCGGGCATCGTTGCGGCCTGGTCGCCGTGGTGGCTGCTCTGGCAGCTTCCCGCGCTGGTCGTCTTCTTCGTCTCCGGGGTGGCCGAGATCCGCCGGCCGCCGTTCGACATGCCGATCGCCGATTCCGAGCTGGTCTTCGGCTACATGACCGAGTACACCGGTCTGCGGTTCGCGTTCTTCCTGCTCGCCGAGTACGTCGGGATCGTGGTGATCGCGGCGCTGACGACCGTGTTGTTCCTGGGTGGCTGGCACGGCCCGTACGCGGAGCAGCTGGGTTGGCTCTGGACCCTGATCAAGATCTTCGCCGTGTCCTTCGTGATCATCTGGCTGCGGGTGACCTTCCCGCGGCTGCGTGAGGATCAGCTGCAACGGCTCTGCTGGCTGGTCCTCGTGCCGCTGGCCCTGGCGCAGCTCGTGCTGACCGCAGCCGTCAAGACGCTGACGTGAGCAGCGTGACCGGGTAGTTCAGGGTCGCGGGAAGTTCTCGTTCCTGCTCAACCTCACAGGTACCGGGGCGTCAAACTGTCGATCGGCACCTTGATCGGCCAGGGTTCTTCGGTCTCGATGGTGTCGAGGAAGGTTCCGAACGGCTCGTATGTCTCCCGGATTGGGTCGATTTTGTAGGTGTGGACCGCGATCTTGCCGTCGGTCTCGATTCGCCAGTAGTAGGGAATCCCGGCGGCGGCATACAGCACGGGCTTCATGATCCGGTCCATGGATGTCGATGTCGGCGAGACGATCTCGATCGCCAAGACGACCTCGTGCGGTGCGTACTTGGCGGAGCGCCGCTGTGCTGCCGCGTCGGTCGCCACCACCAGATCAGGTATCAAGGACCGGCGTGGATTGATCCGGACCTCAACCGTCTGCGACACCTGAAGCGACCGCGGGCACGATGCGTAGAGCGCGGCGAACAGCAGGCCCGAGATGATCCCGTGGACGTCTGTGGGGGATGGGGACACGTGTAGCACTGCATCGAGAAGCTCGCGGCGCACGCCGTCTTCGGGCATTGCATCAAGATCATCTGTGGTCCAGCCGTCACGCGGCGGTAGATCGCTTATCGCAGCGGTCATCACAGGCCTCCAGGGACGGGGTCGCTCCCCCTGGACTCACCGTACCGGAAGATCTCGTGGGGGTGTGCTCGCCTCTGATCGACCGACGGGGCAGGATATGCGTTTGTGACTGACGACGGGGACCGGGCTGTGCCGGGCATGGGTCTGATCAAGGGGCTCGCCGTCACGTTGGCGACGATGACCAGGCGGTCCACCACCCAGCAGTATCCGGACGTGCAGCCCGAGCTGCCGCCGCGCTCCCGGGGCGTGATCGCGCTGCTTGAGGAGAACTGCACCGTCTGCATGCTCTGCGCGCGCGAGTGCCCCGACTGGTGCATCTACATCGACTCGCACAAGGAAGAGGTCGTCGTCCCCGGCGCGGCCCGCCCCCGGCAGCGCAACGTGCTCGACAAGTTCGACATCGACTTCTCGCTGTGCATGTACTGCGGGATCTGCATCGAGGTCTGCCCGTTCGACGCGCTGCACTGGACGCCCGAGTTCGAGTATTCCGAGACCGACGTGCTCAATCTCCTGCACGACAAGGACCGCCTCGGCGACTGGATGCGGACCGTGCCGCCGCCGCCCGCGCACGACGTGCTCGGCGAGCCCTCGAAAGAGGAGGCCACGGCGGCCAAGAAGACCGCAGGACCAACCGCTTCGGTACGCCCCACGGCTCTCCCGACCGCAGCACCGGAAGCCCCCGATGCCACCGAGGGGACGCCGTGACCGTTGCGGACGCCCTGTTGCTCGCCCTGGGCGCCATCGCGGTCGGCTCGGGCTTCCTCGTGGTGACCAGCGCCCACCTGGTCCGGTCCGGCCTCTACCTGGTGCTCGGCGCCGAGATGGTGGCCTGGGTGCAGATCCTGGTCTACGTCGGCGCCGTGGTCGTGCTGCTGCTCTTCGCGGTGATGCTGACCCGGGCCCCGATCGGCGCCTCGAAGGATCTGGACCGCCCGGCCGGGCCCGCGCTGCTGATCGGCGGTGGCGTCGGGCTCGGCCTGGCCGCCCTGTTCGCCGACGCCTTCCGCTGGACGCTCTACCCGCAGGCCGAGACGGGCACCGCCGAACGTCTGGGCACGCAGATCTTCGGCGCCTGGGTGTTGCCGTTCGAGGTGCTGTCGATCCTGCTGCTGGCCGCCCTGATCGGCGCGATCGTCCTGTCCCGCCCCGACCTCGGGGCACGCCGCGACGAGCCGGCCGAGCGGGATGAGCGGGCCGAGTCTGCCGAGCGGGCCGAGCCGGCCGAGCGGGAAGGCGCGGCGGGCTGATGCACGCGATCATCCCGTACGTCACCGCCGCCCTGCTGTTCGGACTGGGCGTCTACGGCGTGCTGCGCCGGCGGAACGCGATCCTGGTGCTGATGGCCGTCGAACTGATGCTGAACGCGGTCAACCTGATCTTCGTGACCGCCGACGCCACGCTGCGGCCCGCCCTGGTCGGCGTGCAGATCGAAGCCTGGGCGCAACCGGCTCCGCAGCCGCACGCCGGGTCGGTCTTCGCGCTCTTCGTGATCGTGCTGGCCGCCGCCGAGGTGGGCGTCGGCCTGGCCATCGTGCTCCAGTACTACCGGATGCGGCGGGCCGTGGTCGTCGACGACGTGGCCCTCGCGGACGAGTCCGAGCAGGACGTATCCGAGCAGGTGGCCGGGTGATCATCGCCGGTCTCTTCGGGACGCTGCTGGCGGGCGTACCGCTGGCTCTGGGTCTTGCCGGTCTGCTGCTGGCGCCCGGCGACGGCGGCCGGCGCACGCGGCGCGCGGCCGCCGCCCTGGGTATCGGCGGCGCGGCGATCTCGCTGGCCGTGACGGTGTTCCTGCTGCTGGTCGCGACGGTCTTTCCGCGGCATTCGGCGAACGAACCGATCGAGTTCAGCCGACGCTGGGTCAACCTGGGCGGGATCGAGGTCACCGTCGGCTTCTCGGCCGGGGCGGTGGCGCTCTACGTGGCGCTGGCCGTGACCGTGGTCGCCCTGGCGGTCCAGGTCTACTCGGTCGCCTACCTGCACGATGACCGCCGCTACGCCCCGTACGCGGCGCAGGTCAGCCTCTTCACCGGCGCGATGCTGCTGGTCGTGACCTCGGGCGACCTGATACTCATGCTGGTCGGCTGGGAGGTCATGGGCGCCTGCTCGTACCTGCTGATCGGGCACGACCGGCGGCTGCCCGAGGCGCCCCAGGCGGCGGTGAAGGCGTTCCTGGTGACCCGGGTCGGCGACGTCGGCTTCCTGCTCGGCATCGCGATCCTCGGCGTCTCGGCGGGCACGTTCCGGATCTCCGCGGTGCTGGCCCACGACTACCGCCCGACGACGCTGACCGCCGCGCTGGTGCTGCTGCTGGCCGGGGTGGCCGGCAAGAGCGCCCAGTTTCCGCTGCACACCTGGCTGCCCGACGCGATGGCCGGGCCGACACCGATCTCGGCGTTGATCCACGCCGCCACGATGGTGGCCGCGGGCGTGTACGTGGTCTTCCGGCTCTACCCGCTCTTCGAGCGCTCGCCGGCCGCGTTGGCGGTGCTCGGCGTGATGGCCGCGATCACGCTGCTGCTCGGCGCGCTGTCG
>JAVHVY010000380.1:0-4435 GCA_032160305.1 Actinoplanes sp.
CAGCGACCGCACCCGGCTGCCGTGGGTGCGGCGCCGGCACGCGCGCTGGGAGCCCGAGCCACTGCGCTGGGTGGGTGTCAACGCGGTCACCGCCCTGATGGCGCAGGCCGACCGGGCCGAGTCCGAGGTGGGCGCCGGCCTGCTCGCCGACGCGGTCCGGCGATGCACCGACGACCCTGACCTGACGGCACGCCTGGATCGCATCCCGCCGCCCCCACCGGGCCGCGTGCGGGTGGACGCCGGCGGCGGCCGGGTCTCTGTGCAGTGGGACCCGAGCCCCGCGGTCACCGGCCAGATCCGCTACCGCGTGGTCCGCGCCATCGGGACCGGCTCGCCCGGCTCGGGAGAGACGGTCGAGGAGACTACGGCCAACCACGTCACCGATGCCGCGCCGCCGGCCGCCGAGCCGCTCCGGTACACCGTCTTCGCACTCCGCGGCGCGGCCATCTCGATCGCCGCGCCGGCCGCCGGGCCGATCCTGCTGCTGCCACCGATCACCGGGTTCGAGCTCGGCGCGGACGGCGCCACGATCACCGGATCGTGGCGGCTGGACCCCGCGGCGGTCGCGGTGGAAGTGACCGTGGCGCGTGTCGACGGCCGCGAGCGCGACCGGCCGGTGCCGGTGGCGGCGGGGCGGGTCACCGGGTTCACCTACACCGAAGCCGAGCTGGGCGTGAACTACGCGTACTCGGTGCGCCCGCTCTACATCGGCCGCGACGGTGTCCGCCGCACCGGACCGGGCACCACGGAAACGGTGGTGGCGGAACGTCCCCCGGTCGCCGTCGAGGACCTCACCGCCGAGCCGGGCGCCGGGCCGGACGGATCGTCGCTGCGCCTGCGGTGGACCGCGCCCGCGGGGGGCCGCGTCGAGATCCGGCGGTCCGGCGTCGTGCCGCCGTGGCCGGTCGGTGAGGTGGTGCCGGTGTCCGGGGTCGACGCCTGGGGCGAGGCGCTGAGCGGCGGGGCGGTGTCGGATCCGGGCAGCCGGGCCGACGCGCTCGCACCCGCCGGGCAAGGCAAAGTGGTGCTCGTCGCGGTAACCCGCGGCCGCGCCACCGCCGTGATCGGAAACACCGTCGAGCTCGAACTGGCGGCACCGGTGACTGACCTGCTGATCACCCGGCGCGGGCACACCGCGCAGGTGGAATGGCTGTGGCCGGCCGGGATCCACGAGGCTCGCGTGACGTGGACCATCGCCGACCGCGAGGAGCGCCTCGAGGTGACCCGGCGCGGCTACGCCGAGGACGGCGCGCCGCGGCTCACCTGCGGACCCGCCGCGGTCCGCGTGGCGGTCCAGTCGGTGGTGCGCGAGCGGAACACCGAGCTGCGGGCGACACCTGCCGTGGCCGAGCTCCCCGCGCTGTGTCCCCGGGTGGAGTGGCGCCCGCGCCAGACCATCGGCCGTCGTCGCCTCTGGCTGCGAGCCGACCAGGCGTGCCGGCTGCCGGAGCTGCTGCTCGTGCCCGGACCCGGTGGTGACGGCGACCCGGTTCGGCTCGCTGCCCGGCAACTCGCGGCCGGGCAGATCATCCACGTCGACATCGGCGCGCTGATGACCGCGGCGGCGTTCGCCGGCATGCGTTGCGTGATCGCAGCTCCGGACGACACGACCGTGCGGCTGGTGCCCTGGACCGAAGGGGGCCAGCGATGACCGGACCGCTGCACTGCCCGTACTGCTTCCATCCGCTGCAGGTCCGTGAGATCAAGTTCCGCTGCGCCGGGCGGCCCGGGCCGTCCGGCCGGCGCTGCGAGGCCCGCATCGATCAGGTGCTGGCCGCCCACACCGACGACAGCCGCGCCCGGCACCCGGCGTTCACCGCGGATGGACGGCGGCGCACGGCGATCCACCCGGACTGCGGCGTGGAGACCACCCAGCGGATCTGCCCGCGCTGCCACCAACAGCTGCCGACCCACTTCGGCACGGCGGACAACCGCCTGATCGCGCTCGTCGGCGCCAAGGAGAGCGGCAAGACCGTGTTCATGACGGTGCTGCTGCACGAGTTGCAGAACCAGGTCGGCGCCCGCTTTGGCCTGGCCGTGATGGCCGCCGACGACCACACCCGCGACCAGTTCAGCGCCGACTACGAGGACCGCCTGTACCACGACGGGCTGCTGCACGACCCGACCCGGACCGCAGCCGGTACCCGCGGCGGGCGGCGTCCGCTGGTATTCAGCATGGCCCTGAACCGCCGCCGCATGGGCCGGCGCATCACCGACCGCAGCCTGTTCTCGTTCTTCGACACCGCCGGCGAGGATCTGCGGTCCGCCGACAGCGTCGACCGCAACGTCCGATACCTGACCGGCGCCGACGGCATCATCCTGCTGCTCGACCCGCTGCAGATGCGCGGCGCCCGCCCACTCGCCAGGCCCGGCACGGTGATGCCCGACCCGGCCACATCGCCGGATGATCCGGCGAGCGTTCTCGGCCGGGTCACCGATCTCATGCACGGCGCACTGCGCACCCGGCGGGGCGGGCTGATCCGGAAGCCGATCGCGGTCGCCTTCTCCAAAATGGACACTCTCGAGGCGACGCTGCCGGAGGACGCCGCGCTGCTGCGCGACTCGCCGTCCGGCGCCGTCTACGACGAGCGAGATGGCGCCGCCGTGCACGAGGAGATGCTCGCCGTGCTACAGAAGTGGCAGGGCGGTTCGATCGGACGGGTGCTGGCCCAGAACTTCGAGACGTACCGGTTCTTCGGGGTGTCCGCGCTGGGCCGCAGTCCGGTCCGTGACGAGCAGGACCGCCAGCGGGTGTCCCGATACGGCGTGCAGCCCCGCCGTGTGCAGGACCCGTTCCTGTGGTTGCTCAGCCAGTTCCGCACCATTCCGGCAAGCGGCGACTAGGAGTGGTGACGATGGCCTTCGGTCAGCTGTACTACACATCCTGCCTGACCGGCCTGTCCGGGTCAGCGGGCTTTCAGTTCAACGCGGTCAGCGCCGGGCTGCGCCCCGAGGTGCTGCACGAGGTGGAGACGCTGGCCGCGTACCAGCCGCCGCGGGAGGTGACCATGGCGGGAGACGCCGGTATCGCAGGCGCACCGGTGAACCTCTGCTACGCGCCCGGCGCGGAGACGGTCATCGCCCAGGTGGTGTACGCGGGCTCCGACTACTCGAGTCGGCCCGGGAACTATTTCGCGCACGCCCTGGTCACCGACGACCCGGCCGGCGATCTCGGCGGGGTGCTGCCGATCGAGCTGTGGGGCGCTGGCTGCTGGGCGCGCGTACCCGTCAACGAGCCGGAACTCCCACGCCTGGCCGGACCGCTCGAGCCCGGACCCGTGAACCGCGCAGCGGTGAGCGCTTTCCTCGCTACCGGTGGTCGCACGGCGATGCTGCCCGCGCTGATCACCGCCGCCGACGACGCCGTGCAGACCGGCCGCCGCCGCCTCGTGCTGGTGACCGAGGACGCCGCCTCGTGGGTAGCCGCGCTGACCTACCTGCTGCCACCGTCCACCGCCATGCGGATGTCGTTCGCCACCTACGAGCACGACCCGCGGTACGGCCGCTCCCACGTGGCAGGCACACTGCCCGGATCGGTGGGCCAGGACGCAGCCGACATCTACCACCTCTTCGACCCGGCCGCGGGCCGGCTGCCCGAACTCACCCCGCACCCCCTCGCCGTGATCCTGGCCGACCTGGACGTGACCGCCGCCGGACGCGCTTGGCAACGCACGGCCCGGTTCGCGACCGGTGACGAACGCACCTTGGACGACTGGCTCCCCGTCGTGGCGGCTGCCTTCAGCACCTGCCCGGACGCCCCGCCGAGGGCCGCGGACCATCCGGCGGTGGTGGCGGGCTGGCTCGCCGCACACGCTCGCCGGCTGAGCCACGCCGACGTGGCCGAGATCGCCGGCGCAACCTTGAGTCGGCTCGTCGCCGGCGACCGCCGCGCCGGCCCGGCACTGACCGGCCTTGCTCGCGCCGCGGAGGCAGCCGGCACACCTGACCTGCTGGCCCGCATCGAGATCCGGGCCGTGGACCACGTCGCCGAGGCGGCCGACCGCAGCCCGCCGGATCTCCGGATCCGCACCGACGCCGGACGCCGGCACGCCACCGCGGTGCTGTCCGAACGACTCCCCCGGACGGCCGCACCGGCCGGTCTATTGCTGCTCGGCTGGGCGGTCACCGCGGACGTCCCGCTGGAGGAGGGCGTGGTCCGGCAGACCGGCGAACGCATCGTCGGACCCAGTCTGCTGCTCGGCCCGTCTCGTCCCGAGGCACGGGCGGCGCTGGCGGCATGGCCGGAGCTCCGTGCGGGCGTCGTGTCCTACCTCGACGCCGTCGGGTTGGACGAGGTCGACCGGCTGTCCGCCGCGTTCCAGGACGGCCTGGCCGAGCACCTGGGCAGCGATCTGCGCCGGGCCGGCCCGGGAGTGCACCAAGCGCTCGCTGTGGCCGACGTGCGCGCCGGGCGGATCAACCCGGTCACCGGGCT
>JAVHVY010000007.1:0-2974 GCA_032160305.1 Actinoplanes sp.
TGCCCCAGGACGTCGGCGGGTTCATCCGCGACCTGCGGCAGACCGCGAGGATCTCGCTCCGCCAACTCGCGGACCGGGCCGGGGTGAGCAACCCTTACCTCAGCCAGATCGAGCGTGGCCTGCGCAAACCGAGCGCCGAAGTGCTTCAGCAGCTGGCCAGTGCGCTGCGGGTCTCCACCCCGGCGATGTATCTGCGGGCCGGCCTGCTCGACAGTGAAGGCCAGCAGGGTGTCCTGGCGGCGATCGCCGCCGATCACGAGCTGACCATGGCGCAGAAACAATCGCTGTCCCAGATCTACGAAACCTTCCGCAACGAGAACGCACGGCACGCCCCGGCGGCTACCGAACCGGCGGCTACCGAACCAGCGGCTACCGAACCGGCGGCTACCGAACCGGCGGCTACCGAACCGGCGGTGGAGGCGGCAACCGAGGCTGTCCTGGCCGAAGACGACGCACTACTCGCCGCAGTCGCGCAGGCTGAGGCGGATGCCGAAGCCGCGGCCGCCGAGCCGGCCCGGAAGGTTTCGGCCCGGCGCAAGGCCCCCGCCAGGGCCGTGCGCCCGGCACCCCAGACCACGTCGAGTATCGAGGAGATCCAGAAATGACCGAGCAGCAGACCAAAACCCGTTTCCCCGCCCCGCTGTACGCCGCCGCCGGCGTCGGTGACCTCGCCTACCAGCAGCTGCGCAAGCTGCCCGCCAAGATGACCGAGCTCAGCGATCGCGCCGCCGCCTCGCTGCGGGTGGCCAACGAGACCGCCAACTCCACCGCCGCCGGCCTGCGGGAGAAGGCGGAGACGACCGACTTCGACAAGCTGCGCGTCTCCGCCGCCAGCACCGCCGTCACGCTGGCCCAGGCCGCGAGCGAGCGGGCCGTGGCCGTCTACACCGCTCTCGTCGCGCACGGCGAACGGGTCGTCGGCACCGGTGTGGTCGAGGCCGCCGACGTGGTGAACGCCGACCTGGCCGCCACCGAGGCGCCGAAGGCGGTCGAGGCTGCCACGGAGAAGCCGCGCAAGCGCACCCGGCCCGCGGCCGGCTGACCTCGATGCTGCGGGCCCGGGCGTCAACTCGGGTCCGCAGCATAGACTTGGCGCCATGGTCTCCAGCGCCCCCATCTTCTACACCACCGTTCAGTACTTCATCGATCTGATCGTTCTGATCGGCTCGATCATCGTGCAGGGCGTCGCGCTGGTGCATTGCCTCACTCAGCGCGGCGACGGCTTCACCGCGATCGGCACGCTACCCAAGGGTGCGTGGGTCGCCATCCTGGCCGTCTGCATCGTTCTCACGCTGGTGCTCGGCAGCACGATCATCTTCTCGCTGATCGGCGTCGCCGCCGCCCTGATCTATCTGCTCGATGTCCGCACCGGCCTCCGGGACCTGTCGGACGGCAAGGGCTTCTGGTGAGAAACCTCCGCTGGCCGCCGCGTCCGGAGGGCGGCCCGCGGAGTCAGGGTCCCGGTCCGAGCGGTCCGCGGTCCGGTCGCCCGACCCTGCCGGGTCCGCCCACCGAACTGATCAACACCCCTTCCGGCGTACGCCTGGAGCAGTTGATCACCGGCGTCGGTGACCCGGTGACGGTCTTCGCGCACGGGCTGGGCGGGGACATCGCCGGCACCCGCCCGTTGGGCAGCGCGGTCGCCGGCCGCCGGGTCTTCTTCCAGTTCCGGGGCCACGGCCGCTCCGACGCGCCGCCCGGTCCGTGGAGTTTCGCCGACCTGGCCGCGGATCTGCGCGCGGTCGCCGACCGGTCCCGGGCGACGAGGGCGTTGGGCGTCAGTATGGGCGCCGGCGCGCTCTGCCGGCTGCTGGCCGACACTCCCGACCGGTTCGAGCGGATCGTTCTCTATCTGCCGGCCCCGCTCGACGGCAACCGCCCCCCGGTGGCCGCCGTCCGCCTGGAGCGCCTGCTCACGGCCGTCGCCTCCGGGGAGGCCGCGCGGGTCGCCGAGGCGGTCGAGTACGAGCTGCCCAAGGCCGTCCGCAACACGCCGACCGGCTGGGGCTATCTGCGGCAACGCGTCGAGCAGCTGCTCAATCACGGTCTGGCCGAGCAGTTGGACACTCTCTGGTCGGCGCCGGCCGTGGCCGAGCCGTCGGCGCTTACCGCGTTCCGCGGGCGGGCCCTGGTGATCGGCTGCCTGGGCGACGACCTGCATCCGGCCGCGGTCGCCGAGGGGCTGGCTGAGCTGCTGCCCGACGCCGAGTCGCACATCTACGACCATCCGTCGGTGCTGTGGACCAACCGGCGCGAGCTTCGTCAGCGGATCTCGGAGTTCCTGAACACGCCGTAACCTTTCTGGTCCGGCATCCGGTGTTCATTCGTGCGGCTTTCCCCCAAATCGGTCTTTATCGCCCTGGTGGTTGTGGGCTCCCCGTTCGCCGTCACGATCGGCTGGCAACTGGCCGTGCCCGCTGCTGAGCCGGCCGCTCGGACCGCCCCCGCCGAGGCGGGCGGTGCCGGGAGCATCGGCGCCGCCCCGGTCGATTCGCCGACCCCCTCCACGCCGGCCCCCGACCCGCCGGCCCCCAACCCGACAGCCCCCTCCACGCCGGTCAACGCCGTCGTCGACTGGACCAGCCCCACGGCCGCGGCGACTGCCCCGGCCGCCGCCAGACCGGCGCGGTCGCCCAGTCCCGGTACGCCCAGCGCGCAGTCCTCGCCGTCAGGGGCTACCAGCGGGCCCGCCCCGCCGCCGCCCGCCTCGCCGCCGGTGCCCACTCCGACGGACGTCATCCCCTCGCCGTCCCCCTCGGCGCGGTCGGCGTCGGCCAGCGCCCGGCCGCATTCGCCGGACCTCGATCGGTTTCGGCTGCTCCACAAGCCCTGAGCCGGTGGGCGTGCCCTAAGCTCGCGGATCGTGGAAGACGATCCGAGCCAGCTGCGGGCCATCGCCGCCCGGAGCGCCGCCGTAACCGGTGGCGCCGTCCGCAACTTCGTCACCGGCGCCGCCCTGCTGGGCCGCGGCCTG
>JAVHVY010000010.1:0-35960 GCA_032160305.1 Actinoplanes sp.
CCGGCCAGGTTCCGGCCGACCTTCACCGTGCCTCCGGCCCGGACTTCAAGCAGCCTCTCCCACAGCTCGTCGCACAGCCCCAGCCCGGGGCCGCATTCCTTGCCGAGATGGTTGTCGATGAAGTACATCGCCAGCTGGACGCGGTTGAAGGTGGCGGTGTCCTCGACCGACTCGCTCTCGATCAGTGCCTCGATGCGGTCGATCCCGACGAAGCCGGCGCCGGTGTCGAAGATCTCCGCCAGGCCGAAGCCGACCAGCATGTCGTAGATGCCGGCGCCGAACAGCAGCTCCGGCGTGAAGGCCAGGAACCCGGCGGCGCAGACGCCCCCGCACGCCGCACCTACCATCAACATCAGGTTGAAGTTGGTGTAGACGTTCATCACGTCGAGGAGGTCGTCGGCGAAGTTCAGCGTCTCGAAGGTGCCGAAGTTCGGGCTGAACGCGTGCGACAGGCATTCCTTGAAATGGTCGCTGCCCTGCGGATAGACCCGACCACAGAAGGACGCGTTCGTGTACCCCTCGTCCAGCCGCTGCTGCGGCGTCTTGTTCAGCTCGCCGAGGCAGTCGGGGCTCGGCGGCAGCGGGTACGTCTCCTGGGCGCACGCCTCGTAAAGGGCGCCGTTGATGCTCTTCAGCTCGTTGTTCGCCTTGTCGGCGAACGCCTGCATGGCCTGGTGGTAGAACTGGTTCGCCTCTTGCGCGCTCTTTCCGGCCGCCAGCGCCGACGCGCGGGTCGACAAGCAGGCCGACTGGGCGAAGCTGTCGGCGTGGCCGGTAGACGTCTTCATCACCAACAATCCGATCGCCTATGCGAAGTGGGCCCGGCAACAATGCCGGCCGGTTCGATCGCCGAAGTGATTTGGGTGCTGCCGCAGTAGATCCACGTTTCCGTCCGGCCGCCAAAGCTGGTCGGTGGGCCGCGACGAAGTAACCTCACTGATATGATCCGAAGGTCGCGGGCGGTTGGCGTCGTCGCGACGCTGCTGCTTGCCGGCTGTACGGCACACATAGCGGCGCCCGACCCGCCGGTCTTCACGCCCGGCGGGCAGGGGATCGGGGATGACTACTTCCCGACGTTCGGCAACGGGGGCTATGACGTCGCCGGCTATGCCCTCGATCTGAAGTACGACCCCGCCGGAGGCGATCTCAGCGGCACGGCCACGATCACCGCCACCGCGACGCAGAACCTGTCGCGTTTCGATCTGGACTTCGCCGGGATGAGTGCCAGCGGGGTCACCGTCGACGAGGCAGTCGCCAGGTCGAATCAGGACGCGAACGAGCTGGTCGTCACCCCGCCGACCGGGATCGGCACCGGCAAGCACTTCACGGTCGTGGTGACCTATGCCGGCAAACCGGGCGTGCTGAACAACACGACGCTGGGGGATGGCGGCTGGCTGCGTACGAAAGACGGCGGTTTCGCCCTGGGACAGCCCGAGTCGGCGAGCACCTGGTATCCGGTCAACGACCACCCGGCCGACAAGGCCACCTTCAAGCTGGCGATGACCGTGCCGGACGGACTCCAGGTGATCAGCAACGGCGTGCCCGGCCCGCGCAGCTCCGCGGCCGGCTGGACCACCTGGACGTGGCAGGAGTCGGCGCCGATGGCCAGCTATCTGAGCACGGTCGTGATCGGCCACTACCGGATTGCGACATCCACCCACGCCGGCAAGCCGATGATCATCGCGATTCCGGATTCGCTGCCCGCCGACGGCCCGGCCGCCAGGTCGCTGGCGCGCACCGGCGAGATCGCCGACTTCCTCGCCACCCGGTTCGGGCCGTATCCCTTCGACGCCTACGGCGCGATCGTGCTCGACGACAGGCGGATCACCTACGCGCTCGAGACGCAGACCCGCCCGACGTATGGAAACACCTTCTTCCGCGGCAGCGAGAACTCGACGGTCATCGCCCACGAGCTTGCCCACCAGTGGTACGGCGACAGTGTCGCCCTACGCCGCTGGCAGGACATCTGGCTCAACGAGGGGTTCGCCACCTACGCCGAATGGCTGTGGGAGGAGCACGAGGGCACGTCGACCGTGCAGCAGAATTTCGACCGGGTCTACGCCGGTTCCGACTTCTCGGTGCCGACGGGGGACCCAGGCGCCGGCCGGATCTTCGGCGACGCCGTCTACCAGCGCGGCGCGATGACCGTGCAGGCGCTGCGGGTGGCGATCGGCGACCCGGCCTTCTTCGCGCTGCTCAAGTCGTGGCCGGCCGAGCACCAGGACGGCAACGCCACGACCGACGACTTCATGGCCGCGGCCGCCCGCGTCGCCGGCGGCAAGGACCTGGAACCGCTCTTTCAGGCCTGGCTTTTCGGTACGACGAAACCGCCCAAACCCTAGCCCTTGTTCACCAGTGACGGGTGCGTGCTCAGATAGGCCGCGGCGCCGTCCTTGCTGACCGCCTTCAGGAAGCCCTTGCCCACCGAGGTCAGCTGCTCGCCGAGGTAGCCGCCACCGTTGCCGACCGCGGTGCCGGGTAGCTGCACCAGGGTGAGTTTCGCCGGGTCGAGGTTGCGCAACGCGTAGGCGTACTCGATCGGGCTCCGCCCACCCACGTAGACCAGCGTCTCGCCCAGCGCGGTGATCACCGACCGCAGTTTGCCCTGGTCCCCGGCGAGGCCGGCGGTCCTGGCCCGGCTGAGGACAGCCCGGACGATCTGCCGCTGGTGCCGCTGCCGGGTGTAGTCGCCGCCGGCCGTGTAACGCTGCCGGGCGTAGTCGATCGCCTGCCAGCCGACCAGCTTGCGGGTGCCCGGCAGGTAGACCGCCTGCGGGCCGACGTAACCGCCGCCGCCCGCCTGCATCGTGCGGATCGTCCCGTCCGGTCGGCGATGGATCGAGACGACCTTCTGGTCGACCGTGATCGTCACCCCGCCGAGCGTGTCCACCAGCTTCGACAGCCCGCCGAAGTTGAGGATCGCCCCGGCCTGGAACGTGGGGATCCCGGTGTACTGCTCGATCGTCTTCGTCAGCAGCGCATAGCCCTGCTTGACGTTCGCCTTGTCGCTGCCCGGCACCTTCGCGCCCCGGCTCATCGCCTCGGTCAGCTTGTACCGGCCGCCGCGGAAACCCGCCGGGGGGTAGGCGGGGATGGCGACCCGCAGGTCGCGCGGCAGGGAATAGAGGTAGCCCGAGTCGAGGCCGGCCCCGAGGTGCAGCAGCATGATCGCGTCCGAGTGCGGCTGCCAGTCCGGCACGCTGACCCGGGTATCGACGCCGAGCAGCAGCAGGTCGAGCGGGCCGGTGATGTCCGCACCCGGCGACGGGGCCGGGCTGGCCGAAACCGTCGCCGAAGCAGCCGGGGCGGCCGCCGTCCTGGTAGCCGAACGGGTGCGCAGCGCGACCGCCAGCCCGGCCCCGGCCAGCACCAGGACAGCTACGAGGCCGGCCGCGCTCCAGGCGATCTTCTGCTTCGACATGCGGTGACAGTAGGGGACGGGCTGGCGCCGCTCAATGGGTACAACGGGATGGCACCCGCGTTGATCCAGACGCGCTCCGCGCCCGCCCGACGGTGAAGAGGACAGATCTCGACTCTTCCCGGGGGTAAACGATGCGCCGCCTCGTCACGGGCCTGCTCGCCGGCGGCCTCCTGCTCATCGGTACCCCGGCGGTCGCCGCCCCGCCGCCCCGCCCGGTCGCTCTCGTCGTCGGCCTGCGTACCGCCACCGATCTCGCGGCGAAGGTCGACGTGCTGGACAGCACGGCGCTCGGCGGCGGCGCGGTCGCTATCGACGTGCCCGCCGACCAGGTCACCGAGGCGGCCGCAACCCTGCGCGCCGACCCGGCCGTGCGGTACGTCGAGCCGGACCACGTCGCGCAGGCCGCCGCGGTCATCCCCGACGATCCCGGGTACCGCGCCCAGTGGGGTGTGCCGAAGACCCGCGTGAACCAGGCCTGGTCGGTCGTCCGCGGCTCCGGCGTCACCGTCGCGCTGGTCGACACCGGCGTCGCTGCGCTGCCCGACTTCGCCGGTCGACTGCTGCCCGGCTACGACTTCGTCAACGGCGACCACAACGCGGCCGACGACAACGGCCACGGCACGATGGCGGCCGGGGTCATCGCCGCCGCCGGGGACAACGGCACCGGCATCGCGGGCATCTGCTGGCTGTGCCGGATCCTGCCGGTCAAAGTCCTCGACTCGCACGGCGGCGGCTCCTACAGCACCATCGCCGAAGGTATCCGCTATGCCGCCGACCACCACGCCGACATCATCAACCTGTCCCTGGGCGGCCCCGACGACAGCCAGCTGCTGCGCGATGCCGTCGCGTACGCCGTCGCCGAGGGCTCGCTGGTGATCGCCGCGGCCGGCAACGCGGGCGGGCAGGCCCTGCACTTCCCGGCGGCCATCCCGGCCGTGCTGGCGGTCGGCGCCTCCGCGCCCGGCGACGCCCGCTACCCGTGGTCCAACTACGGCAGTTCCTGGGTCGACGTGGCCGCGCCCGGCTGCAACCCGGCCCAGGGCCGCAACGGTGTGATCGGCTCGTACTGCGGCACGTCGTCGGCCACGCCCTTCACCTGCGGGGTGGCCGCGCTGCTGGCGAGCGCCTCGCCGGCGCCGGGCCCGGCGGCGATCCGGGCCGCGCTGACCTCGTCGGCGGTGCCGCTGCCCGGCAACTGGGCCGGCGCGGGCCGGATCGACGCGGCGGCCGCCCTCGAAGCGCTGCCGTTCTGGGTGACGGGCGTGCGGTCCGGCGTCTCCGTGGGTGACCGTTTCGCCGTCACTCCACACGTCGGCGCGGGGATCACCCGGGTGACCGCGGCCCTCGACGGCGTCGAGGCCGACGCAGCAACCCGGGCACCGTGGACCCTCGACGTCGACACCAGCCGCGTCACCGGCCCGGCGACGATCACCATTTCCGCGTACGCCGGCAGCACGCAGCGGGCCGTGGCCACCTACCCGGTCGTGGCCGACCATGCCCGGCCGACGCTGTCCTTCCGCTCGCCGCGCCCGTCGGCGCTGGTGCGCGGCAGCCTCTCGATCGTCGCGAACGCCGCCGACAACGTCGCCGTGAGCCGGGTCCAGCTGCTCGCCGGCAGCCGGGTCCTGGGCACCGACCTGACGGCGCCCTACGCCTTCACCTGGCATCCCGGGCCGGCCGCCGGCCCGGTCACTGTGACCTTGCGCGGCTACGACAGGGCCGGCAACGTCACCTCGTCAAAACGGACGTTCGTGGTGGCAACCCGCCCCCGGCGGTAGCGATCACCGTGCCGACGTGACGGCCTCGCCGAGTGCTGACGTGCAGGGTCCGGGCCCATGGCCGGGCTGGCAGGCCGGGCGCCGCCCCGGCCCGCCAGGGGTATCGCTGACCTCGGTAAACTCGCCGCATGACAATCCCTCGGCCAGTTCTGGTAGTGGACTTCGGCGCGCAGTATGCCCAGCTGATCGCCCGCCGGGTGCGCGAGGCGCGGGTCTACTCCGAGATCGTGCCGCACTCGATGCCGGTCGCCGAGATGCTCGCCAAGGACCCGGCCGCGATCATCCTCTCCGGCGGACCGTCCAGTGTGTACGAGCCCGGCGCCCCGGGCCTGGACGCGACGCTCTTCGACAGCGACGTCCCCGTCTTCGGCATCTGCTACGGCTTCCAGGCGATGGCCCAGGCCCTCGGCGGCACGGTCGCGCACACCGGCTCCCGCGAGTACGGCCGCACCCTGCTCGCGGCGCAGGGCGGCACGCTGCTGCGCGAGCTGCCCGCCGGGCTGCCGGTCTGGATGAGTCACGGCGACAGCGTCACCATCGCCCCGCCCGGCTTCGCGGTCACCGCCTCCTCACCGGGCGCGCCCGTGGCCGCCTTCGAGGACCTCGCGGCCAGGCGGGCCGGCGTGCAGTTCCACCCCGAGGTGGCGCACACCCAGCAGGGCCAGGAAATGCTCCAGCGCTTCCTCTACGACATCGCCGGCCTCGAACCGACCTGGACCCCGAGCAACATCATCGACGACCAGGTGGCCGCGATCCGCGCCCAGGTCGGCGACAAGCAGGTGATGTGCGGGCTGTCCGGCGGCGTCGACTCGGCGGTCGCCGCTGCGCTCGTACACAAGGCCATCGGCGACCAGCTGACCTGCGTCTTCGTCGACCACGGGCTGCTGCGTGCGGGTGAGGCCGAGCAGGTGGAGAAGGACTACGTCGCGGCCACCGGCATCCGGCTCAAGGTGGTCGACGCCTCGGCGACCTTCCTCGGCCACCTCGCCGGCGTCACCGATCCGGAGCGGAAACGCAAAATCATCGGCCGCGAATTCATTCGTACGTTCGAAGCGGCCGCCCGCGAGCTCGACGAGGAACGCGACATCGAATTCCTGGTCCAGGGCACGCTCTACCCGGACGTGGTCGAGTCCGGCGGCGGCACCGGCACCGCCAACATCAAGTCCCACCACAACGTGGGCGGCCTCCCGGAAGACCTGCAGTTCGCGCTGATCGAGCCGCTGCGCACCCTGTTCAAGGACGAGGTGCGGGCACTCGGCGCCGAGTTGGGCCTGCCCGAGGAGATGGTCCAGCGACACCCGTTCCCGGGGCCCGGCCTGGCGATCCGGATCATCGGCGCGGTCGACCAGGAACGCCTCGATGTCCTGCGGGCGGCTGACCTGATCGCCCGGGAGGAGCTGACGGCGTCCGGGCTGGACCGCGAGGTGTGGCAGTTCCCGGTGGTCCTGCTGGCCGATGTACGCAGCGTGGGCGTGCAGGGGGACGGCCGCACGTACGGGCATCCGGTGGTGCTGCGGCCGGTCTCCAGCGAGGACGCGATGACCGCGGACTGGTCCCGGCTGCCGTACGACGTGATCGCGAAGGTCTCGAACCGGATCACCAACGAAGTGCGTGCGGTGAACCGGGTGGTTCTCGACGTGACCTCCAAGCCGCCGGGCACCATCGAGTGGGAGTGAGGCGGTTCCCAAGCCCGTTGTGGTCCCTGCGGAAGGGTGGCCTCCTCCCGCACCGCCTGGCGGCTGGGAAGTTCCCAGGAGCGGCGTTCTCCTCGTAAGGTACAGCTTTCTATAGCTCTGTGTATTCGAAAGTTAGAGCTATCGTTTTTTACCTCTGGTGATAAGGTCTATCTTATGGTCAGACACGTTAGCAGCCGTGCGGTGGCGCCGCGGGCGCGCGCCGCTCTCGATTCCAAGCTTCGCAAGCTCGCTCCAGCCGAGCAGTTTCAGCCCCCTCATCGGGGGTGGGTGCGCGCCATCCGAGATGCGCTCGGCATGTCCGCTGCGGACCTTGGGCGGCTCCTCGGCGTATCAGGCCCAGCCGTCACGAGTCTTGAGCGAAGTGAGCAGGACGGCACGGCCCGCCTGGACACCTTGGGCCGGGCCGCAGCGGCGATGGACTGCACGCTGGTCTATGCGTTCATCCCCAACCAGGGACTGGAGCAGACCGTTCGGAAACGGGCCGAACTGGTCGCGCGTCGCCAGCTCGCCGCGGTGCGCACCACGATGGCTCTCGAAGATCAAGCTGTCGATGTGGGGACCAGCCTCTTGCAAATCCAGACGGAACGCCTCGTTCGCGCGGGGCGGCTCTGGGGCGAACACGAGTGAACGACCTGTTCGAGGAACCAGACGGTGCCACACCACTGGACCCCGACGATCGCGCCGGGCTGCGGCGTACGGACATCGCGCTCCGCGCCGAACTGAATGAGGCCGAGGCAGAGAACATCCTCGCCGCGCAGATGTGGGCGGTCGGCGCCCGGCGTTCCCTTGCGGGCTGGCTGACGCAGCCCAGGATGCGGGAACTTCACCGGCGTATGTTCGGCGAGGTCTGGAGCTGGGCCGGGACGCTCCGCCTTCGGGAGGCGTCGATCGGAATCGATCCCCACCGGATTACGACCGAGCTCGAGAACCTGCTCCTGGACGTCAAAGCCCAGACCGCTGACCGCCAGTCCCTCGCCTGGCCGGCCGACGAGGTAGCTGTCCGGTTCCACCATCGGCTCGTGTCGATCCACCCGTTCCCGAACGGCAATGGCCGTCACGCGCGCCTCGCCGCAGACATCGTGGTCCGGAGCCTGGGCCAGCCGAGGTTCACCTGGGGGCATGCTGGCTACCTGACCGACGCCTCCGACGCCCGGGCGAGGTACCTGGCAGGGCTGCGACTCGCCTATCGCGATTGGGAGTACGGCGCCCTGCTGCAATTCGCCCGAAGCTAGCGGCTTTGTCCCAGGCGATGGTGCCGCCGCCGAGGGCTTCGATGTTGGACAGCTGGACCTTTGACCATACGGGCGCTTGCGGGTTTTCGAGGCGTTCGCAGGTGCCGACGAGGTCGGCGGTGGCGAAACCCGGCGATGAACATCGGGACGTATCCGGAACGGTTGTCCACGCAGGCTTGGTGGAGCGCGGTATAGAAGTCGTCGCCGTGGTCGAACGTTACGACTATGGTGCGGCCTTGGTGTGCCTCGCTGCTCCGCATGATCAATGCTCTGCCGTCGGGTCGCCGTGTTGTACGGGGCTTGGCCAGGGCCACGACGCTGGGTGGGCGAGTTCACCGGCGGCGGCGAATCCCGACTGGATCTGTTCGCGGTCGGCGCTGGCCTTCAGCATCAGGTGAAGCAGGATCCGAGCCTTGTAGGGATGCAGAAGCCCGGACGCGATGAGCCCCCGGTTGAGTAGATCGCGTTCCGAGCCGGGGAAGCCGTAGGTGCTGGTCAGGACCGGTCCACCGCCGGTACGGGAGGCGAGGACCACCGGGATCCGGGCGGCTACCTGCGTCAGGGTGGGCAGCCAGCGTTCTGGGACGTGTCCCGCTCCGAAGCCCGCGATCACCAGCCCGTCAAGCTGGTCGGCCACTGCTGCCAGGACCGCACCCTCGTCGCCGAGGGTTGCGGTGTAGAGGCCGACCCTGGGTGCCGTCCCAGGCGTTGGGGGCGGGAGCGCGTGGCGGCTGGTGAGCTGGTTGACGATGTGCGCCTGCCCTTCGACGAGGTATCCGAGGGGTCCTGCGTTCGGGGAGGCGAACGTCGCGATGCTGGTGGAGTGAGTTTTCCGGACGCGACGTGCCGCGTGGATCTCGTCGGCCAGCACGACGAGGCAGCCGAGGTTACGGGCCGTCGGGCTCGCGGCGACCGTGATGGACGCGAGCAGGTTCGCCGGGCCGTCAGCGCCGGCGAGGGTGGGGTTGCGCATGGCTCCGGTCACGACGATCGGCTCAGGGCCCGCATGGAGTAGGTCGAGCGCGTAGGCGCTCTCCTCGATCGTGTCGGTCCCTTGCGTGATGACAATACCGGCAGCGCCTGTATCGATTTGCCTAGCAGCTAGGGCGGCGAGTTCGGTGAGGTCGTCGATGGTCAGCGAGGCGCCCGGCTTACTGCGGAAGGTGACGACGTCGAGCATGATTCCGGTGTCAGCGAGTCCCGGGACGGCCTCAACGAGCTGCTGCGCAGACAGTGCCGGGGCCACACCTCCACTGTCGGCGGCGGTCATCGCGATGGTGCCGCCCAGTCCGACCACCATGACGCGAGGGGCGGCCGGTCTGCCGTTTGCTGCAGCCAACGATCAGGCCCTTTCTGAGGTGGTGGCGGTCAGTGACGAGCCTATTGGCTCAGGTGAAGATCCTCGGCGAGGAACTGGCAGGCTCGGTCGAAGCCGGCCATCGAGAAGAGGCGACTACGGGGTTGCGCGAGGCCATCGGTACCCCATTGCGAAAGTTCTCGGCAGCGATGGAGGTCCACTCGGTCGCGCCGCCCACGCTGTTGCCTTATCGAAGATAAGATCGGATGGCATCGCCATCTCCACCGGGCAAAGCCAGGGCAAGGGCGTCCAGAATCGGCGACTGCGGCGTGTGCTGAGCGGTCCCGGTTTGGACCCAGCCCCACCGTCTGTAGATTTCTCTGGCAGTAGCGTTCGGCATGGCGGTCAGAATGGCGTACTGCTCGGGCCGGCCAGCGAGAAGATCCGAAATCAACTGTCGACCGATGCCGCGCCCTCGAAATTGTCGGCGTACGACGAGTTCTATGACAGCGAATTTCGAAGCGGCGCGCAGGTCGCTGGGTGGTTCCGTTGCGTCTCCCGACCACCAAACACCCTCGCCGAAAGTTAGCCCGAACGAAAATCCAGCCAGGTGCCCTTCGGCTTCGCTGCCAACGAATGAAAATCCGTCCCGTTCTGTCTGCCTATGGGTTCGCTTAAGGAACGTCTGAACGTCCCATAGATCCCCGGCGTCATAGGGCGGTTCCGCGTATACCTCCGCGTAGACCTGTGCAAGCTGTTCGATCCTTGAGCGAACCATCTCACTGGACCAAGAAGTAATCTGGTACTCGGTCATTCACACTCCTGGCAAAATCGGCGTCGAACGCGAACTTCTCATGAGGTCGTCGAACTCTCGAGCGCCAGCACTTTTCTGCATCTCTAGCGGGCGTTGGCAGCGGTTCTGAGGGCGGCGGTTTTCCAGGGGAATTCGTCCAGGTGATCTGCTCCTGTGCCTGGCGGGTGCGGTGTCCATTGGCCTGGGCTGAAGATAATCTTCACGTCCTCGGTGCGTAGGGCTGCTACGGCCTGTTTGAAAGGCCTTCGGCTGGCGAGCGCGGTGTTGACGAACGGGAGCACAACCACTGGCGTACCGCGGCCGATGGCCTCCGCGGCGACGTTGAGGGCGTAGGTGTCGTTGATGCCTAGGGCCAGCTTGTTGATCGTGTTGTACGTGGCTGGGGCGATGATGACGGCGTCGGCTGAGCTGTTGCGATTCCGGGGTCCGGCAGGCGGGGTTGGGTAGCCGGTACGTATCGGGGAGCCTACGGCGAGGACGTGACGGAATGCCTCGCGGCGGCGGGCTGTCGGCCACCGATGGCGTCCTTGTTCGAGGTGGCCGATGTAGGTCCCGTCGAGGTTGGCGACGATCTGGTGTGTCTGCCAGAGGTAAGTGTTCACCGCTTCAGCGAGCTCTTGGCGTGACAGTTCACGACCAGAACCGGAGGGCGACCGCAGCCGGTTGCGGGCCTGGTTCAACAGGCGGTTCGGGTGGTCGGTGCTCCAAGTCATGACCTCCCCCATCTGCGGCGGCCTCGAGCGAACGAGCCGACCCCATGACTACGCAGCGTGCGCCTCGAGGGACAGCATGGCAGCGTTCCGCGTCAGCCGACAAGCCGGACACACCCGACGGTGCGGGCGGTCGCGGAAGATGCGCTGCTCAACAGTGGCGCCGCACAAATCACCGATCAGAACGCCTAACAGGAGCAGCTTCCGGGTGCCGCCACCTTCCTGAATCGTGGACGCATCACAGACGCCGTTCAGGGCGGATCGGCCGCCCAGCAGGCAGCCGCAGATTACTGCGTCGACAACGCCCGAGGAGGAACAAGAACGATGTTCACACCACGACCTCAGCGCAGATCCGGCGCCACAGTCACCACGTCGTTAGTTGGGGGGCGTGATTGCTGGTAATGACGTCGAGGGATGGCGTCCACGGGTCCATCGCGCTTGGGTGAGCCGCCGCGTCGCGCAGGCGGTCGTTCACGCCGACGAGCCCCACGCTGCGCGTCACAGACCGATCCGACCGTGGTTCAAGCCGTGGCGCAAACGCTGTACGTGCGGATGCGCGTGGTTTCCCTGCCCTGACTCGGTCCGCCTCCAGCCGGATGACGGGCGTATTGGTCCGGAATGGAACGCACCGACCGCTCGGTATTGGTTGGTGGCGTCGGTCCGGGAGCGGCCGCAGATGAACCGAGGGCAACACTGGCGTACCCGATGACGACGATTGCCGACGCGGACGAACACACGCCGCAGCGCCCTGCCTGGGACTGCGGGGGGTGTGGCAGATCGTGGCCGTGTGATCCGGCGCGTGAGCAGTTGATCGCGGAGATGGATCGGATCAACTTGTCGGTCTATATGTGGCTGAACCTGGAGTACGCGGTATCGGAGATCCCGGCGATGCCGGCGTCGGAGCTGTTCGACCGCTTCATCTCCTGGACCCACTGACCCCCGGGTCTGTGCGGCGTCAACTACCCGCCCATGAATGGGCGAGCTTGTGGATCTCTGCTCTCGCTGGCTGCGAGGTCAGGCCACGTGCGGACGGTTGACTGCGCCCCAGCCGTCGACACCGCGCTTGGCGATGTTCACGGCAGCATTGCGGTCGGCGTGGGCAACGACTCCACACGACCGGCAGATAAACGTGGCCTGATCGGGCCGGTTCAGCTTGTCCCGGTGACCGCACTTCGAACACGTCTGCGACGTGTATCGGGGGTCTACCTGGATCAGAGGGATACCGGCCCGGCGGGCCTTGTAGGTCAGGTCAGCAACTCGCCCAGCTGGGCGAAGCTCCAGCAGTGCAATGCGGCCCGTTGGGGCTTACGGAGCCGGACCCTGGCGCGGATCCCCGTCAACTCTTCGACGGCGATACCACGCGAGGTGCGTTCAGCCTCGGCCACAATGCTTTTCCCGAGCAGTGGGAATCCTTCGCGCCACTAGGCTCGTGATGGGACGACCGATCGTTGCGAGGAGTCGCCGAGATGAATGCGGGGCCTGGCGTGGACAGATCCGTGGACGCCGAGTTCGGCAGCGCTGACGGCCTGAGGTTGTCCGGCTCGTTCGTCCCGGCCAAAGGTGAGACCTCCTCGGTCTCGGTACTGGTACACGGTGGTGGCGCCAGCCGCGACGAGGGCGGCTTCTTCATCCGTCTCGCGGCCGGCCTCGCCGAGGCCGGCATCGCGTCGCTGCGATTCGATCTGCGCGGACACGGCCACAGTGAAGGGCGTCAGGAAGAGCTGACGCTGGCCGGCGTGGTCAATGACATCCGGTCAGCGGTCGCGTACGCCCGGGAGCTGACCGGTGCGCCGGTCAACGTGATCGGGACCAGCTTCGGTGGCGGGATCAGTGGCTTCTACGCCTCCCGGCACCCCGACGAGGTGCGACGGCTGGTGCTGTTCAACCCGTTGATCGAATACCGCAAGCGGTTCGTGGACGATAAGCCCTATTGGCATGACGGACGCATCGACGAACAGGCCGGCCGCGAACTAGCCGCACAAGGGTCGCTGGCGCACTCGCCAACGTTCCGGGTCGGGCGACCACTGCTGAACGAGGTGTTCTACCTGCGGCCGGACGAGGCGATCCATCAAATCGTCACACCAACGCTGTTCGTGCACGGCACCAAGGACACCTTCGTGCCGATCGACAGCTCCCGGCACTACGTCACCCAGGTCAAGGCCGACGCACGGCTGATAGAGATCGACGGCGCCCAGCACGGCTTCGCCGTCCACGAAGACCCGCACTACCTCGACCCGCAGACCGGCATCTGGCAGGCGACCGTCATCGCCGCCGTGGCCGACTGGCTCTCATAGGGAACTCGACTCGGTTACGCGGCAACCAACTCGCGGAACGCCCGCACGGCAGGCCGGTCGGCCCACGGCCGCAGACCGTCGCTGAGCCGGACCAGTTCGGCAGCCGTTCGCCGCGAACCTGCCCCTGTGGCGATCGGCAGCGCCGTCCGGCCAGCCTGGGCGGCGTCGTCAGGCCGGCGGGATGCGGCAAGCGCCTGAGCCTTCTGGGTGAGGAAGTACGCGTAATCGCGCCGCGAGAACACCTGCGGGCTCAACGAAGACTCGTAGATCATGACGGCACGCTCGGCCTGGCCCCCTTCAGCAAAACACATCGCCATCTGGACCTCGAAGAGCGAGGCTCGTAGTGCGCAGCCAACTCGCTGTCCGCAGCACCGTCGCGCCGCCGCTCGGAACCCATCAGCTCGCGCGCCTGATCGAGCTTGCCCTGAGCTTGCCGGACATGGCCATCGATCATCGCCTGGCCGCGAGCCTCCTGCTGCAACGCCTCCGCTCGGACCCGAGCGGGAAGCGTCCACGGCCCCTGCTGAACAGCCTGCGCCAAGGTCAACATTCGCAGGGCATCGCGGGCGTCCCAAGCCGACTGGCTCTTCTTGATCAGCACATAGCCGGGCATGGCGAAGTCCCCGGACTCAATCGCCCACTCACTGGCCCGATCCCGCCAATGATCGGCAGCGAGCGGCATCCCGGCGTCTCGGTACAGCCAGCCAGCGAACTCGGCGGCCCTGGCGCCCACCGCCAAGAGCTCGCGGCGTACCTGCGCCTTCACATCCGTGGCCCGGTGTTCGACCACTCCAAGGACCCCGAGAACACCAGGTAGGGCGGCCCGTGGGCCACGAATACCATCGTCAGCCGCGCAGCGGTTGAGAGACCGCGACAAGTGACCAATAACCGTGGTGTCCAGGTAGCGACGCGAGTCCTGCAGAGCAGCGACTATGCGCTGCAGGTCGTCATGGGACACCGCCGCGTCGGGAATCATCCACGCGGTGGCGATAAGTGAACTGCGTAGCAGCGCTCGACGGTCGATATCCCCACGCTGCCACGACGTGGCCACCTCCGACAGCCGGCCCGAGGTGACATCGGACTCCAGCTCGGATGCTCGTTTGCCTCGCTTGGGATAGAAACCGAGGTCAGTGGAAGAAGTCGCGCCAAGCACGTGCCGGAACGCCTCCCGGCGTAGCCGGCCGGGCCACCGGTACCGTCCCTGTTCGAGATGCCCCACGTATGTCGCGTCGATGGTCTCTTTGATCTCGTACTGGTCCCAGAGGTAGCTATTCACCGCGTCAGCGAGCTCCTGACGGGACATGACATACCCTGACCCCGACGGCGACAGCAGGCCTTGACGGGCACGGAACAGCCGTCTATTTGGGTCGTGATCATCGGCCACGGTATTCGCCCCCGGCAGTCAACGTCCGTACGGCGCAACGCGGTTGGGGAGGTCGTCGCAGCGCCGCGGCACGACAATCACAGCATGGCAGCGTATCAACATGTGGACAAGCCGCCACCCACGGAAGCCCTACTGGCCACTCTGCACGCACCGCAGCCCGCAGATCTCAGCGTGGTCACCGCCGGTCGCCGAGGAGCGGTCGCCACCATCCTCAGCAAGGGCGTCGTGGAAGTACCAGCTCTCACGGTTCCGGTCGCAGGTACACCGTCGGTGTGCTCATTCACATGGTGTGCTTTCCTGGGTTCGGCACCTCCGTGAGCGCGCCGATCTGGCCCTGAATTGGCGGTTTAGGGTCTGGTTACTCTGCGTGATAGAGTGACCGCGAGAGGTGTGCTTATGGGGTCTGATCTGCGGTTACTGTGCGCTATCGTCCTGTCAGGAATCCGACAGACGATTTCAGGAGGTACCATCATCCGGGCAGAATGCCGCCCGTGACCCCCGCACTCGAACCACTTCGCAGGATCGCGGCGTACGCCGTGGCGACCGACCCCGACGGTCGCGTTCTCCTCGTCCGGGCATCATCTCGCTCCGGCACTCCCGGCGTCTGGTCCCTGCCCGGCGGGGCCATCGACCACGGTGAGGACCCCAACCACACCGTGGTCCGCGAGACCGCCGCCGAAACCGGGCTTTCCGTCGCCGTCTCCGGGCTGCGCGACGTCCTGGCCGACATGCGGTCGCTGCCGCATCGCGGCGTGACCATACACACCGACCGGCTGATCTACTCGGTGTCGATCCGCGGCGGAAACCTGCTGGACCGCGTCGGCCACCCCACCGACCTGGCCCGCTGGCACACCCTGGCCGAGGCGGAGAAGCTGAAACTCCGGCCGTTCACCGCGGCCGCCCTCGGGCTCTCCGAGGCGTCGGCCGACCTGCGCCCCGAAGAGGTCCCCGACTTCCCGTCCTTCTACGCCTACCCGGGCCCGGACGGGCTGCACCGGGCCCAGCGATTCGCGGCCTACGCGATCGCCACCGACCCGGACGACCGGCTGCTGCTGACCCGGATCGCCCCGGGCTATCCGGGCGCGGGCTGCTGGCACCTGCCCGGCGGCGGCACCGACTACGGCGAACAACCCGGCTCGGCGCTGCTGCGCGAGCTGGTCGAGGAGACCGGCCAGGTCGGCCGCCTGATCGAGCTGCTCGGCGTGGCCAGTCACCGCGACGCGGCCTCGCTGGGCCCGGAGGGCTACCCGATCGACTGGCACGGCGTCCGGGCCTTCTACCGGGTGATCGTCGACGCGCCGACCGAGGTGCACATCCACGATGTCGGCGGCTCCACCTCCGAAGCCACCTGGATGCCGCTCAAAACAGTCGCCGACCTGCCAACGGACCACCTGACCGAAGTCACGGCCGAAGCCCTCACCAAAGCCAAGCTGATCTGATCACGGCCAGTCACTAGCCTGGGGACCGTGAAGATTCGACGGGTCGGGGCGTACGGGGTGTGTCGGGACGGTGGGAGCCGGGTGCTGCTGGCGCGAGGGTCGACGAGTTCCGAATATCCGGGGACCTGGACACTGCCGGGCGGAGGCGTCGAGCAGGGCGAACACCCCGCCGACGCGGTCGTGCGGGAATTCCAGGAAGAGACTGGCCTTACCGTACGCATAACCGCCTTGCGCCGGGTGACCGCAGACGTCGTGCGGTTGCCGTCGGGGGCGCTGGAGCACACCGACCGGATCGTCTACGACGTGGCGGCCATCGGTGGGCAGCCGCGCGACGAGGTCGACGGGTCGACGGACCGGGTCGGCTGGGCCGGGCCCGCCGAGCTGGCCGGCTGGCCGCTGCTGCCGTGGACGGCCCGGCTGCTCGGGCAGGACGTGCCGGACCCCGCGTACGAGAACGACGGGTCCGATGCCGTGCCGCCGACCGGGCGGGTGCAGCGGTTCGGGGCCTACGGTCTGGCCACCGATCCGGCCGGTCGGGTCCTGCTCACCTTGATCGCGAGCGGCTACCCTGGTGCGGGACAGTGGCATCTGCCGGGCGGCGGAACTGATCACGGTGAGCTGCCGGAGCAGGCGCTGCGGCGCGAGCTGGTCGAGGAGACCGGACAGGACGGGCGGGTCGGCGAGCTGCTCGACGTCTCGCATCGCCATGATCCGGAAGCGCTCGGGCCGGAGCAGACTCCGGTCGACTGGCACACGGTCCGGGTCCTCTACCGGGTCCAGGTCGACTCGCCAGCGGAGGCGGTGGTGACTGAGGACGCCGGTGGCAGCACCGAGGCGGCGCGCTGGTTCACGCCCGATGACGCGCTCGACCTGCGGTTGACCGACGTCGCGCGGTCGGCTGTACAGCGGCTGATGGCGGAAAAGGTCAGTTAGACTCAGCACAGGGGTCAGCGCCGGCATCCGGTTGCCCCGTCCGCCCTGAGGAGGTAGGAGACGGGGGCACGTCGGCACAGGGCGATCGATCGTCTATCGCCAAGTCTGCCCGGCTGTGTAATGGTGTAACCCGCCGATTTGTCGTCCTACCGGCGGCAAACCCGTGGTTGTCTATTTTCAACGGGTGAAAGCAGCACCCCGCCGCCGGTATAGCGCGCGGGCATCCGATCCCCAGATGGAGGAGCACGTGCCGAGAACCCCTTGGCGCCGGCGTCGTACGACGGATAGTCCCCGTCCCGCCGGGCGCCGTTGGGCAGGCAGGCTGCGCCGCAGCGGAACGATCGCGCGGCAGGCCCTGTTGGTGCGGGTGGGACGACGCCGTTCCGGCGATGCCGGGCGAGCCGCCACCGCGACCCGGGCCGAGGTCATCTACACCGGTACCGATCTCGTCCCGTACGGGCGCGCCCGTACCGTCGCGACGTCCGGGTCGGCGCACACCGCCACCCCCACACCGATCGTCGCCGAGGCGCCCGACGGTCCCGTCTCGTTGCTGCCCGGGGAGCACACGATGGGCCGGCGGGTCCGCTTCGGCGTCGTCAACTTGTGCACCCTGGCCAGCCTCGCGCTCGGCCTACTGGCGATCTTCCTGGCCATGCACGGCGACGTGCGCCTGGCGGCCGGCTGCCTGGTCGCCTGCGTCGCCTTCGACGGCCTCGACGGCGCGCTGGCCCGCAAGCTCGGCGTCGCCAGCCCGTTCGGCGCGCAGATGGACTCGCTGGCCGACATGTGCTCGTTCGGCCTGGCCGCGCCGGTCGTGGTCTACGCCTCGCTGGCCCACTCGGTGCCCACGCCTGCCGCCGCGGTGGCGTGCATGCTGGTCGCCGGCTGCGCCGCGATCCGGCTGGCCCGCTTCAACGTCTCGCCCAAGGACGGCAGGTTCTTCTCCGGGGTGCCCACGACCATGGCCGCGGCGGTCCTCGCCGTAACCGTGCTGATCGGCATTCCGGTTCCCGGGATCGCGCTGCTGGCCGGCGTGGCGCTGCTCGCCATCGCCATGGTCTCCAGCTTCCCGTACGCGAAACTGGCCCGGCTCGTGAAACTGCCGCCGTGGCTGTGGCTGGCGCCGATCGTCGGCGCCCTGATCGACGCCCGGCTGACCTTCGTCCTCGTGGTCGCGGCCTACCTGGTCAGCGGCCCGGTCATGTGGCTGCGGGCCAAGCGGGTCTGATCCGCAAACCCAGAAGGCCGCCCCCCGGGGCGGCCTTCTGGGTTTGCCGGGTTACTTCCAGCGGGCGATGACCGACGCCGCGCCGATCACCTTGTCACCCGGGGCCACCGTCACCTCGGCTTTCCCAGCCGGCAGGTAGACGTCGGTGCGGGAGCCGAAGCGGATCAGGCCCATCCGCTCGCCGCGGGCCACCAGCGTGCCGACCGGCACCCGCTGTACGATCCGGCGGGCGATCAGACCGGTCCGCTGGGCCACCACCACCCGGCCGTGGTCGGTGTCCAGGACCGTGTACGCCGCCACGTTGTGCTCGGCCGCCGCGGTCATCGCGTTCGCGTAGCCGCCGTCCTCGACGAAGAAGTCGGCCACCCGGCCGGCCACCGGCACCCGGTTGACGTGCACGTCCAGCACCGACAGGAAGACCGCGACGCGCAGGAACTCGCCCTCGCCCAGCCGCTCGTCGCGTAACTGCCCGACCGAGAGCACCTTGCCGTCGCTGGCCGCCACGATCGCGTCCGGATCGGTCGGCACATCGCGCTCCGGGTCGCGGAAGAACGCGGCGATCGGCACGGCGGCCAGCGCCGGGACCAGCCATTGTCTCGATTTCGGCCGGACCACCCGGGCCACCGCCGCCAGCCCCAGCGCGATGCCGGCCGCGGCCACGCCGTTGGAGTCCAGATGCATCGTCCGGGTCACCGGCACGCTGGACGGCCGGTACGCCGGGCTCAGCGTTGCCGCGACCGCCTTGTCGGCCTCGGTGAAGCGCAGCTTGTGCACCCGCATCGGCGGCTGGTTGCGGGCCACCAGGTCGGAGCCCACCCCGAAGAGGGCACTCTGCCGGAACAGCTCGGCCGCCGCGCCGCCGGTCTGGCCGGGGACGGCCGGGGTCGCCACGGTGATGACCGCGCCCGCGTTCAGATACTTGCCCAGGCCGTCGAGCAGTGCGCGGACGTCCTCGGCCGTGCCGGTCAGCGGTTCGCCGACGATCACCACGTCGGCCGGCTCGGCCTCGCCCAGCGTATCGACGATCCGGACCCGGTCGGCGATCCAGCTGCCCAGGCCGCTGATGTGGTCGCGGAGCAGGTCGGTCGTGCTGCGCTCGCCGGGCACCAGGGTCAGCGAGTCGCCGGGCAGGAGCGCTTCGACCGCCGCGCCCACCACCGGCGAAGCGTGGTCGGCGCCGACCAGCAGCGCGGCCGTGGCGGCGTTGTGCCGGGCGAACTCGGCGGTCAGGGTGCGGGCGGCACGGGCTCCGACACCGAAGACCGGTGCCGTGGAGACGGCGGGGAACGGCGTCATTGCTGTCGGGCTCCTCAGACATGGGCGAGATGGTGTCGACCGAGCATATTGCGCGGCCCGCCGGTCGGTGACCGGCGGGCCGCGCACCCCCGTCTCAGTTGCGGTGCTGCTCGCGTTCGAAACGCTCCGCCGGGTCGTCCAACAACTCCTGGACGATCTCCCCCTGCATCTGCGGCGGCAGGTCGCCGGGCGTCTCCACGTCGGCCTCGGCGGCCACCGGGTCCGCCCGCCGGCCGGAGCGGATCGCGCCCAGCAGGCCGACCACCCCGAAGAAGATCAGCGCCCCCGCGATCAGCCAGCCCGGGTTCGGCAGGTGGATCGCGACCGCCCGGGACAGCGCCCACCACAGGGTTATCGCCACGAAGATCAGGCCGAAGCTCAGCGAGACCTCGTCCATCCGGTGCGGCTTCATCGGGCCACCTCCACTCTGCCGTTGTCCACCTGCAGGTTCAGTCGTAGCGTGCCGCCACCGGCACCGTCCGAGCCGAGGTCCGTGACGGCGAGCGAGTGGACGTCGGCGTTGGTGTACTCGTGCCCGAACATCGCCGCGAGGCCGTTCCGCATCGTGACCGTGGCGTTGGTGTCGACGTTCCCGGGGAGGCGTACCCGCACCTGGCCGGCCTTCATCGCGATCGTCGTGTCCTGGGCCGCGTTGCTGAAGTCGACGCCGCGTAGATCCAGGGTCACGTTGCCGAGCGTGAATGCGTACCGGTCGGCGACCTGGGCCAGGCTGGTCGGGCGGTAGTTGGTGTTCGCCACCTCGCCGCCGAAGCGTTCCACGCCGGAGGCGATGCCCAGGCCGATCGCGGTGATCACGGCCAGTGCGATCAGCCCCCGGGCCCGGCCGAACCAGGCGCCGACGATCAGACCGACCCCGATCGTGGCCAGCGCGGCGGCGAAGTAACCGGGCACCGGCACCCGGGCGCCGGCCACATCGATCATGGCCAGCACTCCGAGGACCATCAGTACGGCGAAGAACGTGATCCGGCCCAGCTTCGAGCGTTCCCGCTTCGGCTTCGGAGCCTTCGGCGGGGGCGGTGGGGGCGGGGCGGGTCGGGTCGCGTACGGGCCGTGGGGCGCGAACGGGGGCCGGTAGTCACCGGCCGGCGGCGCAGTGAACTGCGCAGTGAACGGCGGCGGGTAGCTCGGCGCGCGCGGGGCGGTCAGCGGGTCACCGGCCGGCGTACCGGGAGACGTTGCACCGGCCGGGGCTGAGGCCGCCGCGAACGCGCTCGTCGGATCGGGGCCCGAGCGTCCGAACGGAAACGCCGCGCCGGGCGGCGGGGACGTGGCCGGACGGCTCGGCGCCGTCGCGGACCGGCCGGCGCTGTTGCGCTTGATCAGCAGGGCGATGGCGACGACGACGGCCGCGCCGAGCAGGGTGGCCCGGAACCCGTCCTGCACGATGAAAGCGAAACTCCGCACCGCCGCCACGGTGAGCAGGACGACCGAGATCGGCTGCATGGTCGACCTGCCCCGGCCGAGCAGCGACTCGATCGGGGAGACGGCGTCCCCCTCGGCCCGGATCCCGAGCCAGCCGATCAGGTAGATCAGCACCCCGGCGCCGCCGAAGAGGCCCAGCACGACCACCAGCACGCGCCAGAGCACCGGGTCGGTGTTGGTGGCGCGGCCGATCGCCGCGCAGACGCCGGCGACGTAACGACCCTGGGCGGGGCGCACCAGTTGCTCGCGGGAGAAACTCGGGCCGTCGTTGTGCGCACCGGCGAAGGCCGGCCCGTCGTCGGCGGAGCCGAACGGCGGCGGCGGCGAGCCCGCGCCGGGTGCCGAATCGGCGCGGGGCGGCGGCTGCGGCCCGGCTCCCGGCGGGGGCGGCGGCGGGTCGTCGGCTGCGGGCGCCCCAGGCGTGGGCGGCGTCCAGACCGGCGGCAGCTGAGCGGTCGGCTCGTCCGCGCGATCGGCCGGTTCCGCGCGATCGGCCGCGTCGGCTGCGTGGGCGGGGTCGACGGGGTCGGCGGGGCCGGCGGGGCCGGCAGGGCCGGCAGGGTCGGCTGCATCGACAGGGTCGGTTGGGTCGGCCGCGTCAATGTGGTCGGCTGCGTCGGCAGGCTCGGCTGGGTGGGCAGGGTCGGCAGGGTCGGCAGGGTCGGCAGGGTCGGTTGGGTCGGTTGGGTCAAGTAGGTCGGGTGTGGGAGCGGGGGAAGGTGCCGGTGCGTCCTGCGACGAACCGGCTCCGGTCGTGGCCGGTCCCCGGGATTCGGCAGCTTCGTCGGTCATGGCTTCGATACTGATTGCCGGCGTACCCGAAACGCCTCCGGCACCGACCCTGACCCCACCCTGAGATCCCCGTCGTCCACCGGTCGGGGAAGTCCCCGTGGCTCCGGAGGCGCCAGACGTGTGACGATCGAAGCGTACGAAGGAGGAACGCGATCACCGCGACCACGACACCACCACCCCGCCGCCTGTACCGGCCCCGCGACCGCCGCATGATCGCGGGCGTCGCCGCCGGTCTCGCGCGGCATCTCGGGGTGCCCGTGACCGCGGTCCGGATCGCCCTGGTCGTGCTGCTCGGCTTCAACGGGCTCGGCCTGCTGCTCTACGCCGCGTTCTGGGCGGTCCTTCCGCAGCAGGTCCCCAACGGAGCGCCGGCTCCCCGGCGTGACCTGGCCATGTTGCTGCCGTTCGCGGCGATCGGCATCGGAGTCGTGCTGCTGCAGACGCTGGCCTTCGGCGATGACCCGGCCGGCGCCGTGGGCTGGCTGGTCGCGATCATCGCGCTGGGCGCCGGGGTGATCTGGCACCAGTCCGACCCGTCGCGGCGTGGCCACTGGGTCGACACCGCGGTTCAGGCGCCTTGGCTGGCCGTGGTCGTGGCGGAGAGCGACCGCCGGTCGTTCCTCTTCCGCTTCATCGGTGGCGGGGTGCTGGTCGCGGTCGGGATCATCGGCGTGGTGGCCCGCTACTCGTCGGTCGGCGGCGGCCTCACCTCGATCATGTACGGCGTGATCTTCGCCCTGGTCGGCCTGCTCGGCGTCGGGGTGGTCGCAGCGCCGCTGCTCTGGCGCACGTTCAGCCAGTTGCGCACCGAGCGCGAGGCCCGGATCCGCGAGCAGGAGCGGGCCGAGCTGGCGGCGATGATCCACGACCAGGTACTGCACACGCTGGCCCTGATCCAGCGCAACTCCACCGACATCAAAGAAGTCCAGCGGCTGGCCCGCGGCCAGGAGCGCAGCCTGCGGAATTGGCTCTACAAGCCGACCGCCTCGCCGACGGAGAAGTTCGCGGCGGCCCTGGAGCAGGCCGCGGCCGAGGTCGAGGACACCTACGCGATCTCGGTCGAGACGGTGGTCGTCGGCGACGCGCAGTGCGACGAGCGGGTGGCCGCCCTAGTCGCCGCCGCCCGAGAGGCACTGGTCAACGCGGCTCGGCACGCCGGGGTCGAGACCGTCTCGCTGTATGCGGAGGTGGAGGCGGAGGAGCTCAGCGTCTTCGTCCGCGACCGGGGCGCCGGGTTCGACCTGGAGCAGGTCGAGGAGAGCCGGCACGGCGTGCGCGGCTCGATCATTGGCCGGATGCGGCGGCACGGCGGGCACGCGGAGATCCGCAGCGCCCCAGGAGACGGCACGGAGGTGCGCCTCACCATGCCCGCCTCGCCGGACGGCGTGACTTCCGGAAAGGAAACAACGAGATGACGGACCTGACCGAGGAGACCCAGCCGCGCCGGTTGACGGTGTTCCTGGTGGATGATCACGCGATGTTCCGGGCCGGCGTGCGCTCCGAGCTGGCCGCCTATGTCGAGGTGGTGGGTGAGGCCGGCTCGGTGGCCGAGGCGGTCTCCCGGATCGCGGCGACCGGCCCCGACGTGGTGCTGCTCGACGTGCACATGCCGGACGGCGGGGGCCGCGCGGTACTGGAGGCTATGCGCCGTTCGTACCCACACGTGAAGTTTCTCGCATTGAGCGTCTCTGATGCCGCCGAGGACGTGATCGGACTCATTCGGGCCGGTGCGCGGGGGTATGTGACGAAGACTATTTCTCCGGCCGAGTTGGCCGACGCGATCCGCAGGGTTGCGGAGGGTGACGCCGTATTCAGCCCACGGTTGGCGGGTTTCGTGCTCGACGCCTTCGCCGCCCGCCCCGACGTGCCGATCGCCGACCCCGAGCTGGACCAGCTGACCAACCGTGAACGCGAGGTTCTCAGGCTCCTGGCTAGGGGATATGCTTACAAGGAGATCGCCAAGGAGCTATATATTTCGATCAAGACCGTGGAGACGCACGTCTCGAACGTGCTGCGTAAACTCCAGATGTCCAACCGGTATGAGTTGTCCCGCTGGGCCGCTGACCGTCGCCTTGTGTAACCGATCCCCTGAGGGCTCTTGGCGACGCGCCGATGGCTGATACCGGCTTCATAACGGCGCTCCAGGGCTACGGAGGGCCTGTGTCACAGTGGCACGTCTACTTTCTCACCGGCCCCCCAGTGAGAGCCCCCCTGAAGGAGGCATTCCCATGTTTGGGAACAGCCCGTGGAAGATGGCGGTCTCAGCCACCGTCATCGCCTTGTCGGCAGCCGGTTGCAGTGGAACCGGATCGGACGACAATGCGGATTACACGAACAGCGCGATCATCGGTATCGTCGAGCCGCAACACCTGCTGCCCTCGAACACTACCGACGCCTACGGGGGTGAGGTGCTGGAATCGCTGTTCTACCCGCTGGTCGAGTTCGACGAGGCGAAGCAGCCGGTGGAGCGGGCCGCGCAGTCGATCACGTCGCCGGACAACAAGGTCTGGACGGTCAAGCTGAAGAAGGACTTCACCTTCAGCAACGGCGAGCCGGTGACCTCGGACAACTACCTGAATGCGTGGAACTACGCCGCGTACGGCCCGAACGCGCAGGACGGTTCGTACTACTTCGAGCGCATCGAGGGGTACGCCGACCTGCAGTCGAAGGACCCCGACGGCGCCGGCCCGGCCAAGGCGGCCACTCCGAAGACGGCCACGATGTCCGGCCTGAAGAAGATCGACGACCTTACTTTCCAGATCACCCTGTCCGCACCGTTCGCGGGCTGGAAGTCGGTGATCGCGTACACGGTCTTCCTGCCGCTGCCCGACGCGGCGTTCACCTCGCCCGGTGTGATCAAGGACGGTTACGAGCAGGCGCCGATCGGCAACGGCCCGTTCAAGATGAAGGGCTCCTGGGAGCACGACAACCAGATCCAGGTGGTCCGCCGCGACGACTTCAAGGGCACCAGGCCCAAGGTCGCGGGCGTGATCTGGAAGATCTACCAGGATCAGCAGTCGGAGTACGCCGACCTGGTGGCCGGCAACGTCGACGTGCAGACCACGATCCCGATCGAGAGCCTGGCGTCGGCGCCTGGTGACCTGGGCGAACGGTTCCAGAAGAGCCCGAACTCGTCCTTCCAGTTCGTCGGCTTCCCCACGTACCAGACAGAGTTTTCGAATCCGGACGTGCGCAAGGCGATCTCGATGGCGGTGGACCGGAAGGAGATGACGAGTCAGATCTTCCTGGACTCGCAGACCCCGGCGACCTCGTTCGTCTCCCCGGCGGTGAACGGCTACCGGGCCGACGTCTGCGGTGCGGCCTGCAAGTACGAGCCGGCCAAGGCCAAGGCACTGTACCAGCGCGCGGGCGGCCCGTCGGCGCTGTCGATCGCCTACAACGCCGACGGCCCACACAAGGCGTGGGTCGACGCGATGTGCAACCAGATCCGCGCCTCGCTCGGGGTGCAGTGCAACGGGGCGCCGCAGGCGAAGTTCTCCGACCTGCTCACAAAGGCGGAGAACAAGCAGCCGGTGGGCATGCTCCGGCTCGGCTGGCTGATGGACTATCCGCTGATGGAGAGCTACCTCGGCCCGCTGTACTCGACCAACGGCTCGGCGAACTACTGGGGCTACAGCAGCCCGGCGTTCGACAACCTGGTCACCGAGGGTGACGCGGCCAAGACTCCCGCCGACTCGATCAAGAAGTGGCAGCAGGCCGAGGACCTCCTGGCTGAGGACATGCCGGTCATCCCGCTGCGCTTCGGCCAGAACGTCTACGGCTACTCTGAGCGCGCCTCGAACGTGAGTGTGGATCTGTTCCAACAGGTCGACATTTACAAGATCGAGATCGCCCCGACCAACTGAGGTCCAATCCGTATGTTCCGCTACCTCGTGCGGCGCTTACTGCAGATGGTGGTGACGTTCTTCGGAGCGACCCTCATCGTGTACGCGTTCACCTTCGCCAACGCGGACGACCCCATCCAGGCGCTGGCCGGTGAACGACCCGTCACCAGGACCGTCCGGGAGGCGCTGACCGAGCGCTACCACCTGGACGATCCGTTCCTCGTCCAGTACTGGTACTACCTGCGAGGGCTCCTGACCGGCGACTTCGGTACCTCCCTGACCGGCCGCAAGATCAGCACGATGCTGGCGGAGGCCTGGCCGGTCACGATCGAGCTGACGCTGCTCGCCATCGTCATCGCGGCCACCGTCGCGGTCGGCGCCGGTGTGCTCTCCGCCATCCGGCGCGGCGGTATCTTCGACAACGCGACACTGGCGGCGACGCTGCTGGTGCTGGCTTCGCCGATCGTCGTGCTGGCCCCGCTGGCTCAATTGATCTTCGGCGTCAAGCTGGGCTGGTTCCCGCCGACCGCCGGCCGCGACGCGAGCCTGTGGGCGTTGCTGCTGCCGGCCGTGGTGCTGGGCAGCCTGGTCGTCGCCACCGAGCTGCGGGTGACCCGGGCCGCGGTGACGGACAATCTGCGAGCCGATTACGTACGCACGGCCCGGGCCAAGGGGCTGACCCGCCGGCGGGTGATCGGCGTGCACGTGCTGCGCAACTCGCTGATCCCGGTGATCACGCTGATCGGCGTGGACATCGGCGGGTTGATGTCCGGCGCGATCATCACCGAGGGCGTCTTCAACATCCCCGGGGTCGGCTTCAACCTGCTGCGCGGCATCCGCACCGAGGACGGCCCGTTGGTCGTCGGTTTCGTCAGCATCCTGGTGATCGTCTTCCTGGTTGTGAACCTGCTGGTCGACCTGCTCTACGCCGCCCTGGACCCGAGGATCCGCTATGCCTGAGGTCGCGGGCCGTTCCACGGTGGTGGTGCCGGAGCCGGGCGGGGCGCCGAAACGCGTCGAGCGCGGCGACCGGCCCCGCGGCCTGGCCGGGGACGCCTGGCACGACCTGCGCCACAACAAGGTCTTCTGGGTGGCGGCGGCACTGGTCGTGATCGTGCTGGCGATGGCGGCGTTCCCGTCGTTGTTCACGTCGGCCGATCCGCGCACGTGCGCGCTGAGCAACAAACACCTCGGCGCGAGCGGGTCGGCGATCTTCGGCTACGACTTCCAGGGCTGCGACGTCTACGCCCGGACCGTCTACGGCGCCCGCGCGTCGATCGAGGTCGGCGTGCTGGCGACCTTGATCTCCGGGGTCATCGGGCTGATCTTCGGCCTCGGCGCCGGCTACTTCGGCGGCTGGGTCGACGCGGTCCTCTCCCGGATCATCGACATCGTCCTCGGCATCCCGTTCCTGCTGGCGGCGATCGTGCTGGCCAAGCGGCTGTCGCACGATCCGCACAGCGACGGCGTGCTCGCGGTGACCGTCACCCTGGGCGTGCTGGGCTGGACCACAGCCGCCCGGGTGATGCGGTCGTCGGTGCTCGCCTCGAAGAACCAGGACTACGTGGCCGCCGCCCGGATGCTCGGCGCCGGCCCGGCCCGGCTGATGATGAAGCACATCCTGCCGAACTCGGTGGCGTCGTTCATCGTCGTGCTGACCGTGCTGCTCGGCATCAACATCGCCGGTGAGGCGACCCTGTCGTACCTGGGCATCGGCCTGCGGGGCGACGCGATCAGCTGGGGCAGCGCGATCAACGAGGCCGGCCCGTACGCTCGGATCGCGGCCGGTCCACTGGTCTGGCCGTCGGTCTTCCTGGCCGTGACCGTGCTCGCGTTCATCATGCTCGGGGACGCCGTCCGCGACGCTTTCGATCCGACGTTGCGGTGACGCTGTGACCGACATCCACGCCCAGCTCGACCCGATCGCCGGGATCGACCCGTACGCGCCGCTGCTGCGGGTCGAGGATCTGCACGTCGAGTTCCGCACCCGGGACGGGGTGGCCCGCGCGGTGAACGGGGCCGGTTTCACCCTGCGCCCCGGCGAGACGCTGGCACTGGTCGGGGAGTCCGGCTGCGGCAAGTCGGTGACCGCGCAGGCTGTGCTGGGCATCCTGGATCCGCCGTCGGCCCACGTGACCCGGGGGCAGATCCGGTATCGGGGCGTCGACCTGCTGAAACTCCCCGAGGACGAGCGTCGCAAGATTCGCGGCAACCGGATCGCGATGATCTTCCAGGACGCGCTGTCGGCGCTGAACCCGGTCTACTCGGTCGGTTTCCAGCTCGGCGAGGTGTTCCGGGCGCACCGCGGCATGTCCCGGTCGGACGCGAAGCAACGCGCGATCGAACTGCTCGACCTGGTCCGCATCCCGGCCGCCAAGCAGCGCGTCGGTGACTACCCGCACCAGTTCTCCGGGGGCATGCGGCAGCGTGTCATGATCGCGATGGCGCTGGCGCTGGATCCCGACGTGCTGATCGCGGACGAGCCGACCACGGCGCTCGACGTCACCGTGCAGGCCCAGATCATGGCCCTGCTGGGGCAGCTGCAACGCGAACGCACGATGGGCCTGATCCTGATCACGCACGACCTGGGTGTGGTGGCGGGCGTCGCCGACCGGATCGCGGTCATGTACGCCGGCCGGATCGTCGAGGAGGCCCCGGTCTACGACATCTACGGCCGGCCGGCCCACCCGTACACGAAAGCTCTGCTCGACAGTATTCCCCGGCTGGACATGAAGGGCCGGCGGCTGAACGTGATCGGCGGCCTGCCGCCGGCGCTGACCGACGTCCCGCAGGGCTGCGCCTTTCACCCCCGCTGCCGGTACGCGGCCGAGGTCTGCCGGCACGACCCGGCGCCACCGGCCTACCAGATCGCACCCACGCGCACCGCCCGCTGCCACTTCTGGAACGTGGTGGCGGGGGACCGCACGGCAGCGCAGCAAGGGCCAGAAGGGCATGCCGCGGGGGGCACCGCATGACGGACCAGGTGCTGGAGGCCCGCGGGCTGGTCAAACACTTCGGCGCGCGGGGCGGCCCGATCCGCGCCGTCGACGGGGTCGACCTGCGGCTGCGCCGCGGTGAGACGCTGGGCGTGGTCGGCGAGTCGGGTTGCGGCAAGTCCACGCTGGCCAGACTCCTGGTCGGCCTGGAGCGGCCGACCGGCGGCTCGATCCGGGTCCGTGGCCAGGACACCGCCGAGCTCAGCAACGCCGGGCTGCGCCGCTCCCGCCGGCACATCCAGATGGTGATGCAGGATCCGTACTCGTCGCTGAACCCGCGGATGACCGTGGGCGACATCGTCGGCGAGCCGTACGAGATCCATCGGGAGGTGGTCCCGCGCGGGAGCCGGACCCGCGCCGTCCAGGAGCTGCTGGAGATCGTCGGGCTGAGCCCGGAGCACGTGAACCGGTACCCGCACCAGTTCTCCGGTGGGCAGCGTCAGCGGATCGGTATCGCCCGCGCGCTGGCCCTGCGTCCGGAGATCATCATCTGCGACGAGCCGGTCTCGGCCCTGGACGTGTCGGTCCAGGCCCAGGTGATCAATCTGCTGGAAATGCTGCAGACCGAGTTCACGCTGTCGTACCTCTTCATCGCCCACGACCTGTCCGTCGTCCGGCACATCGCCGACCGGGTCGCGGTGATGTACCTCGGCAAGGTTGTGGAGACGGGCAGCACCACCCAGATCTACGAACGGCCGACCCACCCGTACACGCAGGCTCTGCTCTCGGCCGTGCCGGTCCCGGACCCTTACCTGCGCGGCCACCGCAACCCGATCGTCCTGGCCGGCGATGTGCCGTCGCCGGCCGATCCGCCGCCGGGATGCAGCTTCAACACCCGCTGCTGGAAGAGGCAGCCGGTCTGCACCGAGGACTCGCCGACCCTGCACATCCGCGACGGCGGCGACCATCCGAGCGCCTGCCACTTCCCCGAGCAGATCCGCCTGTACTCGTAGCGGTTACAGCGGCCCGCGGCCGGCGCGGAGCAGGAGCAGGGCCACCTGGGTGCCGTCCGGGCCGAGCGATTCGCGGAAGCGCTCGACGATCTCACGTTCGCGGGAGAGCACGAGCCGGGTGCCGCCGCTGGCCATCCGGGTCTTGCCGACCTGCTGGGAGAGGCGGGCTCGTTCGAGCCAGAGGTCGATCAGGGTCTGGTCGATGACGTCGATGCGTTCGCGGATGGCACGGATCTCGTCCGCGGCGGGGGCTTCACCGGCGCCTGTCGCCTGGTCCATCGTTTCGGCGGGCATGTCGTGCTCCTCGGGTGCCGGCGCCCCGGGTCTCGCGGCCCAGGCAGCATCAAGCCCCGAGCTCGGGAGCCCGGGGCTTGACGTAGGTCGGTCGTTCAGACGCTTCCTACGGTCGCCGGACTGCCGGTGCCGTAGTAAAAAAATCGCGCGGCCTGAATCACCAGGCGAGTATGCCCCCGGCCGGGGCCGCTCCGCAAGGAAACGGTCCGAAACCGTGGGATCACGTCACGCCTCATCCGGGGTCAGGACGCGCGGGTGATGCGGTTGGCCGGGCCGGGCGTGACCGGCGCGCCCGCGCCGAGGTACGCGGTGAGCGCGTCCACGTCGAAGCCCGGTGCGGTGGTCCGGCCGGTGCCCTTGGTCAGGTTGGTGAAACCGTCGCCGCCGTTGGCCAGGAAGTCGTTCGTCGTCACCAGGTACGTCGCCACCGGGTCGATCGCGGTGCCGTTCAGGGCGAGGTTGCCGACCTTCGAGCCGGCCGGGGCCGAGGCGCTCCACGTGTAGGTCACGCCGCCGGAGATCTGCAGGATGCGCTGGGTGGTCTGCCCGCCGAAGCCGACGAACTGCTGCTCCAACACGTCCTTGAGCTGCGCGCCGGTGAAGCTCTGCGTGACGACCAGGTTGTTGAACGGCTGGACGGTGAACGCCTCGCCGTAGGTGACCTCGCCGTACGCCTCGCCGCCCGGGGTCGCGTCCGCGTCGAAGTCGGCGCGGATGCCGCCCGGGTTCATGAACGCGATCTGCGCGCCGCCGGTCTTCGTGTACGTCAATTGCGCGTCCGCGATGACGTCGCCGAGCGGGCTCTCGCCGTTCGGGGCCGTCGTCCGGACGATGTCCGCGGTGATCGTGCCGATGACCTTGTTGGCCAGCGGGGCGACCGCGGTGCGGTACTTGTCGGCGACCTTCTTCGCGTTCGGGTCGACGGTGTCGGGGTTCTTCAGGAAGACTCCCGAGGCGTCCTTGAGCCAGCCGCCGTTGCCGTCCGGGACGCCGTTCTGGACGACGACGTTCTTCGCCGTGATCGACGCGAACGTGCCGGTGCGCCGGTCCAGCGTGTAATCGATGTCGGTGATCAGCTGACCGTTGCTGCCCGCGCTGGTCAGCACGGAGGTGCCCGCCGAGTTGGGCTCCACACAGGAGTAGAAGCGGTGCGTGTGACCCGAGACGACCAGGCCGAATTCCGGGTTCAGCCCGGCCACGATCGGCACGATGGGGCCGCTGAGGTTGGCGCAGTCGGAGACACCCGGGACCGGGACGGTGGCCGAGCTGTTCTGCTGGCCGCCCTCGTGCACGAGCAGCACCTGCGCCTTGACGCCGACGAGCTTGAGGATGTTGCCCCACTTGTTGGCGGTCTCGATCTCGTCGGTGAAGTGCACGTTCCTGATGCCGGCCGGGTTGACGATGCCGGCGGTGCCCTCCAGGGTCAGGCCGACGAAGCCGACCGGGACGCCCTTGATGAGCTTGATCGAGATCGGCGGCAGGATCGGCCGGCCGGTCTTGTTGTCGATCGTGTTCGCCGCGAGGTACTGGAACGTCGCGCCGGCGAAGCCGTCGCCGTCCTGGCAGCCGTCGACCGGGTGGCAGCCGCCGTTCTGCATCCGGATCAGCTCGTCGACGCCCTCGTCGAACTCGTGGTTGCCGACCGAGGAGATCTGTAGGCCGACCTCGTTCATCAGCTCGATCGTCGGCTCGTCGTGGAAGGCCGCGCTGACCAGCGGCGTCGCGCCGACCAGGTCGCCGGCGCCGACCGTGATGGTCTGCCGGCCCTCGGCCGTGGCCTCGGCGCGCAGCTTCTTCAGCCAGGTGGCGAGGTATTCGACACCGCCGGCGGGGGTGCCGTTGACGGCCGCGCCGGAACCGCCGGGCGGGTCGATGGCGCCGTGGAAGTCGTTGTAGCTGAGGAACTGCCCCGTGACGGCGGCGGTCGGCTGGCTATAGGTGACACTCGCCGGGGCCATGCCGGGCAGGGCCTCGGCGGCCGCGGGTCGCGCGTGGCTCACGGGCAGGGCGGCCACGACGGCCAGAGCGAGGGCCGGCGTCGCGAGGTGGCGCAGCCCGGCCCAGCCGTGGCGGCGGGGGTGGTTCATTATGCGGTCTCCCGGCGGGGTAGGCATCGAGAATCCACCCACTCTCGTGTATCGATTCTGGTCAGCGCTACCTCTGCCGAATGACAGGTTGGTTGCGGCACGTTTCATGGATGGCCGTAAGATCAGCTCCCGGATGGGCGCAAGATCGAGCATCCAGTCTGGCGTGTCGGAAAGGTCAGGATATGCGGCGACGAAACGGTTTGCTGGCGATTTCCGCGGTTTCGGTGGCCGTACTGGGCGCCGTCGCGCTGCTCGTCCCGTCCGCCTCCGCGGCGACGAATGCGCTGGTCAACCCCGGATTCGAGCAGGGCACATCGGGCTGGAGCTGCGCGCCGACGGCACGGGCCGTCGCCGGACATGCCCATTCGCAGGCGTACGCCCTGGCGGGCACCACAACCGCAAGCGACACCGCCCAGTGCACCCAGACGGTCGCCGTCACGCCGCATACGACGTATACGCTTTCCGCGCTGGTGAACGGCAACTATGTATTCCTCGGCGTGACCGGCGGCGCGAGCACCTGGACCCCGGGCACGAACGGCGCCTACCAGCAGTTGTCGGTCGGCTTCACCAGCGGCTCGGCCACCTCGGTCACGGTCTACCTGCACGGCTGGTACGGCCAGGGCACCTACTACGCCGACGATGTGGCGCTGCCGGCCGCGGGCGGTTCCACCCCGACTTCCACCACCCCGTCCGCCACGCCGACCACCCCCTTGCCGTCACCCACCACCGCGTCCCCGACGCCGACGAAGACGCCGACCGCCACCCCGACCCGTACCTCCACCGGGGGCACCGGGCCGGGCGCGTTGTTGCCGCGCTGCCCGTTCTGGTCCACGGTCACGCCACCGGCCCGGGTGGTCGGCCCGAGCCGCGACTCGGTGACCCGGGCCCCGCGGATCAACCTGGCCGGCCGCCTGCCCAGCCCGCCGAACGTGCGCGGCACGCTGGCTTCCGGCACGGTGACCGTCACCTTCGACCGGGTGGCGGGCGCGGCCGGGTACCGGGTCTGGCGCAACTCGCAGTCGGTCGCCTGGATCGACGACTGGGGCCAGGCCACGCTGACCGCCACCGACCGGACCCCGTGCCGGAACGCGACGTACACGGTCGTCGCCCTGCGCACGGACGGTAGCGCCGCGTCGACCGGGCAGCTGTCGTCGCCATACAAGCTGCTCGACAGCGGCAGCCTCGGCGCCGGTTCGCTCGCCCCCGGCACCCGGCTGACCTCGCGGATCACGTCCTACAACGACCCCGGTCAGACCGCCAGCGGCTACACCGCCCAGCTCGGCGTCTGCGCGGTCGACACCCGCTTCATCCCGTGGGGCACCCGGATGAAGATCGACGGGTACGGCTACTGCTACGCCGCCGACATCGGCACCTGGATCCAGGGCGACATCGTCGACGTCTGGCTGCCGGGCACCGAGGCCGACACCTGGGGAGTCCAGTCCCGCACCATCACGATCGAGTAGGGCGGCGGCGGAAATCGTCGGGGGCCCGGCATAGACTTGGCGCCGCGATGCGAGCCCTTCCTGAGAATTCTCCGCCACCCTTCACGACGCCTCCCGTCCGGGAGGAGCCGCCGAAGCGTCCCCCGGCCCGACGACTCGATCCTGAGTCGCTGCTGACCGGCCTCAACGGCCCGCAGCGCGACGCGGTGACCCATGCCGGGTCGCCATTGCTGATCGTGGCCGGGGCTGGGTCGGGCAAGACCCGGGTGCTCACCCACCGGATCGCCTACCTCCTGGCCGAACGCGACGCCCACCCCGGGCAGATCATCGCGATCACGTTCACCAACAAGGCCGCCGGGGAGATGAAGGAGCGCGTCGCCCATCTCGTCGGGCCGCGCGCCCGGCTGATGTGGGTGTCGACCTTCCACTCGGCCTGCGTGCGGATCCTGCGCGCCGAGCACGAGCACGCGGGGCTGAAGAGCACCTTCTCGATCTACGACGCCGATGACTCGCGCCGGCTGATGCAGATGGTCGGCCGCGAGCTGGACCTGGACCCGAAGCGCTATCCCGCCCGCGGTCTGGCCGCCCAGGTCTCCAACCTGAAGAACGAGCTGGTCGGCCCGGAGTCGTTCAAGGACCGGGCGAAAGGCCCACAGGAACGGGCGGTCGCCGAGGCGTACATGCTCTACCAGCGCCGTCTGAAAGAGGCGCACGCGCTCGACTTCGACGACATCATCATGGCGACCGTGCATCTGCTGCAGTCCCATCCGCACGTCGCGGAGGCGTACCGCCGCCGCTTCCGGCACGTGCTGGTCGACGAGTATCAAGACACCAACCACGCGCAGTACATGCTGGTCAAGGAGCTGGTCGGCCCCGGCGACAACCCGGAGCTGCCGCCCGGCGAGCTGTGCGTGGTCGGCGACGCGGACCAGTCGATCTACGCCTTCCGCGGCGCCACGATCCGCAACATCCTGGAATTCGAGCGCGACTATCCGAACGCGCGCACGATCCTGCTCGAACAGAACTACCGCTCCACCCAGACGATCCTCAGCGCGGCGAACGCGGTGATCGACCGCAACACCTCCCGCAAAGCCAAGCGACTGTGGAGCGACCAGGGCGCGGGCGAGCAGATCGTCGGCTATGTGGCCGACACCGAGCACGCCGAGGCCGACTGGATCGCCCGCGAGATCGACCGGCTGGGCGACACCGCGAAGGTCCGCCCGGGCGACGTGGCCGTCTTCTACCGGACCAACGCGCAGTCCCGGGTCTTCGAGGAGGTGTTCATCCGCGTCGGCCTGCCGTACAAGGTCGTCGGCGGAGTGCGCTTCTACGAGCGCAAGGAGGTCCGCGACGCACTGGCTTACCTGCGCGCAGTGGTCAACGACGACGACACGGTCAGCATCCGCCGAGTGCTGAACACTCCGCGGCGAGGCATCGGCGATCGCGCCGAGGCGTGCGTGGAGGCGCTGTCCACCCGCGACCGGATCTCGTTCGGCCAGGCGTTGCGGCGGGCCAAGGACGCGGTGGGCATCTCGACCCGCGCGGTGAACAGCATCAACGACTTCGTCACCCTGCTCGACGAGCTGCGCGAGCTGTCGCGGACCCGGCCGCCGGAGGAGATCCTGGAGGCGGTGCTGCAACGCTCCGGGCTGCTCGCCGAGCTGGAGGAGAGCATCGACCCGCAGGACCAAGGCCGGGTAGAAAACCTACAGGAACTGGTCAGCGTCGCCCGCGAGTACACCGAACGGGTGGAGGCCCAGGCACCGCTGGCTGATAATCCAGGCTTGGGTGATGGCACAGCTCCGCCGACTGATAGTCCAGGCTTGGGTGATGGCACAGCTCCGCCGACTGATAGTCCAGGCTTGGGTAGTGACACAGCCACGCTGGCCGGCTTCCTTGAGCAGGTGGCCCTGGTCGCCGACGCCGACCAGATCCCGAGCGACGACCCGGACCATCAGGGCGTGGTCACGCTGATGACGCTGCACACGGCCAAGGGCCTGGAATTTCCGGTGGTGTTCCTGACCGGGCTGGAGGACGGCGTCTTCCCGCACATGCGGGCGATGAGCGACAACGCGGAGCTGGAAGAGGAACGCCGGCTGGCGTATGTCGGGATCACCCGGGCGCGGCAGCGGCTCTACCTGTCCCGGGCGGTGACCCGATCGGCGTGGGGGCAGCCGCAGTACAACCCGCCGTCCCGCTTCACCGATGAGCTACCACCCGAGCTGGTCCGATGGGAGCGGACCGGGGCTTCGTACACGTCCTGGTCGGGGACCGGTGGCGGGGTCGGCGGGCGTGGCGGGGGCGATCGCGGGCGGGGTGGTGGGTTCGCCGGGGGTACGCCCAAGGCTCAGCAGCTGGCGGCTCGGATCGGGGTCGACGCTTCCAAGCTGACGACTGCTTCCGAGCTTGTTCAGCCGCCGAAGGTCGTCGCCGGGGATCGGGTCAATCATCAGCGGTACGGGTTGGGCCGGGTGGTGACTGTCGAAGGTCTGGGGCCGGGCGCTCGGGCTCAGATCGACTTCGGTGATCAGGTTATGTGGCTGGTTCTGCGTCATGCGCCGCTCGAAAAGCTTTAGTGGTTTCGC
>JAVHVY010000034.1:0-15547 GCA_032160305.1 Actinoplanes sp.
CGGTGACGAGTTCCACCCGGAGTTGCAGTTCGACCGGCCGTACCTGCTCGCGATGGCGAACGCCGGCCCGGGCACCAACGGCTCGCAGTTCTTCATCACGGTGGGCCCGACCCCGCACCTGAACCGCAGGCACACCATTTTCGGTGCGGTGGCGGACGACCAGTCCGCGAAAATCGTCGACTCGATCGCCGGCACCCCCACGGGCCCCGGCGACCGTCCCCGCGAGGACGTCGTCGTCGAGCGCGTGGAGATCGAGCGCGCGGCCGAGTAGTCACCCCAGCCGGGTAAAGTCGCTTCATGAGTGACCTCCCCCCGACGACGGTTCCGGTGTGTTACCGCCACCCGTCCCGGGAGACCCACGTCCGGTGCACCCGGTGCAACCGCCCGATCTGCCCCGATTGTATGAACGAGGCGTCGGTCGGTCACCAGTGCCCGGAGTGCGTGGCCGAGGGCAGGCGCGGCCAGCGGCCGGCACGTACCGCTTTCGGCGGTCGCGTGGCCGGCCGAGGCTCGGCCGCGATCGCCACCAAGACCCTGATCGGCATCAACGTCGCGGTGGCCCTGGTCTCGTTCGCGATCGGCGGCCTCGGCTCGGTGGCCGGCGGCGGCCTCGGCGGCCTGCTCGGCAGCGGCACCACGCTGACCGAGTGGGGCGCGGTGATCGGCTCGGCCGCGTACGGCAACCCGTCGGTACAGCACGGCATCGCCCACGGCGAGTGGTATCGCCTGATCACCGCGATGTTCCTGCACTACGGCCTGCTGCACCTGGCGATGAACATGTACGCCCTGTGGATCCTCGGCCGCGACATGGAACGCTTCCTCGGCCCGGCCCGGTTCACCGTGCTCTACCTGCTCGCCGGCCTGGGTGGCAACGTCGCGGCCTACCTGTTCTCCGCCCCGAACGCGGCCACGGCCGGCGCGTCGACCGCGGTCTTCGGGATCATGGCGGCGATCTTCGTGGTGCTGAAGCGGCTCAAACAGAGCGTCGCCCCGATCCTCCCGGTCATCGTGATCAACATCGTGTTCACGCTGCTCGTCGCGGGTATCTCGGTGGCGGGCCACTTCGGCGGACTGGCGGTCGGCGCGATCGTGGCGGCGATCCTGGCGTACGCCCCGAAGGCCAACCGCACGCCGGTCCAGGCCGTCGGCTGCACGGTGGTTCTGGTGATCCTGATCGCCTTGGCCGTCTACCGGACCGTCGCTCTGAGTTAAGCGGCGGCCCGGGTCGCGCGGCGGATCTCGACGGTCGCCGGCCGGGTCGGACTGGCCGGACGGGCGGGGCGTTCCCGGAAGACGTGCTTCAGCTGGGAGTCGACCTGCCAGACCTGTTCCGCTTCGAACAGTTTGATCCGGAACCGCTCGCGGATCCCGTCCACTGCCGTCGCGGCGATGTCGACCGATATAGCGCGCAGGTCGGGACTCCAGGTGACGTTGCTCAGGTGCCGGAGGTCCGCGTTCAGGTGGAGGCGGAGCCGGTGCAGCACTCGCGTCTCGTTCGTGATCACGAGCCTTCGGTACGTCAGCACCATCAGGAAATCGCCTGCTCGCGGCCGGTCCCGATGGACACATCGGGTCACCAGCACGGTAGCGTCGTCCGGCTCGACACAACGCCGGAAGATCGGCATGTGCCTGCTCACGGTGGGGATCGCGACCCCGGCTTCGGCGGCGGCGGGAAGGAACGTACGGGAGAAGACGTCCATGTGACGTTCAACGCGGTGTCATCCACTGAGGCGTGGCTATCGCCCGATGAATATCGGATTACAGACGTTCGACAATGGTGGCATTCGCCATTCCGCCGCCCTCACACATCGTCTGCAGGCCGTAGCGGACACCGGTCTGTCGCATGTGGTGCAGCATCGTCGTCATGATCCGCGCGCCGGACGCCCCGAGCGGGTGCCCGAGCGCGATCGCCCCGCCGCGCGGATTGAGCCGGGAAGGGTCGGCGCCGGTCTCGGCCAGCCAGGCCAGCGGCACCGGCGCGAACGCCTCGTTCACCTCGTACACCCCGATCTCGTCCAGGGTGAGACCGGCCTTGGCCAGGACTTTCGCGGTGGCCGGGAGCGGCGCGGTCAGCATGATCACCGGATCGTCCGCCGCCACCACAGCGGTGTGCACCCGGGCCAGCGGCAGCAGGCCGTGCGCCGCCGCCCACCGGCTCGTGGTCACCGCGAGCGCCGCCGCGCCGTCCGAGATCTGCGACGCGGAACCGGCCGTGACCACCCCGTCGGTCTGAAACGGCGTCTTCAGCCCGGCCAGCTTTTCCAGCGTGGTGTCCCGCCGGATGCCCTCGTCCCGGGCGACGTCGCCGACCGGCACAATCTCCAGGTCGAACTCGCCCGCATCCTGCGCCTTCGCGGCGGCGGCATGGCTGGCCAGGGCGTACTCGTCCAGCCGCGCCCGGGAGAAGCCCCAGCGGGCGGCCACCATCTCGGCGGCGGCGCCCTGGTTGAAATCGGTCACGCCGTACCGTTCACGGACGGTGGCGGAGAACGGATCGCGGCCCTGGGCGTTCGACCCCATGGGCACCCGGCTCATCACCTCGACCCCGCCGGCCACGACCAGGTCGGCCTGCCCGGAGAGCACCGTCGCGGCGGCGAAGGACAACGCCTGCTGGCTCGACCCGCACTGCCGGTCGAGCGTCGTGCCCGGCACCGACTCGGGCCAGCCGGCCGCCAGCACCGCATGCCGGGCGACATTCCACGACTGCTCGCCGACCTGGGAGACGCACCCCCAGATCACATCCTCGACGTGTGCCGGGTCCAGCCCCGTCCGCTCGGCCAGGGCCTGCAACACCAGGCCGGAAAGCTCCACCGGGTGTACGCCCGAAAGACCCCCGTCGCGCCGTCCCACCGGAGTCCGGACCGCCCCGACGATCACCGCATCACGCATACTGCCGACGGTACGCCGCGGCTGACATAGTGGGGGCCATGCCCCTGAGCTGGCGGGTGAAGCCCGTCCTCCCGGTGACCAAGCTGCTCGGCGCCGGCGCGCTGCTGCTGCTGGTGGCCGCCTTCGGCCGCAGAGATCCGGTGCAGTGGTTCCTGGCCCTCGTGGCCGCCGTCGGCCTGACCGGCTGGGCGCTACGGGACCTGATCCGCCCGGTCCGCCTCACCGCGGACACCGAGGGACTGACGGTGATCGCGGGTCTGCTGAGCCGCCGGCAGGTGCCCTGGTCGCAGGTCGAACGCGTCCGGGTGGACCGCCGCGCCCGTCTCGGCCTGAGCAGCGAGCTGCTGGAAGTGGACGCCGGCGACGCCATCTACCTCTTCAGCGTGTACGAGCTCGGCGCCGAGCCGCAGGAGGTGGCCGACGCGCTCGCCCCGCTCAAGGCCCAGGCCCCGCAATCCAGCTGATAGGAGGCCCTTCCCGTCGACCCCAGCGTCCGGGTATTCACCACCCGGGGCGGAAATCCCGACTGCCTGCAACAGGCTCAGGGCCCGCTCACCGTCCCCAGCGACTGCCTGGACGGGGGCGCCGACTACCGCACCGACAGCTGCCGCTGACCTGCCGCATCTGCGCCAGCCCCGCCATCACGGCGGGGTTGGCTTTGTCAGCGCTGGGGTTGCATGTCAGCGGGTGGCCCGGCGGCCGAACTCGAGGAGGGCGTGCCGGCCGCGTGGTCGAGGACCAGGGTGGTCGCGATTCCCGGGGCCGCGTCCGCGGGTCGTTGGGTGGGTGGTCTTGGAAAGGGCCAAGATTCGCTCGCTACCGTCTATCGACATCAGTCGACCAAGCGTGCGGAAGGAACCCGATGACCACGAGCGCCACGACGACCGCCAGAATCGCCAGGCTCGGACTCGGAGTGCTCACCGGAGTGCTGATCGCCGTGGGCGGCACATCCGCCGGCCAGGCCGCGGCGGCCGGCGGCCCGTTCGTCAATGCGATCTACTCCTCGTCTGCCACAGTGTGCGTCGACGTGCCGGGCGGCACCACCGACGTCAACCGCAACCTGGTGCCCGCGGCCTGTGCGTCCACCGCCGAGCAGCAGTTCACGTTCACCCCGGTGCACGACGCGAGCAATCAGCAGCCCAACACCTACGTCGTGGTCAACCAGGCCAGCGGGCTGTGCCTGGTCAAGTTTCGGTATGCCATCCGGCAGGTGAACTGTTTCGGCAGCAACCCGTACCCGCCCAGCTACACCTGGGTACTGAACGCGGTCGACGCGTCGGCGCACCGGTACCAGTTCGTACCCGGATACGTCGGCACCGACCTGGGGCGTTGCATGGCGGTGGGTACCTCGAGCACCATGCTGCCCACACCGTTCTGTGACATCACTGATCCGACGCAGGCGTGGACCCTGGTCGGGATGAGCTGACCAAGGGCCGTCTGCCGTCCGTTGGATCGTGGCGAATCGCCCGTACGACTTCGTCGCAGGCCCGGCATCCGGCCCCGGCGGACTCACGGAGTCGGCGGCCCGCGGTTGCTAACCTTCGACCGTGATCTTCGGCTGGATACCGTTGAGCTGGGTGTGGACCCTCTGGGATCTCGCCCTGGCCACCGCCGTCGCGACCGTCGCCGTGCAAAATGGCGTCGACTCAATGGCAAACGTGGTGCTGGGGATCGCCATGGCGGTCGCTATCGTCTTCCGGCGCCGGGCGCCGCTCTGGGTCTTCCTCCTGCTGATCGCGCTGATCTTGGCCCGGTTGGTCGTCAAGCCGGGCCCGCCAGCGCCGTACGATATCGCCGTTGTCATCGCCCTGGTGTCGGTGGTCAGTCACGCTCCGCGACGGCGGGACTGGTACCTGGCCGCCGCGTTGACGTGCGCGACCTGGATCGCGGTTACCGTCAACCAGACGATAATGGGTTATGCGGGATCGGGCCCTTCGCCCGATATTGCTGAGTACAGCGTTCTCCTTGTGATGCTGGGTGGCGCCTTTCTGCTCGCGCTCGCCATCCGCCTGAACCGTGAGACGAACGTAGTCCTGGCGGACCGGATAGCCGTCGCGGACCGGGAGCGCGAATACCTGGCCAGGCTGGCGGTGGCCGATGAACGTGCCGTGATCGCTCGCGAGTTGCACGACATCGTCGCGCACAGCCTGGCCGTGATGGTCGCCCAAGCGGACGGTGCGAGTTACGCCGTCGAGAAGGACGCCGCACAGGCGCAGAAGGCAATGCGTACGGTCGCTGGAACCGGCCGGGACGCCCTCGACGAGATGCACCGGATTGTCGCGGTGCTGCGGCGGGCCGAGCCCACGGACGCCGATACCGTGGACCGGCAGCCGATCGACCTCGACCGCCTGACCACCGTCGTCGACCGGGCCCGCACTGCCGGGTTGCACGTCGACCTGCGGGCTGACGGTGACCTGTCAACACTGTCGGCGGCGGGCGGGCTGACGGTGCTGCGGATCCTGCAAGAAAGCCTGACCAACGTGCTGCGGCATGCCGGATCGGGCGCCACGGTCGAGGTGCGGCTGCACGTCGACGGCAAACGCGCCGCCCTGGACGTGCGTGACGACGGCGGAGGCACTGCCGCCCGGGTCGGCGCCTCCGGCAACGGTGGCGGGAACGGCTTGATCGGGATGCGGGAGCGTGTCGCCGTGCATGGTGGCGAGTTCACGGCCGGCCCCCGCGCCGGCCGCGGCTGGCAGATCGCCGCGACGATCCCGGACCGGGTGGCGCGATGACCATCCGGGTTCTCCTCGTCGACGATCAGGCCCTCGTCCGGGCCGGGTTCTCGATGGTGCTCGCCGCGCAACCCGACATCGACGTGGTCGGCGAGGCCGGCGACGGCGCCGCGGCGATCCGTGCGCTGGCCGGCACGCCGGTGGACGTCGTCGTCATGGACATCCGGATGCCGGTCATGGACGGCGTCGAGGCCACCCGCCGGATCTGCGCCACGTCGCACGGACCCCGGGTGCTGGTACTCACCACCTTCGACACCGACGCGGACGCGTTCGCCGCGTTGCAGGCCGGCGCCAGCGGCTTCCTGCTCAAGAACGCGCCGCCGGAAGAGCTCCTCGCCGCGATCCGGGTGGTGGCTGCCGGCGACTCGGTGGTGGCACCCCGGGTGACGCGGGCCCTGCTGAACCGGTTCGCCGGCCAGCTGACGCTTCGCGGCCGTACCGACGACCGGCTCGCCTTGCTCACCGAGCGGGAGCTGGAGGTACTGCTCCACGTCGCGGCGGGGCTGTCGAACATCGAGGTCGCTGCCCGGCTGCACGTCGCCGAGGCGACGGTGAAGACCCATTTCGGCCGGATCCTGACCAAGCTCGATCTGCGCGACCGGGTCCAGGTCGTCGTCTTCGCGTACGAGATCGGCCTGGTCCGGCCGGCTTCGTGAAGCCGCGCGACGGACGGCCGCGCCGGTGCGCGTACGACTACGGTCGCACGGATCGCGTCGCAGGATCAGCTTCGGCGTCGATGTGGCAGACGGTGTGCCCGTCGCAGGATTGCCTCCGTCGATGAGAACACTGCGATACGGAGACACGATGAGTACTCGAACCGGTAGGTCGACCGACTGGACCAAGCTGCTGATCCTGGGCGCGGTGACCGTCGTTGTCCTGGGCGGCGTCGCCTACGGCGTCAACTACCTGTGGCAGAAGCGGTTCGGCCCGACGCAGGCCTCGGCGCCGGACTGCCGGCAGGCCCAGCAACTGTTCAACCTGGTGGCCACGAAGCAACCACCGACGGGCCCCGCCACGGTGGACGCGTGGGTCTCCGAGCTTCGCCCGCAATGGCTGCAGTTGAAGGATGACGGGCTCGCCACCCAAGGCCTCGCGTACTCATGGATGACCGCCCGAAAGGCCAGCGGCGGCGTGCCGGCGACGAAGAAGGAATACCAGCAGATGCTCGACGAGGCGAACGGGCACTGCAAGGATAGCGGCGTCAAGCTCACGATCAAGCCGCTGCTGTGACGACCATGCCGCAGTCCCTGCCATTCGCTGTCACCGCCACCGATCTCGTCAAGGTCTACGGCTCCGGCGACACCGCCGTCCGCGCCCTCGACGGCGTCACCGTCGGCTTCGAACGCGGCCGGTTCACCGCGATCATGGGCCCGTCCGGATCCGGCAAGTCCACGCTCATGCACTGCCTGGCCGGCCTCGACGCCGCCACCTCGGGCAGCATCACCATCTCCGACGTCGAACTGACCGGCTTGGGTGACCGGGCGCTGACCGCGGTACGCCGGGACCGGATCGGTTTCGTCTTCCAGGCGTACAACCTGCTGCCACAACTCACCGCCGAGCAGAACATCACCCTGCCCAGCGACCTGGCCGGACGGGCCGTGGACCGGGACTTCCTCGACCTGGTCGTGAACGTGCTCGGCATCCGGGACCGGCTGGGCCACCGCCCGTCGGAGCTGTCCGGCGGTCAACAGCAACGGGTGGCGCTGGCCCGGGCGCTGGCCACTCGGCCGGACGTCGTCTTCGCCGACGAGCCGACCGGCAACCTGGACACCCGGTCCGGTACCGAGGTGCTCGGCTTCCTACGCCATTCCGTACACCAGCTCGGCCAGACCGTCGTCATGGTCACGCACGACCCGGGTGCCGCCGCGTACGCCGACCGGGTACTGATGCTCGCCGACGGCCGGCTCGTCGACGACATCGCGCATCCCACCCGGGCGGCCGTCTCCGAAGCCCTGCAGTCACTGGCAGGTGTGCAGTGAACACGAGCGTCCTGCGAAGCCAGCTGAGCGGGATGCTGCGACGGCCGGCACGCTTGCTCCTGACCGGGTTGTCGGTGCTGGTCGCCGCCTTCGTGGTGACCGGCACGGTCGTCGCGTACGACATCACCTCGCGCACCACGCTCGAGACGTTCAGCGCCACCCCGGGCGGGGTCGATCTGGTCGTCTCCTCGAAAGGGGCGGGGTTGACGCCGCGGCAGGTACGGGCGGTCCGGACGACGCCCGGTGTCGCCGCGGTCGCCGGCCGCATCGACTCCACATTGACACTCGGCACGGCTGCCTCAGGTGCGGAACTCACCGTGTCGGCCGACCCGGGCTCCGGCCCGCTGTCCGCCATCACGACGACGAGCGGCACCTATCCGAGCCGCGCAGGGCAGATCGCCCTGCACCGGTTGGCGGCCACCCGGCTCGGCGCCGGCCCGGGCAGCACCCTGCTGCTGCGTACTGGCGAGACGGGAGCTCCACCGATCAGAGTGACCGTGACCGGCCTCGTCGACGGCGGACCCGGCGGCCCGGACCAGGCGTACGCGCCGGACACCGTGGTCGCCGCGCTGATCGGCACCTCCGACGTCCAGCGTCTCGACATCGCCGTCAGCCCCGGCACCGACACCGCCGGGCTGATGACGAAGCTGGACAGCCAGGTCCGGCAGGGACCGGCGTACGGCGTGGTCAGCACGGGCGACCAGACCCGCCTCGCCGAGGCCGAGCAAGCCGTCCGCGGCTTCGACGACCTCTTTGCCCTGATCGCCATGTTCGTCGCCGTCGCCGTCGTCGCGGCCGGTCTGGTCACCACCTCCACGTTCCGGATCGTGTTCGCGCAGCGGCTGCGACAGCTGGCACTGTTGCGGGCGATCGGCGCCCGGCGCGGACAACTGGTCAGCGCACTCGCCATCGAGGGCGCGGTCGTGGGTCTGCTTACCGGTACGGTCGGTGTGCTGCTCGCGACGGCGGCCGGTCTCGCCGTACCGCGCGTCGCGGCCGCGTTCGGCCGGACACTGCTCGCACCGGAGCCGCCGCTCGCGGCGGGCGTGGCGGTGGTGATCGGTGCCGGGCTGCTCACTGCCGTCGCCGTCCTCGCGCCGGCGTTCGCCGCCGCCGGAGTCGCGCCGCTGCAGGCATTGCGCAGCGCGAGCACCAGCGCGTCGGAGCGCGGCATCGGCGCTCCCCGCGTTGTCGTCGGCGGCGTCGTGGCGATCGCCGCCGCGGTCCTGGCCTGGCGGACCGTCGGCGCCATTCGCGCGGACGAGGCGAGCGGCGGGATCCTGCTGTCCCTGGTCGGGGTGGGCGCTCTCACGTTCGGTGCGCTCATCGTGTTCGGGCCGGTGCTGGTCCGTCCCATCCTCGCCGCGTCCGGCTGGGTGTTGCGGGGGATCGGCCCGGTCGGCCGGCTCGCCGTCGGTGGGGTCGGCGGAGCGCCCCGGCGGGCCGCCGCCGTCGCCGTGGTCGTCGCTCTCGGCGTCACCCTGGTGTCCGGAACCCTCGTCGGCGTCGACAGCCTGCGGGTCACCGCCGAACAGAAGCAAGGCGCCGAGACTCCCGCCGACCTGATGATGGCGCTGGCGGACGGGTCGAACGTGCCGGACGCGGTGGCCCGGCTGCGCGCCGATCCGCATTTCCAGCACATCACGCCGTTCGCCCTGGGCAGTGTGGACTCGGCCGGCGGATCATATTCGGCGATCGCGCTCGACCTGGCCGCCCTGCCCACCCTGGCGCGGCTGCGAACGACGGACGGAACGCTCACCACCCCTGGTCCCGGCCAGTCCGTCCTGTCGCGCCAGGCAGCGGAGAAACTGCACGCCCGGGTCGGCAGCGTCGTATCCCTGGGCGTCGGGCAGGAGCGGACCCTCGACGTCCGGGTCACGGCCATCCTCGCCGACGCGGGACCGCTCAACCAGGAACTGGTGCTCGCCCCGGCCGATCTCGCCCGCGCGAACGACGTAACGTCCGGCGTGCTCGCCGACGCCGCGGACGGCTCGCTCGACGCCTCGCTCGCCGTGTTCCGGCCGATCGCCCAGCAGGTCGACGGGCAGGTCTCCGTGCTGGCGGACGCGCGGAGCGAGAACGACAAGATCATGGCCACTGTCCTCTTGGCGGCGCTCGGGCTGCTCGGGCTCACCGTCCTCATCTCGGTCATCGGGGTCGGCACGACCACCGGGCTCTCCGTGCTGGAGCGGACCCGCGAAACAGGTCTGCTACGTGCCCTCGGCCTCAACCGCCGGGCGTTGCAGGCGATGATCGGCGTAGAGGCCGGCCTGTACGGGGTCATCGGTTCGGTGGTGGGCATCGGACTCAGCATCCCGTTCGCCTGGCTCGCCCTACAGGCGCTGCGGATCAAGGTGAGCTTCACCGTGCCGGTCGGCTGGCTGCTGCTGCTGGTCACCACCATGATCGCGATCACCATGGCGGCCGGGCTGCTTCCGGCCCGCAAGGCGGGTCGAGTCAGCCCAGTGGCCGCGCTGGCCGCCGACTGAACCGGCACCCGGCGGTTGTTCCACTCGGGTCGGCGAACGATGATCGACTTGTACGTGTTTCCCCGGGTTGTAGATACGACAGAAGCCCCCGAGCTCGACCTCGGGGGCTAGTGCGCCGCGATCGTAGAACTCAGTGTTTGAACTGTTGATCAAGCCCAGGTGGAGGTGCGGCGCAGGTGACGGCGGGCCAGGAACCTGGCATCCACGAGGACCACGATCAACTGCCGCGGTGTGCGGCGGAATCGGCTTCCGCACCCTCAGAAGGCTTGTCGGATGTGCCCGGTGTGCGGCGTTGAACGAGGGCGACGCCGCCGAGAACGACGAGCATGCCGGCGACCATCGCGAGGGTGACGTGTTCGCTGACGACCAGGGCGCCGAGCACCACGGCGACCAGTGGTAGGAGGTATGTCGTGGTGGAGGCGATGGTGGGCCCCTCGTCGGCGATGAGGCGGTAGTTCAGCACGTACGCGAGTCCGGTTCCGAGGGTGCCGAGGATGAGCAGGCTGGCGACGGCGTCGAGTCGCCAATCGGGTGCGATCAGGCCGCCGAACGGCAACGCCAGCAGCATCAGGACCGCGCCGGCCGCCAGCTGCGAGGCGGAGAGCACCAGCGGCGGGATTCCGCGGTTCGTGAGGAACCTGCCCATGTAGACGTAGGAGATGCCATAGCTGGCGGCTGCGGCCAGGCACGCGAGGCCGCCCCAGCTGGCGATCTCGCTGGCGGATTCCCACGGGGTGAAGATGAGCAGCGTGCCGGCGAAGCCGAGCGTCAACCCGACGGCCCGTCGCATGGTGACCACGCGGTCCGTGCCGGCGAGGAACGCGACGAGCACCGTCCACAGCGGCGTAGTCGCGTTGATCACACCGGCGACGTTCGACCCGACGGTGCGTTCCCCTACGCCGAAGAGGGTGTACGGAATGGTGTTGGCGACCAGGGCCGCGACGAACAGATGCACCCAGGTCATGCGGCCGGTGGGGAATCGCAGGCCGCGCGCCACCGCGATCGGTGCCAGGACCAGCGCGCCGAGGGTAAGCCTGATCAGAACGATCTGGGTGGGCGGGAAACCCCGGAGAGCGAGTTTGATCCACAGGAATCCGGAGCCCCAGAGCAGGGCGAGTAGGCCGAGCCTGGCCAGGCTGCTGCGACTCATCGCGTACGCTCTCCCTCAGTCTTCGACGGGCATCTCATAGTCCAGGCCGTTGAGGCCAGCTCTTGCCGAGCGTCTGAAGACGTGATCAGCAGGGTCTACGCCGGCCAAGCCACGCGCGCCACGCTGCGTGGGCACATCCGGCACCTTAGATCGACCAGGGACGGCCGTGACGTTGCGTAACCCCCAACGATCGTGGGAGGTTGGGGCGCAACCTATAACTCAGTGCCATCATTGTTATAGGTTAACCCAGTGGACCCAACAAACTTTGTAGCTCCCGATTGGGGCCGAGCGGTCTCGACGGGAGGTCTTGGTGCTTACCATGCGTTCGTGCCAGCTCGCGTGCCCCGCGAACTTCACATTCGACCGCAAACCATCATGCTTCTCTCCGAAGCCGACGCAGCCCTTGGGCGCCTCTCTGGCGCCGGGCGCCTGCTTCCAGATCCACATCTCTTGGTCAACGCCTACATAACCCGTGAGGCGGTTGCCAGCTCTCGAATCGAGGGGACGCAGGCATCGGTGACGGATGTGTTTGATGCCGATGTAACTGGAGGGTCAACAAGAAATGATGTCCAGGAGGTGCGTAACTACATCGTCGCGCTTCAACATGGCCTAAAGCGACTAGAGGGGGGCTTTCCGCTCTCGCTGCGGATCATCAAAGAGATGCACCACTTGCTCCTCACTGGAGTTCGTGGCCACGAGAGGACCCCCGGGGAGTTCCGGGTCAGCCAGAACTGGATTTCATCTCCCGACAATAGGCCGGAGACGGCTCGGTTTGTGCCGCCGGCAGTCAATAATTTATGGCCTGCACTCGATGACTGGGAGAAGTATCTCCACGACGAGGCGCCGAAGTTGCCGCTGCTCATCCGATGTGCGCTCCTTTACTATCAGTTCGAAACAATCCACCCGTTCCTGGACGGCAATGGTCGTCTCGGGCGATTGTTCATCGTTTTGTATCTCGTTCAACAACGGCGACTATCCGCCCCTCTGCTCTATTTATCGAACTACTTCGAAACGCGCAAGGGGGATTACTACGATTGCCTGCAACTAATTCGGGAGCGCGGGCAGATCGACGATTGGTTGGACTTCTTCCTGCGCGGCGTAGCGCTCCAGGCCGCAGACGCGGTTCACCGGGCAGAAACGCTCGCTGATCTACGCGAGAAATATCGGCTTGTCATGAAGGGCAACAGGAGCAGGGCGCCAGAGGTCATCGACCTTCTGTTTGCCAACCCGGTCATGACCGTGCGGCATGTGCAACGCATGCTCTCAGTTAGCCAGCCTGGTGCTGCCAACCTGCTACGGGCACTCACGGAGGCCGGGATCGTAAGGCAGGTCGGCACTGGTCCCGGTGTACGACATCGGTGGTTCGCAGGCGAGATCCTCGAGGTTCTGGACCCTGAGTCCGGCCCGAACTCTGGTCACTAGGAGTGCGCCGCGCTCACGCAGGGGGTCGACTCCTGGGTGGGGCGGGTGAGGCCTGGGTAGTTACCAGCACCACGCGGGCCTAACCCGGAGGATCGCAAAGGCTACGTTCTAGCCCCCGGTCCGATCGGACCGGGGCTTTCTTCATGCTCCGCAGGTCAATCGCGGAGGGCGTGGGATTCGAACCCACGATGAGTTTCCCCATACCGGTTTTCAAGACCGGTCGTTGCAAGGCGCTGAGCTGCTGAAACATCGGGAATTGACCGGTCGTTGTCGCGCTATGGTCGCCGGCCCGATTGGAAGCCCTCTGTTCACGGGCGTGACCCGAACTCAACGACCATCTGCCCAACGCCCCAGCCCGTTGAGCAACCGCTCGAGGCCGGCCGCGGGCCTGTACGCCCACAGCGTGCTGCCCATGGCCGACCTCGCTGCTATCCGCGACGGCGAAGGCGACGCTCGTAACCAGGTCCGCGACGTCGGCCTCAACGACCCCAGCTAGAGAGCTGAAATCGAAAATACGTCGATGGGACGTCCTCTCATGCCAACTGACAGGCCGTGACATTGGCCCCGTCTTTGGCCACCAGTTCCGTGATGTCGTTGGTGCCGTACGTGGTGGCGGTGCCGAGCGGAAGCCAAGCGACGTAAACGCCTAGGTTGGACTGGTTACGGATGTTCAGCGGAACAACGGGGGCACTGACGGAGTGACCAAGGAACGTCATGTCAACGCTGGTGGCCTTGCAGCGCAGTAGTCCCAGCGCGAGTACCTGACCGTGATTGTCGCTGGGTTGTGGCAATGCTTGGAAGGCGGCCTTGGCGATCCATGCGCCGGTCAAAGGTTGGTCTGCCGACATCCAGCAAGTGACAGCGACGTGGCCGCGGGCATTGCCGGAGGTTGCGGCGGAACCGCCGCAGATCTGGTTGTCGGTAGACAGGTAAGCAAATGTTGTCCAATGCGGAAGAGATTGATCGACGATCACCAACGAATCGGACGGCTGGTGCAGTTGGTAGACGGGATCGGTCATCGCGACTTGTGCGAGGGTCAGGCTCGGTTGGCCGCCATGGCCGCGCACTGTGCCCGCAGCCAAGGTGATCACCACGAGGCCTATCACAACGGCTCCTAGCTTCGACGCCCGGCGAGTGCGCTTGGCGCGCCGAGCGTCGGCGAGCAAGTTATCAACGGCAATCGTCGGCTCGAATGGGTCGTCGTAGTCAAGGTCGACAATGGGAGGATTGATTGTCATGTCTAACCTATCTCCTCTTTTAGGTGCGTACTCAACTTCAGCTTGGCCAATGCCCTCGCACTTGTACTCTTTACCGTGCCAGTAGCAAATCCAAGTTCGCTGGCGATTTCCGCTTCGGATAGACCGCTGTAGTACCGCAGAACGACAACGGCCCGCTCCTTGGAGGTGAGGACCGCCAGTGCCCTCATTACCGCGTCGCGGCGTAGAAGGTCGACGGTGGCGTCGCGTCCGGCAGACTCAGGGGGCGAAGCGGTGCTGTGTTCACGCCAAGGCTGCCGACGCCACCAGTCAATATTCGCATGGGTGATCACCTTACGCCCGTACGCCTCCGGGTTACCTAAGCGCAGCTTGGGCCATACAAGATATACCTTGATCAAAGCATGCTGTACGAGATCCTCTGCACGCCCGCGGTCGCCGCAAAGCAAGTCCGCTAACCTAAGCAACCGACTCTGTGCAGCGACAGCAAAATCGGTAAACTCCTCATCGTTCTGCTTCGTCATCACGCCATCCCTTCGATACTTAGAACGTGGTCGCGGCTGCGAGGTTCTGTCATCGGGGCAGAAAAATAGGCGGGGGCATGTCGAGTCTCGACATGCCCCCGCCCAACCGCGCACTGCGCGCCTGCTAGTAGCTGGCTACCCACAAGCCTCTAGCAGTACTGCTCCATGTGAATGTAGCCCTTCAGCTTGGCGCTCAACGAGGCTGACGGCGGACTGTGGATCACATCGACTGGGTTGAGTCCGATAGTTCCGTCGTCACAGCCGTGCCAGAACTCCTCCAGACCCGAGCCACCCAAATTGTTCGTCAACGGGTCGATCTTGTCGGGGCAAATCGTCGTGGTCGAGGAGAGTTCGACGCCCTGGTACCCCACTTTTGCCGTGTTCTCACCGCACGCGGAGGGGTGCAACTCGCCGGTCGGCGCCCATTTGGGCATCGTGTTACCTGACGGGTAGGCGACTCCGCCATAGCTGCTGTACAGCCACTCGTAGCCGGTGCGCTGAACGGAGCCGCTCATCTCGTCGCCCATGTACCAGTCACCGCCGCCGTTGTCCTGCACCTTCTCCCGGACATCGCAGAAGTGCTCCTTGTGCTCGTTGTCAAGTTTGACGTCAACGCACCAGCTGTCATAGATGGGCGCAGAAGCCGCCGCCAAACTCGCCACCTCCGATGTCGCAATGCCGGTGTTCGCAGCGTCACGCAGCACAGACCGCTTGCCTGTCTTGAATGCGGCGGTAGCCGCCGCGACGGCTGCGGCGTCGGTCTTATCGATCGGCGGCATCGTGACCTCGAAGTACATCTCTTCACCACCGGTGGGGGTGGTCGCCTGGGTCGCGCTGACCGTTGCGCCCGGTGTGCCTGTCACGGTAACGGCTTCTCCCGCGGGGGCCGCCCACTTTGCCGTCATCGAGCCATCACCATGATCGACAATCGACTTGAGCGCCATGCCCTTGATACCGGTGACCATGTTCATCGACATTGCCGGCCGCGTCGGTGCCGCAGCGGCAGCGGCCGTGTCGACTGTCGCGAGACAGCCCACCACTAGCATGGTTCCACATGCAGCGTGCAGCCATTTGCGCTGGGTGCTTAACCTTTCAGGTGTAAGATGGAGTATCACTTGTGTCCTCCTAGACGCGGATACAGGTGG
>JAVHVY010000068.1:0-8020 GCA_032160305.1 Actinoplanes sp.
AGTCGGCGTACGCGCAGGAGCTGGCGAAACTGGCGGCGGCGGTGCGCGACGGGCAGCCCACCCCGAGCGCGGTGCAGCCGCCGTCACTGGCCAACCAGCGGATCAGCGTACGGGTGTGGCCGCTGCCGGACTCGCCGCCGCTGGGCAAGTCCTTCGGCAGCGTCCTCACCCAGCCCAACGCCTCGTACGCGCCCGGCACCAACGTGCAGGCCGACTTCGTCACCGGCTACCCCGACAACAACCTGCGCGCCGAGGACACGTTCGTCGAGGTGCAGAAACAGACCGGGTCGACCTGGACGACGGTCGCCACCGACAGCGACTGGCAGACGATCTACCGGTGGAAACGCGAATACCTGGGCGTCTCCACCGCGCAGATCACTTGGACGATCCCGGCCGGAACCCCGGCGGGCTCCTACCGGATCGTGCACCGCGGCGACGCGAAGAGCATCCTCGGCACGGTCACCGGCTTCACCGGCGTCAGCCGGACCTTCACCGTGTCCTGATTAGTCCCTTCAGCGGGTTATCAGGACCGAAGGTCGGATCCGGCGCGCGCGTCCTCACCGGCGCGCGCGCCGTTTTTCCGGTGTGCGTATCAATCATCTGAGAAGTCCGCTCCGCCGGCTCGTGCTCGCCGCGGCCGGGACCGTCGCCATCCTGGCCGGTGGCGTCGCCCTCGCCGGGGTGGTGAACGTCGCCCCGTCGGACGCTCCGTCGCTGAACGGGCCGGTCTACGCCGTCGCGTACCGCGGCGACACCGTCTACGTCGGCGGGTCGTTCACCGGCGTGCTCGTCAACGGCCGGACGACCGGGCGGTCGCGGCTCGCCGCGTTCGATGCCCGGACCGGCGCTCTGCTCGGCTGGAACCCGGGCGCCGACGACACCGTCCGGGCGCTGGCCACCGACACGACCACCGTCTACGCCGCCGGGGACTTCGGTGCCGTCGGCGGCCAGGCCCGCGACTCGCTGGCCGGGATCGACGGCCGCAGCGGCACGGTCACCGCCCTACGGCACACGATCAACGGCCGGCCGAACGCGCTCGCGACCGGCAACGGCCGGGTCTACCTCGGCGGACGCTTCACCGATGTGGACGGCGCCCAGCGCGGCAACCTGGCCGCCTTCCGCAGCGCCGGCGCGACGCTGGACGGCTGGGCGCCCAGAACCGACAACACAGTCAACGCGCTGACGATCTCCGGCGCCCGCGTCTACGTCGGCGGCGCCTTCCACCAGACCAACGGGGTCAGCTCGACCCTGCGGCTGGCCGCCGTCGACGCCACCACCGGCGCGTCGGACCGGTCTTTCCAGCCCAAGCCCGTCTCCCAGGTGCTCGCCCTGGCCGCGGACACGACCGGCGTCTACGCCGCTCTCGGCGGGCAGGGCGGCCGAGCCGTCGCCTACACCGCTTCCGGCGCCACCCGGTGGACCCGGGTCTTCGACGGCGACGCCCAGGCGATCACCCAGATGGACGGCACCACCTACGTCGGTGGGCACTTCGACTACGCCTGCACGACCACCAACAACGGCACCCGGGGTGTCTGCACCGACGGCTCCGTCCCGCGGATCAAGCTCGCGGCGGTGGACGCCGGCGGCAACCTGCTCGACTGGGCGCCGCAGGGCAACGGCGTCGCCGGAGTACGCGCGCTCGCCGCGAGCCCGGGCCTGGGCCAGCTCGGCGTCGGCGGCGACTTCACCACCATCGGCGGCAGATCGCAGAAGCGGTACGCGGCGTTCGCCGACTCGGCGGCCGGCCCAGCCGCGCCGCCGCCCGCGTCACCGTTCGTCGCGTCGTACAACTTCGACAGCACGGTGGCCGACGGTAGCTTCGACGACGGCTCCGGCCACGGCCACCTGCTCACCGTCGCCGCGGCCAACGGCGGGTCGGTCACGCCGGTCGCGCACGGCAGCGGCCAGGCGGTCCGCTTCCCACCCTGGTGCCCGGTCGCCACCTGCCCCCGGGTGGTCCTGCGGTCCCTGGACGTCCCCGACCTCAACCCCGGCGCCGGGCCCGTCCGCTATGGCGCGAACGTGCTGGTCCCGCCGGGCGGCGGCACCGCGAGCATCCTGCAGAAAGGCTACTCCGGCAGCCAGTACAAACTTAGCGTCGACGGGCCGACCGGGCGGGCGGCCTGCTCGCTGAGCGGCACCGATTCGGCGAGCGTCTACCAGGCCCGTACGCCGGCGAGTGTCACCGACGGTTCCTGGCACTCCCTCGAGTGCCGGCGTACCGGCGCCACCCTGTCGATCCTGCTGGACGACCGGCCGCGCGGCAGCGTCGCCGTGCCGGCCACCCTGGCCGTGCGAACCACCCAGCCGTTCAGCGTCGGCGGCAAGGGCACGAGCGGGACCAACAACCAGTTCCACGGCTCGTTGGACGACGTCTGGATCAGCATCGGCTGACCTCCCCGATGTCCGGCGTCGTCCGACGTCGCCGGACATCGCCGGACGACGTCCGGCCCGGGGGAGCCACTACATGTTGTGCCTCGTGTACGCCGGTTCGCGCAGCCCCAGCATCGCCTCGGTCATCCGGACCGCGTCCACCGCCGCTGCCACGTCGTGCACCCGGACGATCCGCGCGCCCTGCACGATCGAGAAGACCACCGTGGCGACCGTGCCGATCAGCCGGTCCTGCCGCGGCGCGTCCAGGGTCTCGCCAATGAAGTCCTTGTTGCTCAGTGCCGCCAGCAGGGGGTAGCCGATCGCCGCGATCTCGCCGAGCCGGCGGGTCAGCTCCAGCGAATGCCGGGTGTTCTTGTTCAGGTCGTGGCCCGGGTCGACGATGATCTGGTCGGGCCGCACGCCACGGCTCAACGCCAGCTCGACGCGCTGCCGCAGGAAGTCGCCGACCTCGCCGACCACGTCGGCATACCGCGGCGACGGGTACGCGGTGCGCGGCGGGGCCAGGCTGTGCGTGATCACGAGGGCCGCGCCGGTGCCCTGCACCGCGTCGGCCATCCCCAGGTCGCGCAGGCCGGAGGTGTCGTTGATGACGCCGGCCCCGGCCTCGATCACCGCGCGGGCCACCTCGGGCCGGAACGTGTCCACCGAGACCACCGCGAGGCCCTGCGCCGCCGCCACGACCGGGAGCACCCGGTCGAGTTCCTCGGCCGCGCTCACCTGCGGGCCGGGCGCGAACGGCACGCCGCCGATGTCGATCCAGTCCGCTCCCGCGGCCGCGGCCGCCCGCACCGCCTCGGTGGCCTTCTCCAGGGCGAACGTGCGGCCCTGGTCGTGAAAGGAATCCGGCGTGCGGTTCACGATTCCCATCACGACGACCCGCCGGGAGAAATCGAAGCTCCGGCCGCCGATCATCCGCACCGGAACGATCACAGCGCGGACCCTACCAGCGGCGGCCGGCGTCCGGGCCGGCCGGTTGCGCAGAGCGAACACGCCCACACCTTCCGGGAGAGATCGGTACTGATCTAGTGTCTGCTGCGTGACTGACGGTGGTCCCGGCCCGGTGGACGTGTCCGGGCCGATCCGGTACCTCTGGTGGCTCATCCGGCGGCAGCGTGCCCGGGTGGGCGCCGGGGCGCTGATCGGCTCGCTCTGGATGGTGGGACTCACCCTCCCGCCGTACGTGTTGAGCCTGGCGATCGACCGGGGCCTCGAGCCGCGGCGCCCGCGGGTGCTGGCCGCCTGGGTCGCGTTGCTCTTCGTCGTCGGCGTGGCCAACGCGATCCTGGCGATCCTCCGGCACCGGACCATGACCAAGATCCGGCTCGACGGCGGTTTCCGCACCGTGCGGGCGCTACTCGCGCAGGCCACCCGGCTCGGGGCCGCGCTGCCGCGCCGGATCAGCACCGGCGAGGTGGTCGCCATCGGCATCGGCGACGTGTGGGTGCTCGCCCAGGCCCTCACCGTCACCGGCCCCGGCTTCGGCGCGCTGGTGGCGTACGTCGTGGTCGCGGCCCTGCTGCTGGAGATCTCGCCGCTGCTGGCCGGCGTGGTGCTGGCCGGCGTGCCGCTGCTGGCGGTGTTGGTGGGGCCGCTGCTGGGCCGGCTGCAGCTGGCCGGCTCCCGCTACCGCGAACGGCAGGGCGACCTGACCGCGCGCCTGGTCGACGTGGTCGACGGCCTGCGCATCCTGAACGGGCTCGGCGGCAAGACCGCGCAGTCAAAACGGTTCCGCGGCGACTCGCGGGCGCTGCGCGACGAAGGCTACCGGGTCGGTGCGGTGACCAGCTGGATCCGGGCGTTCGGGGTCGGCCTGCCGGCGTTGTTCCTGGCCATCGTGACCTGGCTGGCCGCCCGGATGGCCGTCGAGGGCGCGATCACGATCGGCGAGCTGGTCGCCGTCTACGGTTACGCCGCCGTGCTGGTCATCCCGGTGGCGTTCATCATCGAGGGCGGCGCCGACGTGAGCCGGGCGCTGGTCGCGGGGGAGCGGATCATCCGCTTCCTGCGGCTGCCGGGCGACGAGTCGCCCGCCGGCGGCCGCCCGGCCCCGGCCGAGCCGGCGGTGCTGCACGACCCGGTCTCCGGGGTCACGGTGCTGCCGGGCCGCCTCACCGCGCTGGCCACGGCCCGCACCGCCGACGCGGTCGCCGTGGTGGACCGGCTCGCCCGCTACGGTCCGACCGGGGCGACGTGCTGCGGGGTGCGGCTGGACCGGATCGCCAAGCCGGAGCTGCGCGAGCGGATCCTGGTCGCCGACAACGAGGCCGATCTGTTCGCCGGGCCGCTGCGCGAGGCGATCGCGGGCCGGTTCGAACCTGACGAGGCCGCGGTGGCGCGGGCCCTGGCGGCGGCGGTCGCCGGCGACGTCGCCCTCGGGTCGGCGTCGGTCGTGGAGACCCGTGGCCGCAACCTCTCCGGCGGCCAGCGCCAGCGGGTCCGGCTCGCCCGCGCCCTGTACGCGGACCCCGAAGTGCTGCTGGCCGTAGAACCGACCTCGGCCGTCGACGCGCACACCGAGGCCGCCGTCGCCGCCCGGCTACCCGCCGCCCGGGCCGGCCGGGCCACCCTGGTCGCCACCACCTCACCGGCCCTGCTCGACCGGGCCGATATCGTCTACTACCTGGTCGACGGGCGGGTCGCCGCCTCCGGTACGCACCACGAGCTGCTCGCCGTCGCCGGCGGTTACCGGGCGCTGGTCGCCCGCACCGACGCGGACGCCGGGGTCGCGCGGTGACCGCCCTGCCCGTCGCCGCCCCGGCCCGGGTGCGCCGGGCGGCGCTGCGGCTGATCCGGGCCGACGGCCGGGCCGTGATCCTGGTCGTGCTGCTCAACGTGCTGGCCGCGGCGGCCGGGCTGGCCGCGCCCTGGCTGCTCGGCCGGATCATCGACACGGTGCTCGCCCAGCCGGCCGGGGCGGTGGCCGCCGTCGACCGGCTCGCCGTCGCCCTGCTGGCCGGCGCGCTCGCCCAGATCGTGCTGGCCCGCTACGCTTTCGCGGTCGGCTACCGCTTCGGCGAGCGTACCGCCGCCCGGGTCCGGGAGGAGTTCCTCGACCGGGCGCTGGCCCTGCCCGCCGCAGTGGTCGAACGGGTGCCCGCCGGCGACCTGGCCACCCGCGGCACCAGCGACGTGTCCGCCATCGCCTACACCATGCGCGACGCCTTGCCCGAGGTGCTGATCGCCGCGATCCAGGCGCTGCTGGTGCTGGTCGCGGTGGTCCTGCTCGATCCGCTGCTCGGCGCGGCCGCGATGCTCGGGCTCTCCGGCATCTGGTTCGTCACCCGGTGGTATCTGCGCCGGGCCCGCTCGGCGTACCTGGCCGAGGGGGCGGCCGGGTCGGCGCTGGCCGAGGAGCTCGCGGCGACCGTGGCGGGCGCGCGTACGGTCGAGGCGCTGGGGTTGCAGGCACGCCGGATGGCGGCGGGGGAGGCGGCCGTGCGGCAGGCCCGGCGCACCCGGCTACGCACCCTCTTCCTGCGCAGCGTGCTCTTCCCGCTGGTCGACATCTCGTACGTGGTGCCGGTCGTGGTGGTCCTGCTGCTCGGCGGCCTGCTCCTCGTCAACGGGTCGCTCAGCCTGGGCGCCGTCACCGCCGCGGTGCTCTACCTGCGGCAGCTCGCCGCCCCGCTGGACACGATCCTGGTCTGGGTCGAGCAGTTGCAGAGCAGCGCCGCGTCATTCGCCCGGGTCGAGGGCCTGGCCGCCGTGCCCCGCGCCGGCCACACGGTCGCCACCCGCCCGGCGAGCGACCGGATCGAGGTGTGCGGGGTCCGCTACGCCTACGACAGTGGCCGCGACGTGCTGCGTGGCGTCGACCTGACCGTGCGGCCGGGGGAGCGCCTCGCCGTGGTCGGCCTGTCCGGCGCAGGCAAGTCGACGCTCGGCCGGTTACTGGCCGGGGTCGACCGGCCGCGGGTCGGCTCGGTCACCGTCGGCGGGGTGCCGATCGCCGACCTGCCCGCCGACACACTGCGCCGCCAGGTCGTCCTGGTCACCCAGGAGCACCACGTCTTCCGGGACTCTCTGCGCGACAACCTGACCCTGGCCGCCCCGGACGCCACCGATGCCGACCTGCGCCGGGCGCTGGCGGCGGTCGGCGCCGACTGGCTCGACGAGCTCGCCGGCGGCCTGGACGCCGACCTGGGCCGGCACCGCCTGGACGGGGCCCGCGCCCAGCAACTGGCCCTGGCCCGGGTGGTGCTGGCCGACCCGCACACGGTGGTGCTCGACGAGGCCACCGCCCTGCTCGACCCGACGACGGCCCGCGCGGCGGAACGGGTGCTCGCGGCGGTGCTGCACGACCGTACGGTGATCGCGGTCGCCCACCGGTTGCAGACCGCGCACGACGCGGACCGGGTCGCGGTGATGGACGCGGGCCGGGTCGTCGAGGTCGGCAGCCACGATGAGCTGGTCGCCGCGGGCGGCGCCTACGCCGCCCTGTGGCGCACCTGGCACGGCAGCCAGGCGCCGGCCTGATCGAGGCGGGGGTCAGCTGCTCGCCGGTGGTGGCGAGGTCGATGTCGCCGGCGGTTACGGGGACGGGACCTTGAACGGGTCGTGGTCGACGTTCGCATACTCAGCGTAGGTTGCGTAACGATGGCGGTATGGCGGATGTGATCGTGGTGGGCGGCGGGATCATCGGGCTGACCGCGGCGATACGGCTGCGCGAGCGTGGCGCGTCGGTGGCGCTGTGGTCCCCGGTCGATCCGGCCGGCACCGTGTCCTCGATCGCGGCAGCGGTCTGGTATCCGACCCGCACCGCCTACGAACCGCGCGTGCTGGCCTGGGCGGGTGACACGTATCAGGTGTTCCTGCGGCAGACCCGCGAGCGGGTCCCCGGCGTCCTGATGCGCCCGACCCGCAACCTGGAACGTGACGGCGGCACCGGCGAACCGTGGTGGGCGCCCGCCGCCGGCCGGGTCGACTACGTCGAGGCGCCGGCGCCGTGGACCCGGGAGGTCCGCTTCCAGGCGCCGCTGGTCGAGATGGACGTCTACCTGCCCTGGCTGCGCCGGCAGTTCGTCGTGGCCGGCGGCTCGGTGCACAGGCGCGGCGTACAGAGCCTGCAGGAGGCGCTGGTCGAGGCGCCCGTGGTGGTCAACGCGACCGGCCTGGCGGCGAGCCGGCTCTGCGACGACCCGGCCGTGCACCCGGCCCGGGGCCAGATCGTCGTGGTCGCCAACCCGGGCCTGGACGTGTCGATCCGCGACCAGTGCGACCCGAGCACGTACATCCATCCCCGCACCCGCGACGTGGTGCTGGGCGGCACCTACCAGATCGACGACTGGGACATCACGCCCGACCCGGCGACCCGAGCGGGGATCCTGGCCCGCTGCATCGCCCTGGTGCCGAAGCTGGCCGGCGCGACGATCCTGGCCGACAAGGTGGGACTGCGCCCGGTCCGCCGCGGCGGCCCCCGCGTCGAGGCGGAACGCACCGCCCTCGGCGTGCTCGTGCACACCTACGGCCACGGCGGCGCGGGCATGACCCTGTCCTGGGGCTGCGCCGACGAGGTGGCCCGCCTGGCGCTGGGGCGGAACCGATGAGTCGAAGCAGACCTGATCCACCCGGCCCCGCCCCGGCGACGTCGATGGCCAGGGCAAGCTGATCAAGACAACGGTCAGCT
>JAVHVY010000074.1:0-12510 GCA_032160305.1 Actinoplanes sp.
AACCGGACCCGGTCGGCTAGTGCGGTCGCCGCGGTCAGCCGGGTGGTCACCTCGAGGTTCTTGGAGGCGATCAGCGGGGCGAGGCCGTTGAGCAGTTCGGTCACGGCGATGTCGGCCCGCAGCGGGCCGAGGCGCAGGTCGAGACCGCCGGCCTCGACCTTGGCGAGGTCGAGAACGTCGTTGATCAGGCCGAGCAGGTGCCGCCCGCTGGTGTGGATGTGCTCGACCCAGTCGGCGGGGACCCGGCGGCGGTCACCGTCGGGTTCCTCCATCCGCATCAGGTCGCTGAAGCCGATGATCGCGTTGAGCGGCGTACGCAACTCGTGGCTCATGTTGGCCAGGAAGTTGCTCTTCGCCTGGCTGGCCCGGGTCAGCGCCTCGACGGAGGCGCTCAGCTCGACGGCCATCCGGCGTTGCGCCGCGGTGACCGCCTGCCGTTCGGCGAGGAAGCCGGCCTGCCCGCCGAGGGTGGCCAGCAGTCGCAGGTCGTCGTCGCTGAACAGGCTGCGATGCCGGTTGAAGAGCAGCACCGCGCCCTCGGAGTCGGGTGGCACCGGCATGCTCAGCACGGTGACGAAGTCGTCGCCGAGGTCGTCGCCGTAATGGGCGACCAGGGACGGATCACCCTCGCGGAGCCGGGCCGGCCGGTCGGCGCTGATCAGGGCGGTCAGGTCGGCGTTGCCCAGGATCTCCGGAGTGTGGATCGGCGGCCCGGAGTAGCCGGTCGTGGCGAGTTGTCCGTCCGGGCGCGGCATCAGGACGGCGACCGCGTCGGCACCGGTCTGCATCCGCATGGTCTCCGCGTAGATCTGCCAGACCTGTTCGGGGGAGTCGACGGGAGCGCGCAGCAGGCGTTCGGTGACCGACTGGGCGGCCAGCGCGGAGAAGGCCCGTTGCAGCCACGTCGGCGGGACGAAGGCGATGAGGTAGCCGACTCCGCTGATCAGGGCCAGCATCCGGCCGGCGACGGCGATGCCCGGATTGTGATCCAGCAGGGCGCTGATGCCGATCAGGGCGATCCAGCCGCCGTAGGCGAGGGTGGCGAAGGCGGCGATGGTGAGGCGGGCCCGGTTGGCACCGGTCCGGGTGCGGGCCTTGCCGTAGAGCAGGCCGGCCGCGATCGCTTCGCCGGCCAGGATGAGGATCGCCCTCGGCAACGCGATCTGCCACGACTGCGCCGGCGAGTCGAGGACGATCAGCAGGCCGGCGGCGGCGACGGAGGAGACGAGCACGACGGTCTCGAGCCGGCGCGGCATGTCCCGCAGCCGGGCCGCCAGCCGGATGGTCAGATACGGCTGCGCGAGCAGCAGTGTCGAAACGACCGGCGTGGTCCAGTGGGGCAGCGGACCGGGGAGCAGGCCGGCGATTTCGATGACGAAGAGCACCGCGGGCGGGGCGAAGACCCAGGTGATGTCGCGTTGCAGCGGGTCACGTCGGTGCAGGTAGCGAAACAGGGCGCGCAGGTACAACGCGGCGAAGGTGGCCTCCGCGACCTGCAGGATGAGGCGACTCCATGTGCTGCTCATATCGGGGCTAATCGTAGCGTTTCAGGCAGCTGAGCAAACCTATACGCTGTTCAGCGGTATGCATCGAAGGGGAGGCATCTGATGCGGCGGTGGCGGGGCTACGAAGCGGTGTCCGGCGGGTGGGGACGATCGGTCGTCACCATCGGGGTGTTCGACGGCGTGCATCGGGGCCACCAGGCGATCATCGGGCACGCCGTGAAACGGGCCCGCGACCTCGGTCTGCAGTCCGTGGTGGTGACCTTCGACCCGCACCCGGCCGAGGTGGTGCGGCCCGGTTCGCACCCGGCGGTGCTGACCGAGCCGGTGCTCAAGGCCGAACTGATCGAGCAGCTCGGCGTCGACGCGCTCTGCGTGGTGCCGTTCACGCCGGCGTTCTCCCAGCTCAGCCCCGAGGCGTTCGGGCACGATGTGCTGGTACAGGCGCTGCACGCGGCGGTGGTGGTGGTCGGGGACAACTTCCGCTTCGGGCACCGGGCGGCGGGGGACGTGGCCCTGCTGGAGAGGCTCGGGCGGTCGTTCGGCTTCACCGTCGAGGAGGCGCCGCTGGTCGCCGAGGACGGGCTGGTCTTCAGTTCCACGTACATCCGCAGTTGTGTCGACGCCGGGGACGTGCGGGCCGCGGCGGCCGCACTCGGCCGGCCGCACCGGCTGGGCGGCGTGGTCGTGCGCGGCGACCAGCGCGGCCGCGAGATCGGCTTCCCGACGGCGAATCTGATGGTCCACCGCTATGCGGCGGTGCCCGCCGACGGTGTCTATGCCGGGTGGCTCGTCCGTGGCGGGACGTTCGCGGGCCCGCAGCAGGCCTCCGTGTCGATCGGGACGAACCCCACCTTCTCCGGACGGGAACGCCGGGTCGAGGCCTATGTCCTCGACTTCGCCGGCGATCTCTACGGCGAGCGGGTCAGCCTCGATTTCGTCGCCCATCTGCGCGAACAGCGCACCTACGACAGCATCGAGCCGCTGGTGGCGCAGATCCACGAGGACGTGGAACAGACCCGCGCGTTGCTCGGCTGACCCCCTGGTAAGGTTGCCGTGACGTCGGAATTGATCGACGACCGTTCTCGCGTGCCTGCACGACGCCGCGGGCTCGAGATTCGGCTCTTATTCAGGCAACACGGAATCACGGAGAACATGGCGCTCGACCAAGAGACCAAGACCAAGATCATGACTGAGTACGCGACGCTCGAAGGCGACACCGGTTCGCCCGAGGTGCAGGTCGCGATGCTCACCAAGCGGATCGCCGACCTGACCGAGCACCTGAAACTGCACAAGCACGACCACCACAGCCGTCGTGGCCTGCTTCTGCTGGTCGGTCGCCGGCGCCGCTTGCTCAACTACGTTCAGAAGAAGGACATCCAGCGCTACCGGACGCTGATCGAGCGTCTCGGCCTGCGCCGATGATCTGACGGGGGAGTGGCCGCCTGGCCGCTCCCCCGCACCACACCCAACGGACCCGCGCGGCCCCAGGCCCCTGGCACCGGTCCTCGGTAGTGGTTCCCAGGCAGCCAATCCTGGGCACTTCGATCGAAGACCGGCCAGCCTCTTCCGCGCTGAGTGCACCGCCGGGTCCTCGACGAAGGAGTACCGCACCAACATGACAGAGCAGAACACCGCTCTCGGCACCGAATCGCGCACCGCCGTCATCGACAACGGTGCGTTCGGCACCCGCGAGATCACGTTCTCCACGGGCCGGCTGGCCAGGCAGGCCGCCGGCTCGGTGATCGTCCAGCTGGGCGACACCACCGTCCTTTCCGCGACCACCGCCGGCAAGCAGCCGAAGGAGCACTTCGACTTCTTCCCGCTCACGGTCGACGTCGAGGAGCGGATGTACGCCGCGGGCCGCATCCCCGGTTCGTTCTTCCGCCGCGAGGGCCGGCCCAGCGAGGACGCGATCCTCACCTGCCGGCTGATCGACCGGCCGCTGCGCCCGTCGTTCACCAAGGGCCTGCGCAACGAGGTCCAGGTCGTCGAGACGATCCTGGCGCTCGACCCGCAGCACCCGTACGACGTCGTGGCGATGAACGCCGCCTCGATGTCCACCAAGCTCTCCGGCCTGCCGTTCAGCGGACCGGTCGGCTCGACCCGGGTCGCGCACGTCGAGGGCCAGTGGGTCGCCTTCCCGACCCTGGACGAGCTAGAGCGGGCCACCTTCGACATGGTCGTGGCCGGGCGCACGCTGCCCGACGGCGATGTGGCGATCATGATGGTCGAGGCCGAGGCCACCCCGCACGCGATCAAGCTGATCGCCGCCGGCGCCACCGCGCCGACCGAGGAGATCGTCGCCAGCGGGCTCGAGGCGGCCAAGCCGGCCATCCGCGAGCTCTGCCGTGCACAGAGTGAGCTGGCCGACATCGCCGCCAAGCCGGTCGCCGACTACCCGGTCTTCCTGGACTACCAGGACGACGTGTACGCCGCCGTCAGCAACGCCGCCCGCGGCGAGCTCTCCGAAGCGCTGAAGATTGCCGGCAAGGCCGACCGCGAGGAAGCGCTCGACCTGGTCAAGGCCAAGACGATCGAGGCCGTCGGCCCGCAGTTCGAGGGCCGGGAGAAGGAGGTCAGCGCCGCCTTCCGGTCGGTCACCAAGTCCGAGGTCCGCGGCCGCGTGCTGCGCGACCAGATCCGGATGGACGGCCGTGGCCCGCGAGACATCCGGCCGCTGAGCGCCCAGGTCGGCGTCCTGCCCCGGGTGCACGGCTCCGCGCTCTTCGAGCGGGGCGAAACCCAGATCCTGGGCGTCACCACGCTGAACATGCTGCGGCTCGAGCAGACCCTGGACACCCTCGCCCCCGAGAAGTCCAAGCGCTACATGCACAACTACAACTTCCCGCCCTACTCGACCGGTGAGACCGGCCGGGTCGGTTCGCCGAAGCGCCGCGAGATCGGTCACGGCGCGCTCGCCGAGCGGGCCCTCGTGCCGGTGCTGCCGGCGCGCGAGGAGTTCCCGTACGCGATCCGCCAGGTCTCCGAGGCGCTGAGCTCGAACGGCTCGACGTCGATGGGCTCGGTCTGCGCCTCGACGCTGTCGCTGCTCTCCGCCGGTGTGCCGCTGAAGGCGCCGGTCGCCGGCATCGCGATGGGCCTGATCTCCGACGAGGTCGACGGCAAGACGCAGTACATCGCGCTGACCGACATTCTCGGCGCCGAGGACGCGTTCGGCGACATGGACTTCAAGGTCGCCGGCACCCGCGAGTTCGTCACCGCCCTGCAGCTGGACACCAAGCTCGACGGCATCCCGTCGGACGTGCTGGCCGCCGCCCTGCAGCAGGCCCACGACGCCCGCGCCACGATCCTCGGGGTCATGGAGCAGGCCATCAACACCCCGGCCGAGATGAGCGAGTACGCCCCTCGGGTGACCTCGGTCAAGATCCCAGTCGACAAGATCGGCATGGTGATCGGCCCGAAGGGTCAGACCATCAACGCGATCCAGGACGAGACCGGTGCCGACATCTCCATCGAAGACGACGGCACGATCTACGTCGGCGCGACGAACGGCCCGTCGGCCGACGCCGCCGTCGAGCGGATCAACGCGATCGCCAACCCGACGTTGCCGAAGATGGGTGACAAGTTCCTCGGCACGGTGGTGAAGACGGCCGCGTTCGGCGCGTTCATCTCGCTGCTGCCCGGCCGCGACGGCCTGCTGCACATCTCCAAGGTGGGCGACGGCAAGCGCGTCGACCGGGTCGAGGACTTCCTCAACGTCGGCGACAAGGTCGAGGTGTCCATCGCGGACATCGACAACCGGGGCAAGATCTACCTGGACAAGGTCCGTCCGGAGGGTGCCGAGGCCCCGGCCCCGGCCCCGGCCGCCACTGCCGACGGCGAGTCCCGTCCGCCGCGTGAGGACCGTGGCCCGCGGCGTGAGGGTGACGGTGGCGGCGAGCCGCGCCGGCGCCGTCAGCGGCCCAGCGGCGACCGTAACTGACACACCTGATGACAGCGAGTTCGCGCGGGCCGGCCGGTAGGCCGGCCCGCGGCGTCACCAAGACCCTCACCGACGGCGTACGCCGTACGGTGCTGCCCAGCGGCCTGCGGATTCTGACCGAGTCGATCGCCACCACCCGCAGCGCCTCGATCGGTGTCTGGGTCAACGTCGGCTCCCGGGACGAGACGGCGGCCATGTCCGGCGCCTCGCACTTCCTCGAACACCTGCTCTTCAAGGGCACCCACAAGCGCACGGCGCTGGAGATCTCGGCTGAGATCGAGGCCGTCGGCGGCGAGACGAACGCCTTCACCACGAAGGAATACACCTGCTACTACGCCCGCGTGCTGGACGCCGACCTGCCGCTCGCGGTGGACGTGCTCGGCAACGCGGTGGCCGACTCGCTGCTCGCCCCGTCGGATGTCGAGACCGAACGCGGGGTGATCCTCGAAGAGATCGCCATGCACGAGGACGAGCCCGGCGACGAGGTGCACGACGTCTTCACCGAGAGCGTCTTCGGCGCGGCCAGCCCGCTCGGCCGGCTGATCTCGGGCACCGAGGAGTCGATCTCCCCGATGACCCGCAACCAGATCAACAGCTTCTACCGCAAGCGCTACATCGCGCCCCGGATCGTCATCGCGGCGGCGGGCAATCTCGACCACGCCACCGTCGTACGGCTGGTCCGCAAGGCCCTGGCCGGCACCCCGCTCGACTCGGCCGCAGCCGAGCCCGAGGCGCACCGGCCCGCCGACAAGCGAGTCCGGACCCGGTCCGCGCAGACAGTGGTGCGCCACCGGGACACCGAGCAGGCGCACATCGTGCTCGGTGGGGTCGGTATCGGGCGGCTCGACGAGCGGCGCTTCGCGCTCGGCGTGCTCAACAACGTGCTCGGCGGCGGCATGTCGAGCCGGCTCTTCCAGGAGATCCGGGAGAAGCGCGGCCTGGCCTACTCGGTCTACTCGTACGGCAGCCAGTACGCGGAAGCCGGGCTGTTCGGTGTCTACGCGGGCTGCGCACCCGGCAAGGTCGAGGAGGTGCTCGACCTGACCCGCGCTGAGCTGGCCAGGGTGGCCGCCGACGGCGTCACGCCCGAGGAGATCACCCGTGGCAAGGGGATGGTGAAGGGCTCGTACGTGCTCGGGCTGGAGGACACCGGCTCGCGGATGAGCCGGCTGGCCAAGTCGGAGCTGCTCTACGGTGACCTGATGAGCGTCGACGACCTGCTCGCCCGGGTCGGCCGGGTGACCCTCGCCGAGGTCAACCAGGTCGCCGCCGACCTGCTCGCCCAGCCGATGTCGCTGGCCGTCGTCGGACCGTTCGACGAGTCGGCTTTCGCCACCCGTTAGCCTGGGACGCCGTGACCACCCTGAGCCCCGCACCCGACCTACAACAGCCGCCGGTCGCTGACCGTCGCAAGCGGCGGATCATCGGCATGCTGGTCTGGACGGCGGTCTTCGCGGTCGGCACCTGGTTCATCGGGGTGCCGACCAGCGACCCGCTGATCGCCTTCGGCTGGCTGTGGCTGGCCACCATCGCCTGGCGCAGCGAACTGCCGTGGCGGCAGCATCTGCTGTTCCTGCGCGACTGGCTGCCGATCGCCTTGCTGCTGGTCGTCTACAACGTCTCGCGCGGGTACGCCGACGACCTCTTCCAGCCGCACGTGCTGTCGATGATCCACGCCGACGAGGCGTTGTTCGGCGGCCGTGTGCCGACCGTCTGGCTACAGCAGCACCTCTACCAGCCCGGCCACGTGCAGTGGTGGGAGGTGGTGGTGTCGCTGGTCTACGTCTCGCATTTCCTGACCGTGCCGACCGTCGCGGTGATCCTCTGGCTGCGGTCGCGTGACCAGTGGGCACGCTACATGCGGCGCTGGTTCACGCTCAGCGTGGCCGGCCTGATCACGTACTTCCTCTATCCGGCCGCGCCGCCGTGGTGGGCCGCGCTGCACGGCTACCTGGGCGACCCGGTGGCCCGGATCTCGACGGCCGGCTGGAACGCGATCGGCCTGCACGGCGCCGGCAACACGTTGAACGCGTTGCAGGTGGAGGCGTCGAACCCGGTGGCCGCGATGCCGTCGCTGCACACGGCGTACGCGATGATGGCGGTCGCCTTCTTCCTGCCGGTCGTGGGCCGGCGCTGGTGGCCGGCACTGCTCGCCTACCCGCTGGCGATGACCTTCACGCTGGTCTACTCGGGTGAGCACTACGTGGTCGACGTGCTGGTCGGCTGGCTGTACGTGGCCGGCACGTTCCTGCTGGTCGGGTTCGCCGAACGCCGGTGGGCGCGGCGGCATGTCAACACGGAGGAGTCAGTGTGACTAGGGTCGGTGTCCTCGGCGCCCGGGGCCGGATGGGCCGCGAAGTGTGCACAGCGGTCGAAGCGGCCGGTGACCTCGAGCTGGTGGCCGCGATCGACGACGGCGACGACCTGGCCACGGCCGCCGACGCGCAGGTGCTGGTCGACTTCACCACCCCCGATGTGGTGATGGACAACCTGCGCTGGGCCGTCGGCCAGGGAATCCACTGCGTGGTCGGCACGACCGGCTTCACCGAGGCACGGCTCGGCCAGGTGCGCGGGTGGGTGGCCGGCAAGCCCGGCGTCGGTGTCCTGATCGCCCCGAACTTCGGCATCGGCGCGGTGCTGATGATGCAGTTCGCGGCCCGCGCGGCCCGCTATTTCGAGTCGGCCGAGATCATCGAGCAGCACCACCCGCGCAAGCTGGACGCGCCGAGCGGCACCGCGACGCACACGGCCCGGATCATCGCCGCGGCCCGCGCCGAGGCGGGCCTCGGCCCGATGCCGGATGCGACCAAGGACGAGGTGCCGGGTGCGCGCGGTGCGCAGATCGACGGCGTACGGGTGCACGCGGTGCGCGCCGCGGGCCTGGTCGCCCACCAGGAGGTCCTCTTCGGCACCCAGGGCGAGACGCTGACCATCCGGCACGACTCGCTGGACCGGAGCTCCTTCATGCCCGGCGTCCTGCTGGGGGTGCGCTCAGTGTCGAGCCGGCCCGGCCTGACCGTCGGCATCGACGCCCTGCTCGACTGACAGTCCCGGCGGCGGGTCAAGAAGCGGGTCGCGCAGCCGGTCGAGTTGCGGGTCAAGCGGCGGGTCGAGTTGCCGGTCGCGCTGCGGGTCGCGCTGCCGGTCGAGTTGCGGGTCGAGTTGCGGGTCGAGCGCCGCGTGCAGGCGAAGCTGGTTGACCAGCATGTCGTCGACGTCGAGCGCCCGGGTCGCGCCGTCCGGCCCCCAGCCGGTCGAGGTCAGGAACTTCCGCATCGCCTGATCCGCGTCGTACGCCCAGGCGACCGCGGACGTGAACGCGTCCTCGCGCCACAGGTCGACAGTGGCCGCGAGCAGGCGGCTGCCGTGCCCGCGCCGGCCCCAGCGCGGCTCGACCAGCAGATCGGTGATCGCGGCCACGTCCTCGCCGAGCGGCGGCTCCTCGGGCGCCAGCGCCTGCTCGTCGGCCGGGCCGGCGGCCGCGAAGCCGACCACCGTGTTCGCGGTTTCGCTCTGCTCGACGGCGATCAGCACCCGGTGCCGCGGCGACGGCGTCTCGGTGATCGCCGCCCGCCAGCCCCGCTCCAGGTACCCCTCGTCCACGTTGGCCAGCACGTGCGCCGGAAACATCCGCCGGTACGCCGTCCGCCAGGTGGCCAGCTGGATGCGCGCGATCTCGCCGGCATCCTCGGGACGCGCGGGACGGACGAAGCCGAGTGCCATGCGGCGAGCCTACAGGCGCGTCGGGCACCGAGAATGTGTCGTACCCCTCGACTAGCGTGCTCGTCGATGACCGTTCCGGAAGCGCTTTCACTCGCCCAGGCCCGCCGCGTCACGCTGGCGGCCCAGGGCTTCACCGACCCTGCCCCGGGTGGGGCCACCGACCTGCGCCATCTGCGCCGGGTGCTGCGTCGCCTGCACCTGATCCAGATGGATTCGGTCAATGTGCTGCAGCGCGCCCACTTCATGCCGCTCTACAGCCGGCTCGGGCCGTATTCGCCGGCCCTGATCGAGCGGGCCGCCTACCGCAGGCCGCGGGAGCTGTTCGAGTTCTGGGGGCATGAGGCGTCGCTGATCCGGACCGATCTGCAGCCGCTGTTCCGCTGGCGGATGGCGGATGCGCGGAAATACGCCTGGGGCTCGATGACCCGGATCGTCGCCCAGCAGCCCGACCTGGTCGCCTGGGTGCTCGACGAGGTGCGCGACCGGGGCCCGCTGACCGCCGCCGAGATCGAGCACGACACCCCACGGACCAAGGGCCACTGGGGATGGAACTGGTCGGTGGTGAAACAGGCCCTGGAGTGGCTCTTCTACACCGGCCAGGTGACCGCCGCCGACCGCACGTCGTCCTTCGCCCGGCGCTACGACCTGCCCGAGCGGGTGCTGCCCACGGCGGTGCTGGACGCGCCCACCCCGGCCCCGGAGGACGCCTTCCGGGCGCTGGTCGAGCACTCCGCCCGGGCGCTCGGCGTGGCCGCCGAGGCCGAGCTGCGTGACTACTTCCGGCTGCCGGTGGCCGGCTTCAAGCAGGCGATCGGGGAGCTGATCGAGGACAAGGTGCTGCTCCCGGTGGCGGTCCAGGGCTGGAAGGCCCCGGCCCATCTGCACTACGAGGCAAAGCTGCCGCGCCGGGTGCGGGCCGCCACCCTGATCAGCCCGTTCGATCCGCTCATCTGGGAGCGCAACCGGACCGAACGCCTCTTCGAGATGAGCTACCGCATCGAGATCTACGTCCCGGCCCCGCAGCGGCTCTACGGGTACTACGTGCTGCCGTTCCTGCTCGGTGACCGGTTCGCCGCCCGGGTCGACCTGAAAGCGGACCGCAAGGCCGGCGTGCTGCAGATCCCGGCGGCGTGGATCGAGCCGACCGCTGAGCAGGGCGAGACCGCGGTGGCGCTCGCCGCCGAACTGCACCGGCTGGCCGGCTGGCTGGGCCTGAGCACCGTCGCGCCACCCGTGCGGGGCGACTTCGCGGGCCCGCTGTCGGCGGCGCTGGTCACGGGTGCGGCGGGTGTAGCGTGACGCCCATGAGCAGCACGACGGAGCAGCCCGCTCCGGCTTACCCGCCCTATTACGCGCCGCCGCCACCCCAGCCGGACCGGGTCACCCGCTTCATCATGCGCACCTGGCACGAGTCCCCGCTCTGGGTCGCGCCGGTCGCCATGCTCGCCTGCATGAGCGCCTCGGTGGGCTACACCCTGGCCACCCATCCGACCTCGGCCGCCGCCGGTGACGCGCCGGCCTGCCTGCTCAAATACACCACCGGTTTCGTCTGTCCCGGCTGCGGCGGCACCCGCGCGGCGTGGTATCTGCTGCACGGCGACATCCCGGCGGCCGCCCGGCACCACGCGATCTTCACCTTCGCGGTGCCGTTCCTGCTCTACATGTACATCTCCTGGGCCGGAAACCGGCTCTTCGGGTGGAAGCTGCCCAGGCTTGAGCTGACCCCGCGGGTGCTGGGCGTCGTCCTCGGCGTCTGGGCCGTCTGGAGCGTCCTGCGCAACCTGCCGTGGGCCCCGTTCACCGCCTTCTACGTCTGAGCCACCCGCACGTCTGAGCCACCCGCACGTCTGAGCCACCCGTTCCTGGTCCGCGATCCTGGAGATCCGCATGCCTGACACGCAGTACGAAGACCTGCTCCGCCGGGTGCTCGAGACCGGCGTCCCGAAAGGGGACCGGACCGGTACCGGCACGGTCAGCCTCTTCGGCGAGCGGCTGCGCTACGACCTCGCGGAGAGCTTCCCGCTGATCACCACCAAGCGGGTGCACGTCAAGTCGGTCGTAGTCGAGCTGCTCTGGTTCCTACGCGGCGACAGCAACACGGCCTGGCTCCGGGAGAACGGCGTGACGATCTGGGACGAGTGGGCCGACGAGAACGGCGACCTGGGCCCGGTCTACGGCCACCAGTGGCGCAACTGGCCCACCCCGGACGGCGGCAGCATCGACCAGATCGCCAACCTGCTCGCCACCCTGCGGACCGACCCGGACTCCCGCCGGATGATCGTCTCCGCCTGGAACGTGGCCGATCTCGGTGCCATGGCCCTGGAGCCGTGTCACGCGTTGTTCCAGTTCTACGTCGCCGGCGGCAGGCTCTCCTGCCAGCTCTACCAGCGCAGTGCGGACATGTTCCTCGGCGTCCCGTTCAACATCGCCGGCTACGCGCTGCTGACCCGGATGATCGCCGCCCAGGTCGGGCTGCTGCCGGGCGACCTCATCTGGGTCGGCGGCGACTGCCACGTCTACAGCAACCACGTCGACCAGGTCCGCGAGCAGCTGAGCCGCCCGGCCTTCGACTTTCCCCAGTTGGAGCTGGCCCCGGCCCCGTCGCTCTTCGACTACACCTTCGAGCACGTCAGCCTGGTGAATTATCGGCACCACCCGGCCCTGCGCGCCCCCGTGGCCGTGTGAGCGCGGCTCGGCGGAGAACGGCATGACGGTACGGATGATCTGGGCCGAGGCGCACGGGCGGGTGATCGGGGCGGCCGGCGAGATCCCCTGGCGGATCCCGGGCGAGCAGGCGATCTTCAAGCAACGCACGATCGGCTCGACCGTGGTGATGGGCCGGGCCACCTGGGCGTCGCTGCCGCCGCGGTGGCGCCCGCTGCCGGGCCGGCGCAACGTGGTCCTGACCCGTTCGGGGGAGAAGGTCGACGGCGCGGAGACCGCCGGCTCCGTCGAAGAGATCCTCGAACGCTACGCGGGCGACTTCTGGGTGATCGGCGGCGCGGGCGTCTACGCCGCCTTCCTGCCGTACGCCGGCCTGGTGGTCCGCACCGAGATCGACCTGACCGTCGACGGTGACACCTTCGCTCCGGAGCTCGGCCCCGGGTGGCCGGCCGAGGTCGGGGAGTGGCTCGGTGACAGTCGCGGGCCGCGCTATCGCGTGGTCGAGCACACCCGCGGGTAGGTCGCACACCGGCAGCGCGGTGCGCCTGAACGCCGTCGGATAAGTTGTGGGGTATGACGCACGACCCCGCGCGGCCCTTCGGACGGCTGCTGACCGCCATGGTGACCCCGTTCCGCCCGGACGGCTCGCTCGACGTGGACGGCGCACAGAAGCTG
>JAVHVY010000091.1:0-15675 GCA_032160305.1 Actinoplanes sp.
GGCCAGGGGCGAGCCGTTCAGCATCTTCTGTAGGACCCTGGCCTCGCCGATCAGCACACACGCCGGTCCGGAGCGCAGTGCGCCGGCCAGCGCCTCGGCCACTTCGCCCTGAAATTCGTCGTGGTTCGCGTCGACGTCCCAGTGCACGACCAGGGTACCGCCGACCGCGTCCTGCACGGCCTTGTCGACCAGGCTGCGGGCCTGGCCGGGCCACTGGGCGAAGAGGCCGTCCGACAGCGCCACGCTCACGACCTGGCCGACCGGGACCAGATCCATCTCGGAGAGTGCCTGCGCGTAGAGCCGGGCCAGTTCGGTGCGACCGGAGCCGGGCGGGCCGGCCAGCACGACGTTGGCCGTTTTTCCCATCGGCTGGCCCTGCCGGCGGGCTTCGGCCAGGGCCAGCACAGCGCCGCCGATGGACCGCCGCAGCTCCGGCATGCCGACCAGGTCCGCGATGCGTTTCCAGGACTGGCTGGCCAAGAACACGGCCCGGGGATTCTGGTCCTCGTCGGGGCGACGCTTGCTGCTGGCCGGCAGCGCGTCGAGCTGGGCCAGCTCGGGGGCCAGATCCGATTCGGTCAGTCGGTTGAGCTCGCTGTCCCTCGTCGGCGGGGCGAGGGCGAGCCGGGACGCCTGGTTGTTGACCATCGCTTCGAAGAGTTTGCGGGCGACCCGGCCGTTGCCGAAGGTCTCGCCCTTCGGCGTGCGCTCGAAATACGTGGTGACCGCTTCGATCGCCTCGTCGGTCAGTTCGTAGTAGTGCTTGCGGCACAGGTTGGTCGTGATCGTGACCAGCTCGTCAACGCTGTAGTTGGGGAACTCGACGGTGCGGGTGAAGCGGGAGGCCAGACCGGGGTTGGAGTCGAGGAACTTCTCCATCAGCTGGGAGTATCCGGCCACGATGACGACGATCTCGTCGCGATGGTCCTCCATCATCTTCATCAGCGCGTCGATGGCCTCCTGACCGAAGTCGGGGCCGGAGCCGCCGGAGCCGGACGAGAGCGTGTACGCCTCGTCGATGAAGAGCACCCCGCCCATCGCCTTGTTGATCAGCTCGGTGGTCTTGATCGCGGTGGATCCGATGTACTGGCCGACCAGGTCGGCGCGGGCCGCCTCGATCATGTGACCCTTACTGAGGATGCCCAGCTCCTTGAGCACCGAGCCGTACAGCCGGGCGACCGTGGTCTTACCGGTGCCGGGCGGTCCGGCGAAGACCAGGTGCCGGCTCATCGGCGGCATCGGCAGGCCCATCTGCTGGCGCACCTGGGACATCTTGATCAGGTTGATCAGGCCCTTGACCTCGGTCTTGACGCCGGTGAGTCCGATCAGGACGTCGAGCTCGCTGAGCGGGCCGGTCAGCTCTACGGCGTCGCCCTGCTGGGTCTGGGCCATCGGTGCGGCGGGCGCCGCGGCCGGCTCCGGCAGCGTGGGGGCGGCACTCGCGTACGCGGCGCGATCGTCGACCACCGTGAACTGGTTGGTGGCCGGCTTGTAGATGCTGCCCTCGATCTCGCAGCGGGTCAGGGTGACCGGCTCGGCCGTGTCGGCGTGCACCCCGGCGCCCTTGCTGCCCAGCACCTCGCACTCGGTCAACGTGGCCCGGCCGCCGGGCTCGATCGCCACGCCGTTGCGCCGCGAGCCGCGGATCCGGCAGCGGCTGGCGGTCAGCGTGCCGAGCACCCGCAGGCCTTCGCCGGCGGCGTCGACGATCTCGCTGTCGCGTACGGTGGCCTGCGCATCTGTCTGGACCAGCAGGCCGCCGCCACGCAGCATGATGGAGGCGAACGTGCCTCGCGTGCCGGCGCCGAGGGAGATGGACTCCTCGGCGGTGGTGGTCACCCGCGCGTCGGTGAAGGTCGCCTCGGAGCCTTCGAGCACCTCGACGCCGACGATGTCGGCCAGCTCCATCGCCAGGTCGGAGAAATTGATCTTGCTCTTTTCGGCGACCCGGATGCCCTTGCCCTGGCGCACATCGGCGCGCAGCTTGGCGAACGTGGCCGTCGAACCGCCGGTGACCGTGGCGACGTGCTCGGTGGTGCCGCGTACGGTCAGGCCGTCGAAGCTGGGCCGGCTGTCGCCGTCGGCGCGGATACCGATCGGCATATCGGCGAAGGTGCAGTCGACGAAGCGGGGCGCGGCACCGTTGCTGACCTGGACACCGGTGTGCTTGACGCCGGTGAAGGTGCACTGGCGGAAGACCGGCACGGCACCCTCGGTGATGTGCGCGGACTGCACGGCCGCCCCGGTGAAGGTGGAGTCGACCACCGTCACCGCGCCGTCGCCGCGCAGGTAGAGGTCGACGTTCGCGCTGTCCCGTACGGTCAATTTGTTGATCTTGATTTTGCCCTGCTGCTCGATCACGACGGCGGGCTTGCCGGCCTCGATGATCTCGCAGTACTCGAGCACACAGGTGGCCGAACCGTTCACGCAGACGCCGTTCGCGGCGACCTGACGCAGCACGCAGCGGCGCAGCGTGAGCGAGCCGACCTCGGCGACCACCACGGCCGACGACGCGACGTCGCTGACCATGGTGTCCTCGACCGTGCTCACCCGCGCCGAGGTGACCACGATGCCGGCGCCCGCCGAGCTGGCCACCTTGCAGCCACGCATCGCCAGCGAGCCTTCCAGCCGGGACAGGATGGTGGCCCAGGAGGCGCCGGTGATCCGGCAGTCGTCCAGGGCGACCTCGCCGCGGTAGACGTCGATCGCGGCGAGCTTGGCGTCCGCGCTCTCCAATACCAGGCCGCGCAGTTGCGCACCGCCGCCGTTGACGACGAGCACACTGCCCTCAGCGGCGTACACGACGACCGACCCGGCGCCGTCCTGCGCGCTGATCGTCACCCGCTTGCCGACCACGAGCTTCTCCTCGTAGCGGCCCGCGTGCACGGTGATGGTGGCGCCGTCCTCGGCGCGGGCCAGGGCGGCGCCGATCGTCGGATAGGCGCCCTGCTGACCGCCGGCCACTACGAGTATCTGCCGATTCATCTGTGGATTCCCCTCACACCAGGCCCGGGAGGGCGCTGAACCGGGCCACGGCCTGGACACCGACCGAAGAGGTCGGCTTCTCCTCGCTCCAGCGCTCGGCACACCGGCGCAGGGACGCGGTGGCCAGCTCGTCGAACGACACCCGGTCCTTCTCGACCCGGCCCTCGCTGTCGATCTCGTTGGCGGACAGCTCCCGGATCAGCACCTGGCCCCGGCCGCGCTCGCTGGGCTCCACAATGTCCAGCACCTTGAAGTTGGTCCCGGGCATGAAGAGCACCCGGTTGTCGACGTGCTCGTCCCCGGCCGGCTCAAGCAGGGCGGTACGCCGAGCGGTCATCGCCCAGATCAGGACGTCCACGTCGCCGGTCAGCGCGGCCGACGGTGCGGTCAGCGCGTTCAGGAAGCCCCAGTCGGTCAGCAGGCTGCGCCCGCTGAGCAGCTTCCACTCCGCCCGCGACGGCGAGGCGGCGAACATCGTCGCGCCGCGGTGCGACGGCAGCCGACTGAGGCCGGACACCACGCACCGGGCAAAAGGCACATGCGGTCCCTTGCGCGCCGAGCGCAGCCCGGCGTCGATCGCCGCACCCTGCGGAGACAGGTACAGGCGTACGGCTACCGAGTCACTGAGGATCTCGCTGTTGGTCTTCGCGTCCCCGCCCTGCAGACCCGGGTGTTCGGAGAGGACTCGCGAGATCGAGCTGGCGACTGAGTCGAAATCCCGGCTCAGCGTGCGCCGCAGCCAGCCTCGTTCCTCCTCCAGGCCGCGCCCGGTCAGCAGCGCCGACGCGCTCACCTCGGGAGTCGGCTGGAAGCGCGGCTTCTCCGGCGGCGCGGGTGCTTCGGGCTGCTCCGGAGCTGCCGGGTCGACCGGCGGCGCCGGCGACGTGATCGTCGGCGGCGGGGGCAGGGTGCGATCCGGCTGCGCCGGCTGACCCTCGACGGCCGGCCCCGACGGAGCGTTCGACGGCGCGACCGGCGGAGCGGGCGGGGTCGGTACCGGCGAGGAGTAGCCGGCCGGCGCGACCGGTGGCGGTGGCGCGTCGACCGAGTTCACGATCGAGTTCACCGCGCCGGCCTGCCGCGGCTCGGGCACCGGGCGTTCGACGACCGGGGTCGCGGTCGGCAACGCCATCTCGACCGCCGGGGCGGACGGTGTGGCCGGCTCGGGCGCGGACAGCCGCGCTTCTCCGACCGGCGGCTCGTCGGCCGCCGCGTGCCGGGGCCGCACGATTTTCGGCTGCGCCACGGGCGTGCCGGTCTCGTCCGGCCGGGGCGTCAGCCCACTCATCGTGGCCGGCGCGGGCACCTCGTCGACCTGGGCCAGGAACGCACTCTGCGAGGCCCGCAGAGCGGTGATGTCCTCGCCCGTCGGGACGCCGGCGGGCGGGACCGGGAAATCCGCGTACGCGGGCTCCGGGCTGCCGAACCCGGCGCCCACCGCGGTCGGCGCCGGGGCGAGCTGCGGGGCACGGCCGTTCGCCCAGTCCTCAGCCGTGATCGGCTCGTCGACGCCGACGAAGGTCGCGTCCTCGATCGCCAGCTGCCCGCCGGCCTCGACTGCGCCGTACGCGGTGGACACCCTGGACGCGGCGACCAGGGCGCTGCGTTCCCGGGTGGCCGGGTCGAGTCGGGCGATGACGTCCTCGGCCAGCGCCCGCATCCGAGCCGCCCGGGCCTCGGTGGCGTCGTCGAAGATGAAGGTGTGGTGCTCGGCGCTGGGCTTGGCCGCGCGGACCGAGTCGGCGTTGCGGGGCGCCTCCATCGGGCGCATCCACAGGCCGGACTGGATCACCTCGATGACCGCGTCGTTGGCGTACCAGTAGACCATCGGCGCGAGCGGCTCGCCGAGCACCAGCGGCGCCCGGTGGCTGAGCATGTGCGGAGTCACCGCCGGAGCGGTCGGCCGGGTCCGCGGGGTGTAGCTGAGCTCGCGGGCGAACACCTGCCAGCCGAGTTCGCCGCTGGCGGTGACGGTGTGCATCTGCGGCCGGGCCGCGTCACCCACCGGCACCCCGCCGAAACAGATGACCTGGCTGCTGAGCAGGTCGGCCAGGGTCTGCCCGAGGGTTTCGCCCTTCGCCACCTGGACCGGGCCGTAGTGCACGAATCGCACCCGGCGGCGGTTCTCCTCGTCGAGTTCGCGCCAGAACCGGGCGATGTCGTCGAGCGGCAGCGGCGGGGTGCCCGGGCAGCCGAGCACGACGGCGAGCGCGTGCGGCTGGCAGGGTAGCGAGGTGACCAGCCACTGCCAGTGCTCGCGGATCAGGTCGATGTCCCGGGTGTCCCGGATCCAGACACCGCCGGGCAGCGGCTCGGCCACCCCGGCCGAGCTGGTCGGCATGAGCTCGGTCGCCGCGATGTCCCAGAGCGGCTGCGGGAAGCGCTTGGCGTCCCAGGTCGGCGTCTTGCCGGGGCGGTAGCGGACCCAGCCGCTGTTCTCCCCCGCGTGCACGAAGAGCGCACCGTCGGCGCCACGGATGATGTAGCCGTTCGGCGCGATGACCGTCCGGTTCAGCCGTTCGGAAAGCCACTGTCCGGCCAGGACGGTCGTCTCCGTCTGCTGCCCGCAGACCACCAGCCGGATGTTGCTGCGGCGCCGGTTGAGAGCGTGCGCGACCGACTCCCAGATCCCGACCGGCATGTCGCCCTGCAGATCGAGCAGGACGATCTCGTTCTCGTCGTCCTCCCGCACGGTGAGCGCCAGCGTCTGCGCCTCGGGGCTGATCTGGTCCTCGGTGTGCAGGACCAGGGCGTTGCCCACCATGTGCTTTCCGACCGGGGGCTCGTTGGCCTTGGCGTTCCAGCGACCCAGGGGTGCCTTCATGACGTCGTCTCTCCTTCGGTTGCGGCGATCGCCTGGAGACTCAAAACCGGACCGCTTTTAATCTTCGCTAACAACCCCCGTGGGAATGGAACCTTCGAGCTGCTGGGGAATTTGAGAGACGACATGGTTTCGTCGTTCGGCATGCTGTAGCTGATCCCTTCGTCGGAGATCAGGTACGGCGGTGCGGTGCTCGCGTCGGTCGGCAACGGGATCGGGAAGACGACCATGCCGGTGCCGGGCCGCACGTTCACCCGTGGGGTCCCGTCCGCCCGCAGGGCCGCATTCGCCCGGTCGGTGGACACCACGGTGAAGTTGATCGACTTGGCGCTGGCCGGCTCCTGGTACTGGCAGAGCACCTGGTTGCCCAGATCGGCGACCTTCGCCGAACCGAGCTCGGGCAGCACACCGGTGAGCGACTTGTCGGCGGAGCGCTGCGCCGAAGCGACGTCCGCCGCGTTCAGCGCGACCGGCGTTCCGCTCGCGCTCTGCAGCAGCAGGTACACGGTCTTGTTGACGGCGGCCAGACCGTCCTGGCGGAGTACGAAGAGCTGGTCGCCGCTACCGCCGGACTGGTAGAAGACCTGCCCGACCCGGTACGACTGCCCGGCGACCGCGGGCCCGGCCTGGCCTTGGCCCGGGACCTTCGGGATGCTCAGCTCCTGGTCGGGGGTCAGAACCTCGATCCATTCCAGCGGCGCCGGGATGGGGGTCGCATTGGTGACGCCGAGGGCGACCGGAACGGCCGGATCAGTGATCTTGAAGCGGTGGTTGCGCCAGACCAGGTACTCGTCGCCGCCTGCGGTGACGAGTACGAACCTGTCGCGGTCGAGCTGTTGGCCGGGCTTGTCCGGGGTCAGGTTGAGGCCGATGCCGTCGGCCGGGCCCCCGGCGCTGCCACTCAGGCAGGCCAGCCACCCGCCGGTGTGGAGCGCGCCCGGAGCCGGCACGGTCTGCGGTGCACCCGAGATGCCGATCGGCGCGCCGTGCGGCACCGCTTTGAGCGAGTTCTGCGAAGTCAGCTCGATCTTCGCCTTCGCGCCCTCGATCAGCATGGCCGAAGTCAGGTTGAGCGCCGGCCGCAGATAGCCGTTGACGTAGACGTACCGGTTGCCGGTCTCCTTCTCGACGATGATCGTGCCCTTGGCCTTCCACGAGCTGCTGCCACCGGGCACCAACCAGCCAAAGACGCCGAAGCCCGCGACGATCAGCACGGCGAGGACGAGTCCGACCATCAGGCCGATCATCGAACGATGCGACGGGTTCTCCGCCGACGTCGGGTCGCCCAGCACCAGGGCGGAACTCATCCGGCCCATCTGGAACTGGTGGGCGTGCACATGGTCACGTTGAGTCTGCATCGGTTCAGCCGAACAATCCGCGGGCCCACGGGAACGCGCCCAGCAGTTGCATCACCAGCGGCAGGATCGCCAAGGCGGTGATCATGTCGAATACCCCGGCCAGGAACTCCCAGATCGGCAGCAGGCGGCGCGGCCACGGCCGACGGGTCGCCATCACCAGCAACAGCAACAGCAACGACAGGCCAAGCAGCATGAACAGACGTACGTCCGGTTGCGCGCCGTCCGATTTCCGCAGCACGACCAGGCAGTAGCCGACCGTACCGGCGGCGGTCAGCGACACCCGCTGCCAGACGCCGAGGAACGCCCGGGCGCGCAGCAGTAGGGCGCTTGAGTAGACCGCCACGAGCGTCCAGCCGGCCCAGCTGCGGTCGGTCATGATGATCTGGAACAGGAACGGCAGGCAGATCAACAGGACGACAGTGGTGACATTGAGGTAGTTGTCGGCCGCGTTGGCCCGCTGGGCGAGATCCGCAGCCGATTCGGGCTGGTTGTCGTACTGCAGCTCGTCGCCGGTCTTGGGCAGCTGCGGCCCGCGCAGCTGGGCGAAGCGCAGCACGATCTTCGGCGCGAAGACGACGACCCCGAAGAGCAGGGCAGCCGCGATGCCGGCAGCGCCCGGGCCGGACATGCCGAAACTCGAGCGCAGCCAGAGCACGAAGATCGCCGCGACGGCCGTGATCAGCACGGCCAGCATCGGCGGATAGGGCAGGTTCTCGGCCCAGAGCCGCTGCGTGACCACCAGCCCGACCGACACCGCGGCGGCCGCCGCCGCGCCGACCATCAGGGCTTGCGGGCTCCAGTGGAGCGAGTCGGGCCCGTGGTCGACCAGATTGAGCGAGGTCACTCCGGCGTACGCGGCCGCGCCCACCCCGAAGAGCAGGGACAGTGGCCGGTCGTCGGCACGGCCGAAGAGCACCGAGCAGAGCATGAAGATCGCCGTCAGCAGGAAGCCGACCACCGCGCTGAGCAGGCTCGGGCCATCCGCCAGCACGAGCGCCAGCAGGACCATGCCGACTCCCGACAGCCCGAGGAACAGCGTGCGCCGGTATTCCGGCTGCCAGCGGTCGTTGCGCCGGTTGACCATCGTGGCGATACCGTCGGCCAGGTCGTCGAACGCCAGCTCGGGCAGCGGGTCCTCGGCCAGGCGCAGGTGCAGCTCCTCGCCTTCGAGCCAGTCCAGCGACTCGGGCGTACCGGTCGGATCGAACGGCGACTCCCCGAGGCGTTGCAGGACCCAGGCGCCGTCCGCGCGCAACTCGTCGTTGTCCTTGGCGACGCCGGTGTGCCAGACGAGCACCGGCATCAGCGCGGCCACGGTCGTCGTCGCCGGCACGGCGAGGTCGACCCGCCGGTCCGGGCTGATCACCGTAATCCGGCAGACATCGGTGTTCAAGGTTGAGGTCATCCTCGGCCTCCCTCAGGCGTGCGCGCCCGGCCCGCACATCGTTCGGTGCGGCTGGTCATGCGGAATCCTTCGCGAGGACTCCGGCGGTAACTATGCCGGTCTGGATCAACTGCACACTACGTCGGGTGACCAACTGGGCTCGGCCGGGAGGCAGCTTGCGCGGGCTCGCCTCGCCGATGAACCGGCCCTCTTCCTTCGGGTACGACAACACCGTGGCCGGAGTGCCCAGCTCCCAGAGCCGGCGGATGACCGGATCCATCATCGCCCGCATCGCGCTGGACGTGCTCCGGGCGATGATCACGTGCAGGCCGATGTGCACGCCATGGGCCAACAACGGCATCAGCGAGTCCAGTGTCGAGCCCATCCCGGAGGACGTGCTGAGCAGCTCGTAGTCGTCGATCACCACGAACAGCTCGGGACCGCCCCACCAGTCGCGGCGGCGCAGCCGCTCGGACGAGATGTCCGCACCCGGCACCCGCTGGCCGACCGACACCGCGGCCTGCTGGGCGAGCGTCTGCACCGTCTCGCCGGTGATCCCGTAACCGACCTGGTACGCACTGTCGATCGCGTTGTCGAGGTCGCGCCGGGAGTCGCCGATCACCACCTTGGCCCTGTCCGAGCTGTACCGCTCGGCGACGGCCCGCAACACCAGCCGCAGGATGTTCGTCTTGCCGGTCTCGTTGTCGCCCATCACGATCAGGTGCGGCGTGCTCAGGAAGTCGTGCCAGACGGGGGCCAGGCGCTGCTCGTCCGTACCGAGGCAGACCTTGAACTCGGGCAGCGGGGCCGGCAGCCCCTCGGCCGGCAGCTGGGTCGGCAGCATCCGCACCGGCGGCGCGACCGGTCCGGACCAGAACATCCGGATCTCCTCGACCAGCGACTTGGTGGCCTCGGTGAGACCGTCCGCGTCGGACCGCCCGTCGAGCCGGGGCAGACCACCGAGGAAGTGCCGGGCCTCCGCGGTCATGCCGCGGCCGGGCTGGGTGGGCACCAGGGCCGCCTTGCGCGAGCCGACCTCGGACTCCATCGAGTCGCCGAGCCGCAGCTCCAGCTTGGTGCCGAGCAGGTCGCGCATCCAGGTCCGGATCTCCGACCAGCGGGTCGCGGTGACGATCACGTGGACGCCGAAGGACAGGCCGCGCGCCGCCAGCTCACCGACAATGGTGTCCAGGTCGGCGAAGTCCTGCTTCATCGTGAACCAGCCGTCGATGACCAGGAAGACGTGCCCGTGCGGGTCGTCGATCTCGCCGCGTTGCCGGGCCGCCAGGTACGAGTTGATCGAATCGAAGCCCTTGTCGGCGAAGACCGCCTCCCGGAGCTCCATCACCTGCAGAACCTCCTGCACGGTACGGGTGACCCGGTCGCGTTCCATCCGGCTGGCGATCGATCCGACGTGCGGCAGGCCGGTCAGGCCCATGATGCCGCCGCCGCCGAAGTCCAGCCCGTAGAACTGGACCTCCTCCGGCGTGTGGGTCAGGGCCATGGCGAGCACCAGGGTCCGCAGCAGGGCCGACTTGCCACTCTGCGGTGCACCGGCGATGCCGACGTGCCCGTTCGCGCCGGACAGGTCCACCTGCAGCAGTTCGCGCATCTGCTCGTACGGCCGGTCCACGACGCCGACCGGGACACGCAACCGGCCGCGCAGCGCCGGGTTCTCCACTGTCATGCCGATCACGGGGTCGGGCACGACGCTGGGCAGCAGCGAGTCCAGGCTCGGCGATTCGGCCAGCGGCGGCAGCCAGACCTGGCGGGCCGGCGGGCCGGAGCCGACCAGCCGGTCGATCAGCACCTCGTGCAGCGACGGGACCTCGTCCGCCTTGGGCCGCTCCTCGGGTTCCTCCACAACGGCGGGCTGGGTGCTCTGCTGGACCGGGGCGTGCCGCGCCTGCGGCTGGGTACGGGTGCTGAAGGGCACCACGTCGGCCAGCGCGCGCTGCTGCTCCTCGTCGCGGTTCGGTGCGGTCTTGCGGGCGTACGGGCCGGAGACGTACGCACCTTTGAACCGGACCAGGTTGGTGATGTCGATCTTCAGAAAGCCGTTACCCGGCTCGGACGGCAGTTCGTACGCCGACCCGACCCCGATGACCGCTCGCGACTCCATCGAGGAGAAGGTGCGCAGGGCGATCCGGTACGACAGGTGCCCCTCGACCCGGCTGATCCGGCCCTCGTCGAGTCGCTGCGACGCGAGCAGCAGGTGGACCCCGAGCGAGCGACCCAACCGGCCGATCGACACGAACAGATCCATGAACTCGGCCTTGCTGGCCAGCAGCTCGCTGAACTCGTCGACCACCAGCAGCAGCACCGGGAACGGAGTCAGTTCGGCCCCGGCCGCGCGCGCCTTCTCGTAGTCGAACAGCGACGCGTAACCGCTGGCCCGCAACAGTTCCTGGCGGCGGGTCATCTCGCCGTTCAGGGCATCCTGCATCCGGTCGACCAGGGGCAGCTCGTCGGCCAGGTTGGTGATCACCGCCGAGGTGTGCGGCAGCTTCTCCATACCGATGAAGGTCGCGCCGCCCTTGAAGTCGACCAGGACGAGATTGAGGATCTCGGACGAGTGCGTCGCGGCGAGACCACAGACGAGCGTACGCAGCAATTCGCTCTTGCCGGACCCGGTCGCACCGATCAGCAGGCCGTGCGGGCCCATCCCGCCCTGGGCCGACTCCTTCAGATCCAGCTCGACGACCTCGCCGTTCTCGGTGACGCCGATCGGCACCGAGAGCCGGGCCCGCTGCGCCTGGCGCGGACGCCAGATCGCGTTCACGTCGAACGTGTAGCCGTCCTTGATGCCGAGCAGCGTGGTCAGCTCGAAGTCCGAGGCCATCGGCTCGTCGACGACCTCAAGGGTGCCGCTGGTCCGCTTCGGTGCGAGCACCCGGGCCAGCGCCTCCGCCTCGGGCAGGCTGAGCTTGTCGCAGGACGCCTCGCCGGTCTTCTCGCCGACCGGGAACTCGATCTTGTCGCCCTGCACGGTCAGTCGCAGCACCTTAGGCCCACCCGGCAGCATCCCGGTCACGTCCAGCAGGGCCACGTTGCGCAGGCCCGGGCCGAGCAGCCGGGAGTCCTCCGGGATCACGGTACGGCTGGCCACGACGACGATGAACGGCTCGGCCACACCGGGCCGTGCCGCCTTGTCGTGCTCACCGCGGTCCAGCACCTCCGGACCGAGCAGTGTCATCAGTTCCCCATGGTCACGGGCGAAGAGCCGCATCGACCCGGCCGAGTCGGTGTCGGTCGGGTGCGCATTGTGCGGCAGCCACTTGACCCACTCCCACTCATCGCTCGCGCTGTCCCCGGTCAGCACCGCGACCCGTAGCTCGTCCGGGGCGTGGAAGGTGATCAGCTGGGCGAGCACGGCGCGGGCCAGGCCCAGCGAGGCGTCCAGCTCGCCGGCGAACTCGATGCTGGTGAAGCTGCGGATCCCGATCGCGGTCGGGACGCCGTCCACCGTCCGGTACGCCTCGGTGAAGCGGCGCAGCGAGATGGATGACAGCGGTTCCAGGTCCTCGATCGGCTTGGTCGTCGGCAGCACGTACTCGACCGCCGCGCTCTGCCGGCCGAGCCCGATCCGGACGCGGCCGAAGTCCTCGTTGCCGGCCCGGCGCTCCCAGACCCGGGAACCCATCGCGAGCGACCAGAGCCAGCTCGGCTCCGGGTTGTTCCAGCACACCGCGCTACGTTGCTGGTCGGCGGACTCCCGGGCCTTCTTGCGCAGCTGGGCGATGTAGCGCAGGAAGTCCCGGCGCTCGGCCTTCATCTTGCGTTTGCGCTCGCCGGCGCCCTTGCCCATCTGCATCGCACCGCCGCCGATCATGCCGACGAACATGACGCCGCCCATCAGGTACATCACCGGCGATCGGGAACTGATCCCCATCATCAGCACCATGCCGCCCATGCCCATGCCCATCGGGATGACCATCAGGAACGAGCGTATGTCCGCCGGGGCCGGCTCGGCCATCACCGGCGGTTCCTGCAGCTCGACCTGGCCGCCCGGCATCTCCGGGCCGTCCTGCCGGGGCGGCCGTTTGACGGTGACCGTGCTCATCCGATGACTCCCGAGTCGGCGACGTTACCGCCCCAGGCTCCGCCGTCCTGGCGCAGTAGCTTCAAGGCCTGCCGCTCGTCGGATTTCTTCTGGTCGTCGTCTTCTTCCTCTTCTTCCTCGTCGCCTTCGACCGGCCGGCCGAGCAACCGCTGGTGCCTCGCGCGGCGCTCCCTGTCCGCGGCTTCCCGCTCGGCCAACACTTGGGCGAGTTCTTCCTCGGACAGGTCCGGACCGCCGCAATTCAGCGGCCGCTCCCGGATCCGGGCCGCTGCCTCCGCCTCGGGATCGATCCGGCTGGGGCGCCAGGCCGTGTACGCCGGCGACACCGGCACGTCCGCGTCCGGTCCGGCAGTGTCGTCGATCCGCTCGTCCTGCCAGCCCAGACTGCCCCAGGCTGCCGGATCCTCGTCCGCACCGTCGTTCGGTCCGCCGCGCGGCAGGCCGGGTGGATCGTCGTCGACGTCATCGTCGTCGTCGACCGTCTCCTCGTCGCCGCCCCAGGGCAGCGTCTCGTTGTTCCACGAGTCGAAGTCGTCGTCCGAGCCGTCACTGCGGACGACCGGAACGCGGTCGTCGAGGGTGTTGGGCATGCTCTCACCGTTCTCATCAGGAGCCTCGCCCGGGGTCTCTTCGGGTGATCCGGCCGGTCCGCCAGGGACCCACGGGCTGCTCTCCTCCAGGTACTCTGCCGAGCGGGGCCGTTCGGGCTGGTCGCGCTCTGCGATAGTGCCGCTCCCGCGGGCCCAGGGGAAGATCGGCGGGATCACGTTCGCGCCATCGCGATGGTGTCCGTCGTGGTCCACCAGCTGGGTGGGCGGCGGGGGCGGCAATGGCGGCAGGGAGCCGTCTACCGCCTGCGCGGTTCCGGCCGGCAGTCCCGGTTCGGTGGCGCCAACTGGAGCGCCAAAGGCTGACTCCGATTCGAGCAGTTGTGACGCGTTCGACCGCTCCTCCTTGTCCGGCTCGCTCCGATGCGGACCGACGACCGGCGCGATGCCGATGATCGGCGCAATGGGCGGGACGGTGAAACCGGGCGGTGAATAGACCCCAGCTGCCGGCTCCCCTGGCAGTGTTCCGGTTGGCGCATCCGGCGCACCCAGACCCGGCAGATCCGCCGACTCCCACGTAGCGACATCACCCGCCAGCAGACCCGACGCATCCGACTTCTCCGGCAACCCACCCCCACCCGCACCCGGCGACGCCGGCGAGAGCGGGGGAATACCACCGGCGCCCGGTAGGGCCCCGGTCGGCGCGTCCGGGGCACCCACGTTCGGCAGATCGCTGCCCGGGAACGGGGTGTCACTGAGTAGGCCGGAAGAGTCCGGCTTGTCGGCTGGTTTGGTATCTCCGGTATTCGCCGGCGGAGAAAGCGGCGGAATACCACCGGGTGACCCCCCCGTGCCGGGTGACCCCCCCGTGGTGGGCAGCGGAAGAGCGCCCGGCAAAACAGGGGCGGGCTGCGAAAGATCACCCGGGCCAACAGGCGGAGTGACGTCGCCCGGAGCACTGACGCTGGGCGTGTCAAAGCCGGGCAGGCCGGTGCCGCCGGGCCCGTCGCCCGGACCCGGCAGAGAAGGCGACGGGGGCAACGGCAGGCCGCCCGGAACGGGGCCACCCACACCGGGAACGTCCGGAGAGGTCAGACCGGGAACGTTCAGACCGGGAACGACCGGAGAGTTCACACCGGGAACGTCCGGAGAATTCACACCGGGAACGACCGGAGAATTCACACCGGGAACGTCCGGAGAATTCACACCGGGAACGTTCGGAGAATTCACACCGGGAGCGTCCGGAATGGAGACGTCCGGACCTGGAATGGAGGTGTCCGGAATGGAGACGTCCGGACCCGGAATGGAGGTGTCCGGAATGGAGACGTCCGGACTCGGAATGGAGGTGTCCGGAATGGAGACGTCCGGAACGGAGACGTCCGGAGAAGAGGCGCTCGAGTCGACCGCCACGACCGAATCGACAGTCGTCTTGTATTGCGCCGCCAGTTGCTCCATGACTTTCTTCATCTCGGCGGTCAGCTTGTCCGACAGACCTGGGACCTTGCTGATGTGCACGACATTGTCGGATGTAGGCTCTACTCTGCCGACGGTGCTGGCCCAATTGGCATAGTAGGCGTCCAGATACTCGAGGCTATCTTGGGCCCACTTCAGCACGTTGCCGCTGTTGAATAGCTGGTTGGGGACTGAGTGGTTGCCGAGGTGGCTGGCACCGCCGTTGATCTGGTCCGAACGGGAGTCCAGAATCTGGCTCATGGTTTCCATCTTGGCCAGAAACGCGTCCGCGGCCTTACCCTGCCAGGGCCGGCCGTCACCCGCGAGGCCACGGGCCTGCTGCCGCAGGTTTTCCGCCACGGTGGTGATGTCCACCTGCGTCTGGTTGAAGACTCCAGCCGCTGTCACCAGGCTGTCCGGAGAGATCAGCCCCTTCGCGTCCGCGCCAGCAGCGACGTTTGCGGTATCGACCGCAGCAGCTCCGACGACGGCCGCCTTGATCTTCTTATAGTCGTTCCACGACCGCCAGTCATTCTCATCGGTGCCATAACCAGTACCCGTTAAGGTCGCGGCGCCAGTGACCCTGAAAGCATCGTCACCCATTCCAACTCACAGACTCTTCATCGCACACTCGGACGATTAGACAAAGTGGACGACGTAGCCCATGGCCGGCTCTCGCCGGCCGTGGGCTACGGTTCAGGCAGTAGGCGAGCTGAGCGCACCCATAGCCTTGAACGCATCGTCGAATTCCTTGTTGAGCTTCTCGGCGGTGAGCGTGCTCATTTCCTCGACACTGTCGTACTGCTTGACCATCGCGTCGATGTCCGTCATCAGTTTTTCGAAGGCGTTGACGGCGTTGTGGAGGAAGTCACCGGTGCTCTTCTGCAACCCGGGCGCTCCTTTGTCGCCGGTGATGGCGCGGTACATGCTACCGCCGAGCCCGAAGTAGCCGGGCTTGATCGGAGCCATGTTCTCCACATTGGACTGCGTCTTCACCAGGATCGCCTGAAGCTCCGCGAGGTTGCTCCGGAAGGTCTTGATCGCCTCGGTGCTGACCACCAGAT
>JAVHVY010000092.1:0-18733 GCA_032160305.1 Actinoplanes sp.
CAACAAGTGCCTCGACATCAAGGACTGGAACGGGAACAATGACGCCAAACTCCAGCTCTGGGACTGCGCCGGCACTCTGAACCAGAAGTGGCATATGGGCTGACGCTCGTCACACAAAGCAGGCCCGCGCCGTCCGGCGCGTGCCTGCTTTGTCTTGACTGCCCGCCGGGCCGCCGATACAACAGGTGACGACGTCGGAGAAAAAGGGAGCATTGGTGGTTGCACGCCGGGGCCGGGTGATCGTCGTGGGCGCCCTGCTGGCGTTCAGCGCCGGCTGGCTCGTCATCGGCCTCTTCCACGTCTGGTCCGCCCCGATCGGCGGCTGGCTGCCGCTGCCGGCGATGTGCCTGATCGCCGCGTACACCTGCGGTCAGGTCACCCGGCGCCGCGACCTGCCCGCGCCGACCCGCCGGTTCTGGGGATGGTTAGCCATCGCCTGCCTCGACATGACCGCCGCGGTGCTCTCGAACGCCTGGGACGCGCTCGGCTCCGGGATCCCGTCCCAACGGATCAGCCCGCTCACCGTGGCGCTCTACCTGGCCGCCAATTGCCAGGTGATGTGGGCTCTGCTCCGGCTGCCCAGCTGGCAGCGGTCCCGCGCCGACTGGATCCGGTTCAGCCTCGACTCGGGCATCGTCCTGATCAGTACCGGACTGGCACTCTGGCACTTCTCGCTGCGCCGGATGGAGCTGTGGTCGTCGCACACCGGTTCGGCGCTGTCGATTTTCGCGATCGTGGTAGTGGCCTCGGTCTCCATGATCACCTTTGTCAAAGCCGCCTTCGGGGACGGCGGCCGGATCGACCGGCGAGCGCTGCACCTCCTGTCGATCAGCACGGCGGTCTCGGCCGCAAGCGGCGCCTCCGCCCCCCTCCTCATCGCCCACCAGCCATATCTGTCGGCGACCCTCCTGGCCGTGCCGATCGCCGTCTTCGGCGTCGAACTGGCCGCGTTCTGGCAGCTGGGGGCCGTGGCCCAGCCGCTCGCCACACCGGCCCGGACGCGGCGCTCCAGCCTGTCGCCGTACCTGGCGATCGCCGGGATCGACGCGCTGCTGGTCGGCTCCACCCTGCACCGCGGCGCCGAGAACGAGCTCATCGCGACCGGCGTCGTGGTGATCAGCGCGCTGGTGGTGGCCAGGCAGGTGGCCGCGCTGGTCGACAACGGCCGGTTGCTGCGCACGGTCGACGCCAACCTGACCCAGCTGCGCGACTATCAGCGGCAACTCGACCATCAGGTGACGCACGACGCGCTGACCGGCATCGCGAACCGGGCCCGCTTCGAGCAGCGAATCACCGAGCGGCTGGCCGACGGCGACGGCTTCCACGTCGCTCTGCTCGACCTGGACGACTTCAAGGAAGTCAACGACCGGCTCGGCCACGGCGTCGGCGACGACCTGCTGAAGGCGGTCAGCCGTCGCCTGTGCGAGCACGTGCGTGACGGTGACCTGGTAGCCCGGCTGGGCGGCGACGAGTTCGCCCTGCTGCTGGCGGCGCCCTCCGGCGCCGACGCGGACACGTTGCTGATCCGGATGGCAGCCGCGGTCCATCGGCCGCTGTTGATCGAGGGACACGATCTGCTGCCCCGGATAAGTCTCGGGGTGACCTGCAGCCAGGCCGGCGACACCCCCGGTGAGTTGCTCCGCCGGGCCGACGTGGCGATGTACGCGGCGAAGACGGCGGGCGGCGGGCGGCGGGCCAGTTTCGACCCGGTCATGGACCGGATCGCCGACGGTGAGGCCCGGCTCGGCTCGGACCTGCGGCAGGCGGTCACTCGCGGCGAACTCTTCCTGCTCTACCAGCCGATCGTCGAGTTGCCGTCCGGCGCCCTGGCCGGGGTGGAGGCGCTGGTCCGGTGGCAGCACCCCGAGCACGGCCTGATCTCCCCCGACGTCTTCATCCCGCTGGCCGAGCACAACGGCACCATCGTGGCGATCGGCCGATGGATCCTCGAGCAGGTGTTCGCACAGGTCAAGGCCTGGCAACTCGACCTCGGCCCGCGGACGCCCGGCACGACCAGCGTGAACATCTCGGCCCGGCAGCTGCGCGAGCCCGGCTTCGTCGCCGAGGTCGCCGCGCTGCTGGCGGAGAACGACCTGGACCCGGCGCTGCTGACCGTCGAGGTGACCGAGACCGCGGTGTTCGGCACGGGCGCCGCTCTGGATGCCGTCCGCCAGTTGCACGCCCTGGGCCTGCGGGTGGCGCTGGACGACTTCGGCACCGGGCAGTCGTCGCTGAGCCTACTGGTCAGCGCGCCCGTCGACGTCCTGAAGGTGGACAAGTCGTTCGTCGACGGGGTGACCCTGGCGAGCACTCAGGCGGTGATCGTGGAAGGCCTGATCGGCATCACCGAGGGGCTGCGGATCCAGGCCGTCGCCGAGGGGGTCAAGACCGCTGAGCAGGCCGAACGCCTGCACCAGATCGGCTACCGCTACGCCCAGGGCTTCCACTTCGCCCGGCCGATGACCGCCGGCGACGTGGCCCTGCTACTCGAGAGAACGCCGGCCGGGCACTGCTGACGAATTGTTCCGCGATCGTCGTCGCGGACATCGGCAATGACGATCCGGCACGGTGGGCGGCGCCGCTCGAAACGAACCTCGGTCGGCGGCCGCTGAACATCGACGGCGGCCGCCTCGACCTCCTCCGTCATGAGGTCACCTCGGTCAGGTCGCGGATCACTTCGGAGGCGAGCACCGGACTGAGGGTGCTCAGCGGTAGGTCCCCGTCCTTGCCGGAGGTGTCGTGGACCCAGACCTGCCGCAGCGTATGCTCCGGGAAAAGGGTGATGTCCCCGACGTTGATGCCCGGGTCCAGCCAGACGACGACCTCGTGCCGTCCGGCGGCCACCTCGATGCTGCCCTGGTGGCCGGAGTCCTGCGGATCCTCCCGGCGCCAGCCCCGCCGTTCCAGCCCGATCACCTTGGTGGCCGGCGTCGTGAGGCCCTCGAAACGCGTGAGCACCGTGCCGGCGGCCTCCTCGGCGGTGAGCCGGTAGACCTCGCGGCCGAGCTGGGCGAACGGTTGGAGGATCTCGTAGTCGGCGAAGACCTCGGCCCAGTCGGCAACCGTCTCGCCCAGCTGCAGCGGATGAGCGACCCCGATGACGGCGTCGTCGGCCAGTTCGGCCGGCTCGTCGTGCGCGTCGGCGAAGGTGCGGTCCTCGGCCACCCGCAGCGCGCCCACCACCGCACCGGACTCGTCGAAGCACGCCCAGACCAGGTGGCGCACGATGTGCCAGAGCAGCGGGTGGTCGAGGAACACGGTACGGAAGTCCTGGCCGCTCCAGCGCCGGCCGCTGACCATCGCCCGCTCGAGCCGGCGGATCTGGTCGGCGGCCACCGCCCGGACGTCCTTCTTCAGCGCGCTGAACGCTGTGTACGCGACCGGGGCGAGCTGCGCGTCGTCGCGGGCACCGGGTTTCGGCAGCGCCTTGAGCCGCTTGCCGGTGGCATCGGCGGCATAGGGCCGCAGCTGCTCGTCGAAGCCGACGACGAATTGGCGCGGGCCGTAGTCGAGGGTCATGCTCCCGTCGGCGGCCAGGCCGAAGTCGGGCACCAACCGGTCGGCCAACTGATCGGGGCTCAGCCCGAGGGCGGTCGCGACCTCCGCCATCTGCTGCTCCGCAGCGGACTTGAGGCCGCCGAACCTGGCTCGCTGGGCGACACCGAAAAGGTGCATCAGAGCCACGTCGGTGCCGATGGTGGCGAGCACCTGGACGCCGGTGACCGCCCCGGCGTGGCCGCCCTCGCCGGGCCACGCCTGGATGATCGGGGTCAGCCGGCGCACCGTCTCGTCGTCGCCGACAAGGCCGAGCGCGTCGAGCACCCAGCCGTCCTTGGCCGGCAGGCCGGCGCCCTGCCAACGCCGGAACAGGCCCCAGCCGAACTCGGCCAGGCTCTCCGGCGTGCAGGCCGCGCGGATCACGTCGACTCCCGCGTACGGCTCGCCGGGCTTGGACATCGCCAGGGCGGTGAGCACATGGGACGCCGCCGCAGCGGGCAGAGCGCCGGAGCCGTCACGCAACCGCAGCGGTGGCAGCAAGGCAGGCACCGCCCAGTCCGGCAGGGCCGGGATCCGGGCCGGCAGCAGCTCCAGCGGATCGGTGGCGAGCAGGACGTCGACCGCCTCGCCCGCTTGGGCGCCGAGGGATTTCGCCACGCCGTCCGCCGGCACCGGGACCACACGGGGTCTGGCCGTCCTGCGGCGGCGCAGCCAAGGCGGATCGGCCAGCAGCGGCGGCAGGGCAGAGACTGGCGCCTCCTGGACGGTCGCCGCGGCGCCGGTGATCGCCTCGATCCGCCGGGCGGTCTCGGGGGTCAACTCGGGCAGCACCCGGGCGACCACGTCGGGGTGGGCCAGCACATGCGCTGTCAGAAGCTCGGCGAGGGTGGGCCGGGTCGCCGAGTCGGCCAGCAGGCGCAACGCCCGGGCCGGAAACCGCCCGGCCGCCGCCAGCAGCGCCGGTTGCACGTATTTCTGGTCCGCCCGGTCGACGAGGCCGCGCATGGCCTGGTCGCCGGGCAGCGCGGCGACCACCGACAGCACCCGCCGCCGGCTCTCCGCGTCGGAATCCGTGGAGCTGTCCAACCAGTGCAGGAGCGCGGGAACCGCCGCCGGGCCGACACCGTCCACAAAGGTCGTCAACAGGGGCAGCGATTTGACCGTCGCGAACGCGGTGCTCGCGTATGCGGTGCTGATGGCCGTGGCCTGCTCGGGGGTGGCCACGGCGGTGAGGAGGGCGGTCACTCGATATTCGTCCTTGTCGGCGATGGCCTCGGCCAGGTCCTGCTCGACCCAGGCCGTCTGGGTGGGGGCGAGGACCGAGGTGGCGACCCGCGCAAATGCCCCCGCGTCGCGATATCCGGCCAGGGCGGAGACCGTTTCCGCATAGACGTCGTCGGGCGCGGCGGCCAGCGCCGCGCGTACCCGTAGGGCCACCTGGAGGCGCGGGTCAGGCGCCTCCCACGGGTTGCGGCTCTCGCTCGGGAGCATGTGCTGGACCGGCGGGGGCGGCCCGACCCGGACGGCGAAGCTGGGACCCCGGTCTCTGCGGGCGAGAGCCATGAACTCGACGGCGGCCTCGGCGGCGAACCGCAGGCCCCGAGTGGCGATCCAGACATCCGCGAAGGCGACATGCCGGTCGCGGTCACCCCGGCTCTGGATGCCGGTGGCGACCACGACGGTCGCCGCACCGGCCGGTGGCGCGGACGGGTCGCCGGCATGCCACGACTGCCCGGCCTGGGCGAGCGCCGGATCGGTCGACGGGTTGTGCAGCACCCCGAGCAGGAACTCGGGCATCAGCGTGAGCATCTGATCCACGGTCTGGGCGGCCTTGTGGTCGGGCCGGATCGGCGCCAGCCCGGCACGACCCCGCCGCTGCCAGCGATGCCGATACCACTCCCGCGGAAAGACGAAGGTGTCCTCGTCGGGCGACGCAGAGGCGACCGGAGGCTGAGCGGGAGCGGCCGCAGCCGGGGCGGGAGCGGTCGAGACAGGGGCGGGGACGACCGCGACCGGAGCGGGAGCGGTGGCCGGAGCGGGAGTTGCTGCCGCGGCGGTCTCCGCGTACCCCTTGCGGGTCTTCTCTGCGATCAGCTTGGCCTCGTGGTCGGCTGCCGCCTGCTCCGTGCCGAAGGTCTTGACCTTGCTCTGGCCGGTGGTGCCGAGCCGGCCCAGCGGACCGTCACCTCGGACCCGTCCCGGTCGATCTCCCAGAACTTCGCCGAACCCGCGTCGGCGAACTCGAAGCTACGCATGCCGGCGAGGCTAGCCGAAGGCTGCGACAAATCGGCCGGGGCGGTAGGCCGGTGATCCGAAGGTGCGGGATCACCACGACGAACCGGTACGGCCGGTGGATCGCAGGACCCACCGGCCGTACGGATCAGCGGGGGACGACCGTCTCGATCGCCCAGATCCGCCAGTTGTCGAGCTTGTGCTGCACGATCGCCAGTTGCTCGGTGACCGGGCCCGGGCCGGTCGAGCCCGGCGTGGTCCGCCCGGCCAGGGCCGAGGCGACCGAGAGCACTGTACGGACCGACGGGTCCAGGTGCTCGCTGACCGTCTTCAGATCGTCGTCCGAGAGGTCCTCCAGCTGGCAGCCGCGGGACGCGCACAGGGACACCAGCGCGCCGGTGATCTCGTGGGCGTCGCGGAACGGCACGTTCTTGCGGACCAGCCAGTCGGCGACCTCGGTGGCCAGGGAGAAACCCGCAGGGGCGGCTGCCGCCAGCACCTCGATGTGCACCGTCATCGTCGAGATCATCCCGGCCAGCGCGGGCAGCAGCAGCTGCAGCGTGTCGATCGCGTCGAAGGCCGGCTCCTTGTCCTCCTGCATGTCCCGGTCGTAGGTCAGCGGCAGGCCCTTGAGCATGGTCAGCACGGTGACCAGGCCGCCGATCAACCGGCCGGACTTGCCCCGGGCCAGTTCCGCGATGTCCGCGTTCTTCTTCTGCGGCATGATCGACGACCCGGTCGCGTAGGCGTCGTCCAGCTCGACCCAGCCGAACTCGGTGGAGGTCCAGAGCACGACCTCCTCGCCGAGGCGAGAGAGGTGCACGCCGATCAGAGCGGTGCAGAAGAGGAACTCGGCGACGAAATCGCGGTCGGCGACCGCGTCCATGGAATTCTGCGCGGGGGCCGTGAAGCCCAGCTCCTTGGCCACCGCGGCCGGGTCGAGCGGCAGGGACGAGCCGGCCAGCGCGCCCGAGCCGAGCGGCGAGATCGCCGTGCGGGTGTCCCAGTCACTGAGGCGTTCCAGGTCGCGCAGCAGCGGCTGGACGTGCGCGAGCAGCCAGTGCCCGAAGCTGACCGGCTGGGCGTGCTGCACGTGGGTCAGACCCGGCGCCGGGGTGTGGATGTGCTGGGCGGCCTGCTCGGTCAGGGCGTCGGCCAGTTCGATCAGGGCCACCGCGACCCCGCGAGCGTGGTCGCGCAGATAGAGCCGCAGGTCGGTGGCGACCTGGTCGTTGCGGGACCGGCCGGCGCGCAGCTTGCCGCCGAGCGTCCCGAGGCGCTCCAGCAGGCCACGCTCGAGAGCGGTGTGCACGTCCTCGTCGTCGATCGTCGGCCGGAACTCGCCGGACGCGCAGGCCGCCTCGAGATCGTCGAGGGCGGCGAGCATCTGGCCCAGCTCGTCCGGGTCGAGCAGGCCGGCGGCGGCGAGGACCCGGGCGTGCGCCCGGGAGGCGGCCAGATCGTACGGGGCCAGCCGCCAGTCGAACTGCACACTGACCGACAGCCGAGCGAGGGCCGCGGCGGGACCGCCGACGAATCGGCCACCCCACAGTTTGGTCGGCTCGGCAGTTTGCGACACGCCCACTCCTCAAATCCTTCTCAGACCACGCATTGTCGACCCTACCTGCGCACCCGTCCGGTCAGGTAACCGAGGCGCGGATACTACAGTCGCATCGTGACCGACATTGCCGCGACGCTCGACCTGTCCGCCGACGTGCTCGACCTGACCCGGGCGTTGTGTGACATCCCGTCGGTCAGCGGGGACGAGCGGGCCATCGCCGATGCCGTCGAGGCGGCACTGCGCCCGTTCGGGCATCTCGAGGTGCTGCGGGACGGCGACGCGGTCGTCGCCCGCACCCACCTGGGCCGGCCCACCCGGGTGGTGTTGGCCGGGCACCTCGACACCGTGCCGATCGCCGGCAACCTGCCCGTCTGGCTGACCGGCGGCGGCGACGAGGAGATCCTGCACGGCCGCGGCTCAGTGGACATGAAGGCCGGCGTCGCCGTATTCCTGAAGTGCGCGGCGGCGATCAGCGAACCGCAGCACGACGTCACCTACATCTACTACGACCACGAGGAAGTGGCGTCGCGCCTGAACGGCCTGGGCCGGCTGGCCCGCAACCATCCAGAGTGGCTGGCCGGCGACTTCGCGGTGCTCGGCGAGCCGTCCGACGGCACTGTCGAGGGCGGCTGCCAGGGCACCATGCGCGCGGAGATCACCGTGCCCGGGCGTAAGGCGCACCCGGCGCGCTCCTGGATGGGCGAGAACGCGATCCACGCCGCCGGTGACGTGCTGGCGATCTTGAAGGCGTACGAGCCGCGCCGCCCGGTCGTGGACGGCCTGCAGTATCGCGAGGGCCTGAACGCGGTGCGGATCAGTGGCGGCATCGCCGGCAACGTGATCCCCGACGAATGCCTGCTGCAGGTCAACTACCGCTTCGCCCCGGACCGCGACGTCGAGGGCGCGGAAGCCCACCTGCGGGAGGTCTTCGCCGGCTACCAGCTGACCATCGCCGACTCGGCACCGGGCGCCCGACCGGGCCTGGACCATCCCGCCGCGGCCGACTTCGTGGCGGCCGTGGGCCGCCCGGCCGCCGCGAAACTGGGCTGGACCGACGTGTCGCGCTTCTCCGCCCTCGGCATCCCCGCGGTCAACTACGGCCCCGGCGACCCGACGCTGGCCCACACCGACCACGAGAACTGCCCCACTCCCGCCATCCGCGAGGCGCTGCAGATCGTCGCCCGCTGGCTCGGCGGCAAGCTGAACTGACCGGCCTCCCGCGACTGGCCCGCCCGCGCGCCGCGGTCGGCCGAGCCAACCGGGCCGGGGAAAGCCAGCGGGGCGGGCAAGGCCAGCCGGGACGGGCAGGACCAGCCGGGACGGGCAAAGCCAGCCGCGGCGGGCGCGGCGTCAGCTGGTGACGCTGTCGCCGGCCTGGCCGGCGACCTTGGCGATCGCGCCTGGGGTGGCGTACATGTGCGCGAACGCCCGGGCCTGCTCGCCGGTCCACAACGACGAGCCGTAGCCGTAGACCACGCCCTGCCTGGCCGCCGCCTCCAGCAGGCTGTACGGGCTGCGGCTGCCGAGCAGCACCACGTTCCCCTTGTGCAGCAGCACCCGGACCTGGCCGGTGACCCGGGTCTGGCTGCTGTCCAGGAACGCCCGGAAGTCGTCCAGGATCGGGTCGTAGTAGACCGCCTCGTGCAGCAGATCGCCGTATGTGGTCCCGAGGGTCAGCTTGGTGGCCTGCTGGCGGTTGCTGAGCACGAGGCGTTCCAGTTCGCGGTGGGCGGCGATCAGGATCAGCATCCCCGGCGCCTCGAAGCCGACCCGGGCCAGGTTGCCGACCATGGTCGAGCCCATGTGGATGCCCCGGCCGATGCCGTGTTCCCCGCCGAGCTCGTTGAGCGCCCTCAGGATCGCGTAGTTCGGGGTGCCCGGGCCGGTGCCCTCGATCGGCTCGCCCAGCACGGTCGTGCAGCCCACCACGTCGCCCTTGACGAAGTCGAGGATCAGCTCGACGCCCTTGTCCGGTGCGGCGTCGATGCTCCTGGTGTGGGTCCAGGCGTCCTCGGCCAGGTATTCCCAGGAGCCGTAGGTCTCGCCGCCGCCGATCGTGGTGCCGATCAGTCCCTCGTTGATCGAGTATTCCTTCACCTTGTCGCTCACCGCGTGGCCGCGGGAACGCAGGAACTCGGTCTCACCCTCGCGGGTGAGGCGTTCGTCGCGGATCGGGGTGATGATCTCCAGATTCGGGGCCAGCGCCCGGATCACGGCGTCGTAGCGCACATGGTCGGCGCCGGCGCCGGTGGAGCCGTGGCCGATCGCGTCGGCGTCGTTCTCCAGCGCCGCCTGCACGACCTTCTCCGCCTGGATCTGCCGTTCCGCGCCGACGCACGACGGGTAGCCGCCGTTGCGCAGGTAGTTGGCCTTGATCGCGTACGTGATGACCCGGCTGTACAGCTCGTCGCGGGCGTCGATGATGAGATGCCGCCGCGAGCCGAGCTCCTCGGCGCGTGCCTTCACCGCCTCCCCCTCGCCGCTGTGCAGGCCACCGGTGTCGATGTTCGCGGTGATGACGTCCCAGCCCTGCTCGCGCAGGGAGACGAGGGCGTACGAGGTGTCGAGACCGCCGGAGAACGCGAGGACGATGGTGCGATTGCTCATGAGATGACTTTCCGGGCTCGGAAGTGCGGATCAGGACGGGGAGGCGGTACAGGGAACCTCGAGGACGGGCACGTACGTGGTGCCGGCACGCACGACGTGGCCCGGCGGCAGCACGTAGAACTGCGACCGGCGGGCCGTGATGGCGTCCTGCATCCGCTGCTGGCGGGCGTAGTCGAACGGGTCGAGCAGGAAACTCGGCTCGACGCCGGCAGGGACCGGTTCGGCGGCGAAGTCGGTCTCGTAGACGAACGATCCCGGCGACGTGTGGAACGGCACGGTGGCGACCAGGATGCGCAGCGGGCCGAAGCCGGTGTGCACCTTCAGCGCACTGTTGTCGTACTGGGTGACCCCGTCCAGCTTGCGGGCGTCGTACGCCGACAGCGCGAGTGCCTTCACGGCCCGGCCGAGCCCGACCCGCGGCATCAGCGACCACAGCGACCAGCCGACCCAGGTGCCGGGCGCGGCACTCGGCGCCGCGCAGTAGCCGCCGACCGGGATCGGCCCGCGGTAGTCACCGGCGCGGAAGTCGTCCTGGACTGTGCGCAGGAGCTGCTTGACGTCGGTGTCGAAGGGGAAGGTGCTCTTCTCCACCATCTCGGCGAACTCGTCCTGCGGCAGCCCGGCGATCACCGCGGCCGACGGCATCAGGATCAGGTCGACCATCACCCACTGTGGCATCGGGATGCCCCGGTCGCCGAAGGCGATGCCGTTGATCACGTTGAACAGGTTGAGGAACTCGCCGGTGTCCCACCCTTTCGGAGTGGTGTCGGTGAAATCCAGCCAGGTCAGCTTGTGTCCGTACGGCGTCTCGTTGAGGTGCTGGCGCAGCGAGCCGTTGGAGGCGAGGAAGAACTCCAGCCCGTGCCCGACGAGCCCGGCGACGTTGTCGGCGAAGCCGGGGAAGTGCGCCTCGACCGCCGGGGCGCCCGCGCGGCCGGCCAGGTGTTCAGTCATCGCAGGCTCCCCAGGTGCGGCTCGGTTTCGGCATGGCTCCAGCCCATCAGTTTGTCGGCCAGGTCGCGGCCGCCGGCGGCGTCGCGGGCCACGACCAGGATCGTGTCGTCGCCGGCGATGGTGCCGACGACGTCGGTGAGCCCGGAGCGGTCCAGCGCGCTGGCGAGGAACTGCGCCGCTCCGGGCGGGGTGCGCAGGACGGCGATGTTCCCGCTGGCGTCGACCCCGGTCAGTAGCTCGCGCAGTAGCCGCAGCAGCCGCGCCGGTCCCTGCTCGGCCTCGCGCAGCGGGCGCTTGCCGTCTTCGGGGATCAGGTAGCAGCCGCTGACCTTGACGGCGCCGAGCTCTTCGAGGTCGCGGGACAGGGTCGCCTGGGTGACCTGGATGCCGGCGCCGGCGAGCATCTCGGCGAGCTCGGTCTGCGAACGCACGGCCCGCTCCCGGATCAGCTCGACGATGCGCGCGTGCCGCCCGGCCCGGGTCACCGGAGCGGTCATGACCGAACCTCCTGTGTCATGCCCTCCTGGCCCTCGCTGCGCTCGGTGCAGTCGGTCATTGACTGGTCCATCTTCGTCATGCCCACCCGGCCCACCCGGCCGTCATGACCGTTCCACAAGCCAGGTGAGCAGCGCCTTCTGCGCGTGCAGCCGGTTTTCCGCCTGATCGAGGACGGCGCTCTGCGCGCCGTCCATCATCTCGTCGGTGATCTCCTCCCCGCGGTGCGCGGGCAGGCAGTGCAGAACCAGCGCGTCCCTCGCGGCGGCGGCCACCAGGCCTTTGTTGATCTGGTACGGCCAGAACGGCGTGCGCCGGTCGCGACCGTCGGCCTCCTGCCCCATCGAGGTCCAGGTGTCCGTGGCGATCACGTCGACCCCGTCGACCGCCTCGAACGGGTCACGCAGCACGTCGACCGAGCCGCCGGTCCACGCGGCGATCTCGGCCGCCCGGGCCACCACCGACGGCGACGGGTCGAAGCCGGACGGCCCGGCGACCCGGACGTGCATACCGGCGGTCGCGCCCGCGAGCAGGTAGGAGTGGGCCATGTTGTTGGCGGCGTCGCCCACGTACGCCAACTTGCGGCCTTTGGTGGCACCCAGCCGCTCGCGGATGGTGAGTAGATCGGCGAGCAGCTGGCAGGGGTGGAAGCCGTCGGTCAGCGCGTTGATCACCGGGACCCGGGAGTGCGACGCCAGGTCGGCGAGCCGGTCGTCGGCGAAGGTCCGCATCACGATGGCGCTGACGTAGCGTGACACCACCTGGCCGGCGTCGGACAGCGACTCGCCACGGCCGAAGTGCGTGTTCTGCGTGTCGACGATGATCGGGTTGCCGCCCAGCTGGGCGATGCCGGCCTCGAATGACAACCGGGTCCGCAGGCTCGGCTTGTCGAAGAACACCGCCACCGACTGCGGCCCGGCCAGCGGCTTGGCGAGGAACGGGTTTTCCTTCTGCTCGACGGCCAGGTCGAGGACCTCGCTCTGCTCCTGCGGGCTGAGGTCGTCGTCGCGCAGGAAGTGCCGGATCATGATGCCGCCTCCAGGGCCGCGGAGTCGAGGGCGGCGGGCAGGGCGGCGAGGAAGGCGTCGGCCTGCTCGACGGTGAGGATCAGCGGCGGGGCGAGCCGCACGACGCCGGGCTGGATCGGGTTGACCAGGAAGCCTGCGTCGCGCAGCGAGGCGGCCACGGCGCCCGAGACGGGCTGGGTGAGGACGATGCCGAGGAGCAGCCCCGCGCCCCGGACCCCGGCGATCAGCGGGTGGCCGAGCCCCTCGACGCCGCGGCGCAGGTGCTCGCCGACCCGCTTGACGTTGTCCAGCAGCCCTTCGCCGGCGATCGTGCGGATCACCGCCAGGGCGGCCGCGCAGCTCACCGGATTTCCACCGAACGTGGTGCCGTGCGAGCCGGGGCCGAACAGGTCACCGGACGCGCCGAAGGCAATGCACGCGCCGATCGGCAGGCCGCCGCCGAGGCCCTTGGCCAGGGTGATCACGTCGGGCTCGATGCCGTCGGCCTGGTGGGCGAACCAGTGCCCGGTCCGCCCGACGCCGGTCTGCACCTCATCGAGCACGAGCAGCGCGCCGGCGGCCGTGCAGATCTCCCGGGCGGCGGCGAGATAGTCGGCCGGGGCGGGCACGACACCGTTCTCGCCCTGGATCGGCTCGAGGATGACCATGGCGGTCGCCGTGCTGACCGCCGCGCGCAGGGCGGCGACGTCGCCGTACTCGATGTGGGTGACCTCGCCGGGCAGCGGCCGGAACGGATCGGCCTTGGCCGGCTGGCCGGTCAGCGCCAGCGCGCCCATCGTGCGGCCGTGAAAGCCGCCCCACGTCGACACCACGTGGGTGCGGCCGGTGAGCCGGGACAGCTTGAACGCGGTCTCGTTGGCCTCGGCGCCGGAATTGCTGAACAGCACCCGGCCGGGTCGCCCGGCGAGAGCGAGCAGCAGCTCGGCCAGCGCGACCGGCGGCTCGCTGACGTACAGGTTGGAGACGTGGCCCAGGGTGGCGATCTGCTGGGAGACGGCCGCGACGACCGCCGGGTGGGCGTGGCCGAGGGTGTTGACCGCGATGCCGCCGAGCAGGTCGACGTACTGCTTGCCGTCCTCGTCGGTCAGCACCGCCCCCTCGCCCTTGACCAGGGCCAGCGGCGGCGTGCCGTAGTTGTCCATCATGGACTGCTTCCAGCGGCTGACGAGCGTCGTCATGACGGCACCACCATCGTTCCGAATCCTTCCGAGGTGAACACTTCGAGCAGGGTGGAGTGGGCGACCCGGCCGTCGACGACGTGCGCCGAGGGGACACCGCCGCGTACGGCCCGCAGGCACGCCTCCATCTTGGGCAGCATGCCGGACTCCAGGCCGGGCAACAGTTTCGCCAGGTCGTCGGCGGTGATCTCGCTGGTCAGCGAGGACGTGTCCGGCCAGTCGGGGTAGAGGCCCGGCACGTCGGTGAGCACGACCAGTTTGCGGGCGCCCAGTGCGACGGCCAGCGCGGCGGCGGCGGTGTCGGCGTTGACGTTGTGCAGCACGCCGTCGGCGTCCGGGGCGACGGTGGCCACGACCGGGATCCGGCCGGCCGCGATCAGGTCGTCGACCGCGGAGGTGTCCACCCGGTCGACGTCGCCGACCTGGCCGATGTCGACGCTCTCGCCGTCGATCAGGGCGGACCGGCGTACGGCGGTGAACAGCTTGGCGTCCTCGCCGGAGAGCCCGACCGCGAACGGCCCGTGCTGGTTGATCAGCCCGACCAGCTCCCGGCCGACCTGGCCGACCAGCACCATCCGCACGACGTCCATCGCCTCCGGGGTGGTGACCCGCAGGCCGCCGCGGAACTCGCTCGCGATGCCGAGGCGCGCAAGCATCGCCGAGATCTGTGGACCGCCGCCGTGCACCACGACGGGCTTGATCCCGGCATAGCGCAGGAAGACCAGGTCCGCCGCGAACGCCTTCTGCAGTTCAGGGTCGATCATCGCGTTGCCGCCGTACTTGATCACGACGGTGCTGCCGTGGAACCGCTCCAGCCAGGGCAGCGTCTCGATCAGCACGGCGGCCTTGTCACCGGGGGTCACGACGAGTACGCCGAATTCTCGTGCACGTAGGCATGCGAGAGGTCGGTGGTCCAGATCGTCGCGGACATCTCACCCTCGTGCAGGTGCACCTGGATGGTCACGTCGCGCCCCTTGAGGTCCACCTTGGACCGGTCCTCCGCCGCCGCGCCGCCCCGGCAGACCCACACCCCGTTGACGGCCACGTCGACGCGTTCCGGCTCGAACGCCGCCGTGGTCGTGCCGACCGCCGCCAGGATCCGTCCCCAGTTCGGGTCGTTGCCGAACAGCGCCGTCTTGACCAGGTTGTTGCGGGCGACCGTCCGGCCGACCTGCACCGCGTCGGCCTCGCCGGCCGCGCCGAGCACCTCGATCGTGATGTGCTTGGTGGCGCCCTCCGCGTCGGCGATCAGCTGCTGGGCCAGGTCGTGGCAGAGCTCGGTGACCGCGGCGGTCAGCTCCTGCTCAGTCGGCTGCACGTCGGAGGAGCCGCTGGCGAGCAGCAGCACAGTGTCGTTGGTGGACATGCAGCCGTCGGCGTCGATCCGGTCGAAGGTCAGCCGGGTCGCCTCGCGCAGCGCCGCGTCGAGCGTGTCGGTGCCGGCGACCGCGTCGGTCGTCAGCACGACCAGCATCGTGGCCAGCGCGGGGGCCAGCATCCCGGCGCCCTTGGCCATCCCGCCGACCGACCAGCCGTCGCGCTGGACCACCGCGTTCTTCGGCACCGAGTCGGTGGTCATGATCGCCTCGGCGGCGCGCGGACCGCCGTCGGCCTTCAGCGCCTTGACCGCCGCGCCGACGCCGGGCAGCAGCTTGTCCATCGGGAGCAGCTCGCCGATCAGGCCGGTCGAGCAGACCGCGACGTCGCCCGCGCCGATCAGCAGCGGCTTGGCCGAGCCGCGCAGGACCGCGGCGGTGTGCTCGGCGGTGGCGTGCGTGTCGCGGAAGCCCTGGGTGCCGGTGCAGGCGTTGGCTCCGCCCGAGTTGAGCACGACGGCCCGCACGATGCCGCCCTTGAGCACCTGCTGGCTCCACATCACCGGGGCGGCCTTGACCCGGTTGCCGGTGAAGACACCGGCGGCGATCGCGTCCGGGCCGTCGTTGACGACCAGGGCGACATCGGCCGCGCCGGTGCTCTTGAGGCCGGCGGCGACACCGCTGGCCCGGAATCCCTTGGGATGGGTGACGCTCACGGTTGAATCTCCCTTGCCCTGCTCTCCTGGCCCTCGCTGCCCTCGGTGCAGTCGATCACGGCGCGACTCCGAAGGCGGAAAGGCCGGCGGTCTCCGGCAGGCCGAGCATGAGGTTGGCGTTCTGCAGGGCCTGGCCGGCCGCGCCTTTGCCGAGGTTGTCGAGGGCGCTGACCACGATGATCCGGCCGGAGTCGACGTCGTGGGTGACCTGTAGGTGGCATGCGTTCGACCCGGCGGTGGCGGCGGTGTGCGGCCACGACCCGGCCGGCAGCACGTGCACGAACGGTTCGTCGGCGTAGGCGGCGAGCAGCGCCGCCCGCGGGTCCGCGCCGGAGGCGGGCCGGGCGGTGACCGTGGCCAGAATGCCGCGCGGCATCGGAGCCAGGACCGGCGTCATCGACAACGACGTAGCGCCGGTGGCCTGTTTGATCTCGGGGACGTGCTGATGGGTGCCGACCCGGTAAGGGCTCAGGTCGCCCATCACCTCACTCCCCAGCAGGTTGATCTTGGCTGACCGGCCCGCGCCGGAGGTGCCGGAGGAGGCCACCACCACGACGTCGTCGGGGTCGGCGACCCCGGCGGCGATCAGCGGTGCCAGCGCGAGAATGATCGTCGCCGCATAACATCCGGTGTTCGCCACGCGGTCGGACTTGGCGATCAGCTCCCGCTGGCCGGGCAGCTCGGGCAGCCCGTAGGTCCAGGTGCCGGCGTGCGGGCCGGCGTAGTGCCGCGCCCAGAGCGCGGGGTCACGCAACCGGAAGTCGGCGCCCAGATCGACGACCTTCACCGCCGCCGGCAGCTGCGCGGCAAGGGCCGCCGACTGGCCGTGCGGCAGCGCGAGGAAGACCAGTTCAGCGTCGCTGAGGGTGGCCGCGTCGGTTACCCCGAGCGTGCGGTCGAGGCCGGTGAGCTGCGGGTGTACGGCGGCGAGCGGCGCACCGGCCCGCGAGTGCGCGGTGGCGGCGACGAGATCGAGCTGGGGGTGCCCGGCGATCAGGCGCAGCAGCTCACCCCCGGCGTACCCACTGGCGCCCGCGACCGCGACGCGAACCCGGCCCTCCCGAAGGCCAGCCTCTCGAATGTCCATACCAACCTCCGCATGACTATGCAGACGACGGTATCAACGGGGCATCTCCGCCCGCAACCCGGCCCGGCGCCGGCGACCCGACCGGTACCGCCCAGGAGGCCTCGGGGGTAGTCCCGTGGTAAGGGAAGCCTTGTCTATCTTTTGGCTGTGGACCCCTCGCTGAAGGATCTCACCGACCAGATCGACGACGCCACCACGCTCCTGCTGGAGACGGCCGGTGGACTCTCCGACGACGACGCCCGACAGCCCTCGCTGCTGCCCGGCTGGAGCCGCGGGCACGTGCTGACCCACATCGCCCGCAGCGGCGACGTGCTGTGCCGTCTGCTCGACGGCGCCCGCACCGGCGTCCCCGCCACCGGTTACGCCAGCGCTCAGGCGCGCGATGACGCGATCGAGGCCGGCGCCGGGCGCCGCGCCGCCGAACTGACCGCCGACGTGCGCGACTCCGCGGCGGCGTTCCGGGCCGCCGTGCTCGCGATGCCGGCCGAGTCCTGGTCCACCCCCGTCGCCCTCGGCGGCCGCAGCGTCCCGGCGAGCTATCTCATGACGCAGCGGCTGGTCGAGATCGAGCTGCACCATGTCGACCTCGGCGCCGGATACCAGCCCTCGGACTGGCCGACCACGTTCAACGAGCTGGAGCTGACCGAGCCGATGCGGGGCCAGCGTGCCGACCGGCTGGTGTGAGCGTGGTCGCTGGTGTCCGGGCGGCAATGCGGGTAGACCGTACGCATGGCTGACAAGTCTTTGATCCTCCTGAGGGAAACCGCGCTCGCCTACGCCGAAGCGGTGCGCACGACGCAACGCTTCTTCGACCGGGTGCAGGACACCGACGACCCGGCCGTGCTCGCCGAGTACGCGACTCTGGTCGAGCGGGAGAAGGAAGCCGAGCAGGAACGCCTCGACGCGATCGAGGCGGCCGGCATCGCGGTTCCCAGCATCGACGAGAGCGACCCGGACAACTGACTCCGGCGCGCGGGTGAGTTCGCGCATAGCATAGAAATCGGTTGGTTCCGGAACCGCCCAGGGATGCCGAAACCGGTTCCGGGCTGTCAGACTTCCGGTCGCTGAAACGTTTAACCACCGGAGGCTGTGCGTGACCGGAGACTTCCCCTACCGGGATCCGTCGCTGAGCGTCGGGGAGCGGGTCGACGACCTCGTAGCCCGGATGACCCTGCCCGAGAAGGTCGGGCAGATGCTGCAGCTCGACTCCCGGGGCGATCTCAAAGAGGTCGTGACCAGCAAGCTGGCCGGTTCGATACTGCACACCTCCCCCGCCCGGCTGGTCGAGGCGATCGACCTGGTGGCGAAGACCCGACTGGCGATCCCGCTGCTCACCGCCGAGGACTGCATCCACGGACACGGCTTCTGGCCGGGCGCGACCGTCTTCCCGACCCAGCTGGCGATGGCCGCGACCTGGGACGCGGACCTGCTCGAACGGGTCGCCCGGGTGACCGCGGTCGAGGTGTCCGCGACCGGCGTCCACTGGACCTTCTCCCCGGTGTTGTGCATCGCCCGGGACCTGCGCTGGGGCCGGGTCGACGAAACCTTCGGCGAGGACCCGTACCTGATCGGCGAGCTGGGCGCGGCCATGGTCCGCGGCTACCAGGGCGACGGCCTGAGCGACCCGACCGCGATCTTGGCCACCGCCAAGCACTTCGCCGGGTATTCCGAGACCCAGGGCGGCCGGGACGCCAGCGAGGCCGACATCAGCCGGCGCAAGCTGCGCTCCTGGTTCCTGCCCCCGTTCGAACGGGTCGCCCGCGAGGGGGTCCGGGTCTTCATGCTCGGCTACCAGTCGATGGACGGCGTGCCCATCACAGCCAACAAATGGCTGCTCAACGACGTACTCAAGGACGAGTGGGGCTTCACCGGCACGCTGGTCACCGACTGGGACAACGTCGGCCGGATGGTCTGGGAGCAGCAGGTCTGCGCCGACATCAGCGAGGCCGCCGCCCTGGCCGTGCGCGCCGGCAACGACCTGGTGATGACCACCCCCGACTTCTTCGAGGGCGCCCAGACCGCGGTGGCCGCGGGCCTGCTGGACGAGGCCGAGATCGACGC
>JAVHVY010000127.1:0-10428 GCA_032160305.1 Actinoplanes sp.
ATGGATTTCGACGTCTTGGTTGAGATCCCCAAGGGCCAGCGGAACAAGTACGAGGTCGACCACAAGACCGGCCGGATCCGCCTGGACCGGACCCTCTTCACCGCGACCCAGTATCCGGCTGACTACGGGTTCATCGAGGGGACGCTCGGGCAGGACGGTGATCCGCTCGACGCCCTGGTCCTGATCCAGGAACCGACCTTCCCGGGCTGCCTCGTGCGGGCCCGCGCCATCGGCATGTACCGGATGACCGACGAGAAGGGCCGCGACGACAAGGTCCTCTGTGTGCCCTATGCGGATCCGCGCCAGGAGCACCTGCGCGACATCCACCACCTGGGCGAGTTCGACCGGCTGGAGATCCAGCACTTCTTCACGGTCTACAAGGATCTCGAGCCGGGCAAGTCGGTGGAAGGCGCCTCCTGGACCGGCCGCGTCGAGGCCGAGGAGGAGATCCGGGCCTCGATCAAGCGGGCCGAGGCGATGGCGCACCACGACACCGGCGAGTGACCGTCGATCAGGCGCCGACCAGGTCGTAGAGGCCGAGGACGGCGCACGCCACCGGGATCACCGACACCACGATCAGGGTGTCCAGCAGGTCGGCGGCTCGACCCAGATAGGGCGACGGCGCCCGGCGTGAATAGGTGGCGCCGGCCGCCACCGCGACGAAGGCCAGGGCCAGCCCGGCCAGGCTGACCACCAACAGCGTCGTCGCCTGCCCGGCCCCCAACACCCCGGTCCCATGCACCCCGGTCCCCAACACCCCGGTCCCCAACACCCCGGCCCCCGGCACCCCGGCCCCCAGCACCCCGGCCCCCAGCAGTCCGGTCCCCAGCAGTCCGGTCCCCAGTGCGGCGACGCCGAAGAGACCCGCGCCGACCAGCGGAATCCGCTGCCGCAGCGTGACGAAGAGCCGCGAGCGCAGCAGCAACGAGGCGGCCGAGACCGCCGTCAGTGCCTGCGCGGGCACGCTCCCGCTGACGGCCAGCACCACGAAGGCGCCGGCCGCGAGCACGGCGTGCCCGGTCAGCATGCCGGCGAGAAACGCCTCGGTGCGCGTCACCGCCGCGAAGACGACCGCCCGCCCGGGCCGTTGCCGGGCCACATCCGGTGCGGCGCCGCCCTGAGTGCTCGTGAAACCCTGAGCCCTGGTGAAGCCCTGGGCTTCGCCACCGGTCGGCAGGGTCACCGACGGAGTCGGCATCTTGCCGAAGCGGATCGCCAGCAACGGCAGCGCGCCGATCCCGCAGACCAGGACCGAGATCAGCACCGCCGCCGCGCCCGCCGCCGACGTGAGCACGCTCACGGCCGCCGCCAGCGCGCCGAGCAGGCCGGCCGTCGCGCCAGCTGTGAAGATCCGCCGCCCCGCCGCCACCCCGGCCCCGCCGAGCGCCGCGACCAGCAGCAGCGCCATGCAGCCGGAGAGCAGCTCCGGGCCGCCCAGCCAGGGCAGCGCCCACAGCACTCCGGCCGGTTCGGGAGCGGGGAAGGCGAAGAGCACCGCGCCGCCGGCGAAGGCGTACGGCATCGCCGCGGCGGCGAGAGCCACCCCGGCGCGGGCGTCGCCGTACGCCCGGGAGGCGGTCACGCCGCTGAGCGCGAGCAGCAGTGCCGTGCCGAGACCCACGAAGACCGCGCCGTCCCAGGCCGGCCCCGCCGTCAGCACCGCGAACAGGCCGAGGGCGAGCAGCACACCGCCGCCCAGCAGGGTCGCCGTCCGGGTGGTCGCCGGGGTCCAGACCGTGCCATGGCGGCGGGCGCCCTCGGCGATGGCCTCGACCACGTCGTCGTACTCCAGCTCGGGCCACTGCTCGCGGGCCGGTACGAGGTGCAGCACCTCGCCGTCGCGGACACCCTGCGCGAACAGGCCCTGTGCGGTGGTCAGCGCCACCCCGTCGACCCGGCGCAGCAGCCAGCCGCCGTGCCGCTCACCGTCGTCGGCCAGACCCTCGCCGGCGTGCCTGAGCACCTCCGGCAGCAGCTCGGCCAGCGGAACGTGCTCGGGCAACGCGACGTCGACCCGGCGCTGCGGAGCGCTGATCGTGACGCGGGCAAGTCCGATGGTCATGCCCTATTTCCCATCGATGGTCACGAGGCTGCGGAACGAGGGGCACTTTACCTACCATGGGCGCGACGCGATGCCGCCGACCGGCGCCGCGCACGGGGAGCTCCAGGGGCGGCGGGCGGCGGCCCGGGTTGGGCGGAGCCGAGCCGGGCCCAGTGGCTGAGAAAGGGATGCGGACTTCAGATGAGCACGGTGGTGATCAAGCGGTCTGCGCGGCGCCCCGCCCCGGAGATCCCGGCGGGTGAACTGGCCGTCGACGCGCCACCGGAGATCCCGCAGGCGTCTGGCGGCCGCTGGCAGCAGGCGATGATGGCGTTGCCGATGCTCGGCGGCTCGGTCGCGATGGCGATGATGATGGGGCGCGGCAGTGGTGGCGCAGGCGGAGCCGGACCGCTGGCGTACGTGATCGGCGGCCTCTTCGGCGTCTCGTCGCTGGCGATGCTGGCCACCTCGTTCGGCAGCAACGGCTCGCCGAAGAAGGCGGAGATGATGGCCGCCCGCCGGGAGTATCTGCGGCATCTGGCCGGGCTGCGCCGCCGGGTCCGCGACACCGCCGTCCGCCAGCGCGAGGGCCTGCTCTACCGGCATCCCGACCCGGGCCAGTTGTGGTCCACCGTGGGCAGTTACCGGGTCTGGGAGCGCCGGCCCGCCGACGCCGACTTCGGGGTGGTCCGGCTGGCTTTGGGCCCGCAGACCCTGGCGACCCCGCTGATCCCGCCGGTGACCCGCCCGCTGGAGGATCTTGAGCCGATGACCGCCGGGGCGCTGCGCCGCTTCCTGGACGCGTACTCGGTGGTCCCGGATCTGCCGGTGGCGGTTTCGCTGCGGGGCTTCACGCGGGTTTTCGTGCGCGGGCACGGCCCGGCCGGCGAGGCCGACGCGCGGGCGCTCACCCGCGCGGCGCTGATCCAGCTCGCGGTCTTCCACGCGCCCGACGACATGATCATCGCGATCTGCGCCGGGCCGGAACGTCGCGCGATGTGGGAGTGGGCGAAGTGGCTCCCGCACAGCCTGCACCCGTCGCGGACCGACGCGGTCGGCCAGGTGCGCCTGGTCGCAAGCTCCGGGCCCGATCTGGAGAAGTTGCTCGAGGACGTGATCGGCAGCCGGCACCGGTTCAACCCGGCCGGGGCCGGCGCGGACGGCCCGCACGTGGTGATCGTGCTCGACGGCGCCGACCTGCGCGGCGCGACCCAGCTCGACGAGGGCATCGACGGCGTCACCGTGCTCGACCTGGACGAGACCCCGCCCCGGCTACTGGACCGCTCGCTGCTGGTCCTCGAGGTGCGCCCGGGGCCGGGCGGGTTGCGCGAGCTGCACACCCTGGCGATGGACTACGCCGCGGAGGTGGGCGTGCCGGACCAGCTCGGCGCGGAGCAGGCCGAGGCGATCGCCCGGCGGCTCGCCCCGCTGCGGCTGGCCGCGATGTCGAAGTCGGCGGACACCCCGATGGCCAACGAGATGGGCCTGGGCGAGCTGCTGGGCATCGCGGACCCGGAATCGTTCAGCGTCGCGCAGAGCTGGCTGCCCCGGCCGAACCGGGACAAACTGCGGGTGCCGATCGGCATCGGCGTCGACGGCGGCCCGATCGAGCTGGACCTGAAGGAGTCGGCGCAGGACGGCATGGGCCCGCACGGCCTGCTGATCGGCGCCACCGGCTCGGGCAAGTCGGAGCTGCTGCGCACCCTGGTCCTGGCCCTGGCCGCGACGCACTCCTCGGAGACGCTCAATTTCGTACTCATCGACTTCAAGGGCGGCGCCACCTTCTCCTCGTTGGACCGGCTGCCGCACACCGCGGCGGTGATCACCAACCTGAAGGACGAGCTGCCGCTGGTCGACCGGATGGTCGACGCGATCGACGGCGAGCTGACCCGCCGCCAGGAGCTGCTGCGCCGGTCCGGCACCTACGCCAGCCTGCGCGACTACGAAAAGGCCCGGGCCGGTGGCGCCGCGCTGCCCCCGCTGCCGTCGCTGCTGGTGATCTGTGACGAGTTCTCCGAGCTGTTGTCGGCCAAACCGGACTTCATCGATCTCTTCGTCCAGATCGGACGGCTCGGACGTTCGCTCGGCGTACACCTGCTGCTGGCCAGCCAGCGCCTCGAGGAGGGCCGGCTGCGCGGGCTGGACACCCACCTGTCGTACCGGGTGGGCCTGCGGACCTTCTCGGCGCTGGAGTCGCGGGCCGTGCTGGGCGTGCCGGACGCGTACGAGTTGCCGCGCTCGCCGGGCCACGGCTATCTGAAGTTCGGCACCGAGCCGCTGATCCGGTTCAAGGCCGCGTACGTCTCCGGGGTCTTCCGCAAGGCGGGCGGGCGCGGGGGCGGGGCCGGGTCGGCCGGCGAGGCGCCCCAGGTGCTCGACTATTCGACGCATTTCGTACCCAAGCCCAGGCCGGTCACCGCGGCCCAGCCCACGCCGGCGGAGCAGCCCGCCGGCGAAAGCCTGCTCGGCGTGATCGTCCACCGGCTGAACGGCCAGGGCCCGCCCGCGCACCAGGTCTGGCTCCCGCCGCTGAACCACTCGGCGACGCTGGACGAACTGCTCGGCCCGGTCACCACCGACCCGGTCCGCGGCCTGCAGGTCGCCAACCCGGAGCTGCACGGCGCGCTGCGGGTGCCGATCGCGCTGATCGACAAGCCGCGCGAGCAGCTGCGCGACCTGCTGTGGCTGCGGCTGGGCGGTGCGGCGGGCCACCTGGCGGTGGTCGGCGGCGCGCAGAGCGGCAAGTCGACGGCGATCCGGACGCTGGTCTGCGCGCTCGCCCTCACCCACACCCCGGCCGAGGTGCAGGTCTACTGCCTCGACTTCGGCGGCGGGGGCCTGGGTCTGCTGCGCGAGCTGCCGCACGTCGGCGGGGTCGCGGGCCGGCTCGACGCGGCCGGGGTCCGGCGTACGGTCAGCGAGGTCTCGACCCTGCTGGCCCAGCGCGAGCAGCGCTTCGCCGACCTGGGCGTCGACACGATGGAGTCGTACCGGCGGCGCCGGGCCAACGCGCTCAGCGCCAGCGGCGGCTCCGACGACCCGTTCGGCGACGTGTTCCTGATCGTGGACGGATGGGCCACCCTGCGCAAGGACTACGAAGAGCTCGAGCCGGTGCTCACCGACATCGCCAACCGCGGCCTCTCGTACGGCATCCACGTGGTGGCCGGGGCGTCGCGGTGGATGGATTTCCGGCCGGCGATGCGCGACCAGCTCGGCTCCAAGCTGGAGCTGCGGCTCGGTGACCCGTCCGACTCGAGTGTCAGCAGGCGCTTCGCGATGACCGTGCCCGAGAAGCCGGGCCGGGGCATCGTCGAGCACCCGCTCGACAAGAACAAGGGCCTGCACCTGCTGACCGCCCGGCCCGAACTGACCGGGACGGCTGATACGACCCAGCTGGTCAAGGCGATCTCCGCTGCCTGGACCGGACCGCCGGCCCCGCGGGTGCGGTTGTTGCCGGGCCTGGTTCCGTACGCGGACCTGGATCTGTCCCGCTGCACCGGCCTGCGGCTGCCGATCGGCATCTCGGAGGCCGATCTGCAGACGGTCGAGATCGATTTCGGCGGCGACCCGCACTTCCTGCTTTTCGGCGACTCGGAATGCGGCAAATCGTCGTTCCTGCGCGGGCTGGCGACCTCGATCGCCGCCCGCTTCAGGCCCGACCAGGCCCGGCTGATCCTGGTCGACTACCGGCGCAGCCTGATGGATCTGCCGGAGACGCCGCACCGGATCGGCTACGGCATCCAGGCGGCGAAGACGCAGGACCTGATGGAGTCGGTGGCCGGATACATGGAACGCCGGCTGCCGGGCCCGGACGTGACCGCCCAGCAGTTGCGCGAGCGCAGCTGGTGGCAGGGCCCGGAGCTGTTCGTCCTGGTCGACGACTACGACCTGGTCTCGTCGAATCCGATCAACCCACTGCAGCCGCTGCTCGAGTATCTGCCGCAGGCCCGCGACATCGGGCTGCACCTGATCGTCACGCGGCGGGCCGGTGGCGCCGGGCGGGCGCTCTACGACCCGGTGATCCAGCGACTGCGCGAGCTGTCGGCGTCCGGCATGGTGATGTCCGGGCCGGCCGACGAGGGCGCGCTGATCGGACCGCTACGGCCGGTCGCCATGCCGCCGGGGCGTGGCCGGTTGGTGACTCGCCGCGAGGGTGTGCGCCTCGTCCAGCTCGCGCACCAGCCACCATTCTGAGTCAAACGGACACTTCGGGTGGCCGACCACACCACAGGTCCGATATCCATCGACGGATCCCCACGACAAGCGCCCGATTCGGAGTAACCTCCCTGCATCGACCGTCCCGTCATCAGAATGGCCACGCCGACCTGTGAGCGCTTCGAGTTCGAGATCACGCGCGTCCCGCCGCTTCCGGTGCGACGCTGTCTTGGCGCACCCCGCCCCCGGCGGTGCCCGTTGATTACCCACTCTGGGCTGCGGCTGGCCGGCGTGGCTCTGGCCGGCCTCGTCGTGGCCGGCGCCTCGGGCACTCCCGTGCAGGCTGCCACGCCGACGGTCCGCGAGGATCCGGCACCGTGGGCGGGCGACTCGGTGCGAGCCGAGCAATGGCATCTGAAGACGCTGGGCATAGCCGACGCCTGGACGTATGCGAACGGTGCCGGCGTGACCGTCGCGGTGGTCGACTCCGGCGTCGACGCCAGCCACCCCGACCTGATCGGCCAGGTGCTTCCCGGCCTCGACCTGGTCGATCCGAAGGACGACGGCGACATCGACCTGGTCGGCCACGGCACCACGGTCGCGGCCATCATCGCCGGCCGCAGCGACGACTCCGCCGGGGTGGTGGGTATCGCCCCGAAGGCCCGGATCCTCCCGGTCCGCGTGCTCGACCAGGACAACCGCTACAACGACGCGATGATCGTGGCGAAAGGGGTCCGCTGGGCCGCCGACCACGGTGCCCGTGTAATCAACCTCTCACTCGGCGGCAACGGCAGCAGCTCCGCCTTGGCCGCGGCGCTCGACTATGCGTTCGCCAAGGACGTCGTCGTGGTCGCCTGCACCGGCAACACCGGGGTCTCGGCCGCGCCGGGTGTCTGGTATCCGGCACGGGAGCCGGGCGTGATCTCGGTGGCCGGCATGGCGAAGGACGGCAACGGGCTGTGGTCCGGCTCGATCACGGGCTCGGAGACCGTCGTGACGGCCCCGGCGGCCCAGATCGTCGGCGCTCGGCCGGACGGCTACTGGCGGGTGCAGGGCACCAGCTTCGCGGCTCCGATGGTCTCCGCGACGGCAGCGTTGATCCGGTCCCGCTGGCCGGCGATGTCCGCCGCCGACGTGATCAACCGGATCATCAAGACGGCCCGGGACGAGGGGGTCGCTGGGCACGACAACGTCTACGGCTACGGCATGATCGACCCGGACAAGGCTCTGACGGCGCAGGTGCCGTCGGTGGTCACCAATCCGCTCGACACCACCCCGGATCCGGGTATCGCCCGCTTCGGCAACGCCCCGGCCTCCGGCCAGGCCCTGTCGGCGCCGAACACGAAAACGCTCGGCGACAGGGTCGGGGTCCGGACACCGGGCGAGAACTCCGGCGCGGGCGCCCCGGCCGGTGAGCCCGGCTCGGTTGCCGACCGCGGCTGGTGGGGCGCTGGAGTGCTCTTTCTGCTTTCCCTGCTGGCCGGCCTCGTCACGATCCGGCGCTTCGCCACCGTCGCCTGACCGAGCCCAGCCCAGCCCAGCCCAGCCCAGCCCGTCGCGCCGCCAGCCCGGCGGCAGCTCGGCGCCCGCGGTAGCTGGCCGGCCCCGGCGCTCAGGCGCAGTCGCCGGTGCGGACCCCCTCGGTGCGCTGGATACCCTGTTGGGCGGTGCCCGCCGCTTCGTTCGCGGTCAGGGCGAAGCCGGTGGTCCGGTCGTCCGCGGCCGCCGCGAAGATCACGCCCAGCACCTTGCCGGCCGGCGACACCAGCGGGCCGCCCGAGTTTCCACTGCGGACCAGCGCCCGGATCGTGTAGATCTCCCGGGTCACGTTAACGGAGTCGTAGATGTCCGGGCCGGTGATCCGGCTGACCTCACGGACCCGGGCCGACTGGGCGTTGTACGGCCCGTCCAGCGGATAGCCCAGCACGATCGCATTGGAACCGGTGCCCGAGGATTTGTCCACGAACGGCAGCACCGGCGCGGTCAGGCCAGGCACGTACAGGACGGCCAGGTCGCGTTGGGGGTCGTAGACGACCACGTGCGCGTCCAGCCGACCGCGGACCGTGTCCACCTGTACGTCGCGGGTGCCGGCCACCACGTGCGCGTTCGTCATCACGCGCTCCGAGGCGTAGACGAAGCCGGAGCCCTCGATCCGCCGGGAGCAGCTCGGCGCCGTACCCAGCACCTTGATCACCGAACGTTTCGCATTCGCCACCACCTGCGAGCCGGCCAGTGCCGGGTCGGGTGCCGCCACCTCGGTCGCGTCGGTGCGGCCCAGGCCGCCGAAGACGTCCGGGAAACCGTTCGTGTCCAGGCTCTGCCGCAGCCCGGCCGACAACGCCTGGGCCCGCTCGGGCATCAGCTCGTTGATCCCACCGAGGATCGCACTGCTGCGTACCTCGCGGTTGAGCCAGGGCAGCGACGACGAGCCCAGCGGCACGGCCAGCAGCCACGCCACCAGCAGCACCGCGACCAGCGACACGATCGCGCCGCCCGCATCGTCCAGGCGTTGCAGCGGTGGGCTGGCGATCGCCCGGCGCAGCCGGGTGCCGAACCAGCCGGCCAGCGTCTGCCCCAGGATGGCCAGCGCGAAGATCGTCACCAGCGACACGATCATCCGGGTCAGGCCGCTGGTGAACTGGTTGGCGAGCAGCGGCCCGATCTGCAGCCCGATCAGCACACCGCTGAAGAAGCCGCCGAAGGACAGCGCGCCTATGACGAAACCCTGTCGATAGCCGCTGATCGCAAACAGCAGCATCGCCAGAATCAGGATTCCATCGACCACGTGCACCTGCTCAGCCTAGAAGTGACGGGCCACAACCTCATGAGAGCACCTCGTCGGGGCCGCCGGTAGGGCTGGCCGGCGCCGGCGAGCCGGGCAGTTCGATCAGCCGCCCGGGCTGCCACGGCCGGGTCCATCCGGCCATGTCGAGCAGCGCCGAGATGACCCCGGCGGTGAAACCCCAGATGACCATGCCGGCGACCACGAACGCCGGGCCGACCCAGCCGCTGGGATGGCGGACCCGCACCCTGTTCTGCGGGTCGACCAGGTGGGCGACCGGCACCCGGGCCACGTGCGCGACCTCGGCCGGCTGCCGGGGATGCACCGGGTGCGGCGCGTGCCACCAGGCCAGCACCGGCGACACGACGAACGAGCTGACCGGGATGTAGAGCTGCGGCAGCGCGGTCAGGACCGTCGCGCTGGCCGGGTCGAGGCCGACCTCCTCGTGCGCCTCGCGCACGGCGGTGGCCGCCGCGTCCTGGTCTTGCGCGTCGGCGGCGCCGCCCGGGAACGCGGGCTGGCCGGCATGGTTGCGCATGGTCGCCGCGCGTTGCAGCACGAGCAGGTCGGGCTCGCCCGGCGCGTGCTCCCCCAGCAGGATCAGCACGGCACTCTCCCGGCCGCCCGAGCTGGGTGGCTTCAAAAGCGTGAAATCTTCGGTACGGCTGGCGGCGACTCTCGTCAGCAGCGGCTCCCACCAATCAGGGAGCCCGGCGGGGCGCTCGATCACGGCGTCACCGTCACACCGGTCCAGGTCTGGACGGCGGAGTCCAGCGTGCCCTCGTCAAGCGGTAACGGGTCGACGTGCCAGCGGCCGGCCTCGTTGACGAAGATCGTCACCGGCAGGCTCGCATACCCGAGCTTACGGACGAGCTGCTTGTCCTGGTCGTAGAGGGTCGGCAGCGTCACCCGGTGGTCGGCGCCGAAGGAGGCGGCCGCCTCCCGGTCGTCGCCCGTGTTCACCCCCAGGACGGTCAGCCGGCCGGCGGCCTGGTCGGCGAGTTGCTGCATCGCGGGCAGTTCCGTGCGGCAGGGCCCGCACCACGAGGCCCACAGATTGACCACCGCGGGCCCGTGCAGCTGGTTCAGCCTCATCGCCGCCCCGCCGGTGAAGCAGGGCAGCTCAAGGTCGGGCAGCGTGCTCGCGGTCTTCGCGGTGACGGTGGCCGGAGCGGACGGCGGCGCCGACCCGAGCGCAGTGCACCCGGCGAAGGGTGACCGGGTGGTCGCGGCAGCCGCCGGGCCGCCACCAGTCCGGTCCTCGGCCCCACACGCGGCGACCAACCCCAGCAGGCCCAGCAACCCCAGCAGGCCCAGCCGGGCCAGCACCGCCCCGCCCGCACCGAACCACCGCCGCGTGGCGGCGCCCGGCCCCGCCCCGCCCGGCCCGGCCGGGCCGGGCGGGGCGGGGCCGGGCGCCGCCACGCGGCGGTGGTTCGGTGCGGGCGGG
>JAVHVY010000131.1:0-3990 GCA_032160305.1 Actinoplanes sp.
CGATCATTCTGTACGACCACCCGCAGGTCGCCGAGCAGAGCCCAGGGGCCCTCTTCGACTCGACGGAGATCGACGAGATCCTCAGCCTGCGGGTGCTGACGATGACCGAGGCGGAGAAGGCCGAGGCACGCGCCACCGATCCGCGGGCCGCGGCGATCGTCGACCGGTGCGACGCCATGTCCGCCGCCGATCTGCAGCAGCTGCACGGGACCCGACGCGACACCGGCGTAGACCCGCCATGGTCACCCGCAACCCGACCCGACACCGACACGGACCTGCGTTGGTCACCCGGAACCCGACCCGACACCGACACGGACCTGCCGTGGTGGGATCCGGCGGCCGACGCGCAAGCCGCGCCCGGCGCCGACGCCGTGTTGATCGGCGGGATCCGCGTCGCCCGGGGCAGCCTGGTCCGGGTGCACCCGGCACGCCGGGCCGACGCGCAGGATCTGTTCTTCGCCGACCGGATCGCCCGGGTCACCGCCGTGCTCGGCGACGTCGACGGCGGCACCCACGTGGCCGTGGTGCTCCGCGACGATCCCGCCGCCGACCTGCACGACTGGTACGGCCGCTACCTCTACTTCGCCCCCGACGAGCTCGAAGCGCTCCCGCCTGATGAGGAGAACCCCCCGTGAAGATCATCGGAGCCCTCGCCTCGGCCCTGACCATGGCCCTCGCCGTGCTCGGTGCCGTCGTGCTGGTGAAATCCCTGCCCGACATCCGCCGGTACCTGAAGATGCGTTCGATGTGACCGGCCGGGTGCTGGTCGCCGGGGTCGGCAACCTCTTCCTCGGCGACGACGGCTTCGGCCCGGAGGTCGTACGCCGGCTCGCTGAGCAGCAGCCGCCGCTGCCGGGCGGGGTGACGGTGGTCGATTACGGCATCCGGGGGATGCACCTGGCCTACGACCTGCTCACCGGCTACGACGCGCTGGTGCTGGTCGACGCGCTGCCGGGCCGGGACGCGCCGGGACAGGTCGTGGTGCTGCGGGTGACCGCCGGCAATCCAGGCGACGGCAATCCAGGCGACGGCAATCCGGGCGGCGGCGGCGACTTCGACGGGCACGGGATGGATCCGGCGGCGATGTTGGCCGGGGTCGCCCGGCTCGGCGGCACGCTGCCCGCGACCTACCTGGTCGGCTGCCGGGTCGCCCGGGTCGACGAGGAGATCGGGCTGAGCGGGCCCGTCGCGGCGGCCGTCCCGGTGGCGATGGACGCGGTCCGCGAGCTGGTGTCGAGCCTGAACGGGAGGGACTGACCATGTGCCTCGGCATCCCGGGCCGGGTCGTCCAGCTCGTGCCCGGCAACGCCGGCCAGCTTGCCCTGGTCGACGTGGTCGGCGCGCAGCGGCAGGTCAACGTCGGGATGCTCGACGCCCCACCGGTGCCCGGCGCGTGGGTGCTGATCCACATGGGATTCGCCCTCGAAGTCATCGACGCGACCGCGGCCGGGGCGGCGATGTCCGGGCTGGAGATGCTGGGCCGGGCCCGCGACACCCGGGTCCGGCGCCGGTTCACCGTCTCCGGGCTGGTGCAGGGTGTGGGCTTCCGGCCGTTCGCCTACGTCACCGCGGCCGCGCTGGCGCTGGCCGGGTCGGTCGTCAACACCGGCTCCGGGGTGCTGATCGAGGTCGAGGGCGACCCGGAGACGGTCGCGGAGTACGCCCGGCGGCTGACGTCCGACGCGCCGCCGCTGGCGATGGTGACCCACGTCGACGAGACGGAACTGCCGGTCGAGGGCGGCACCGGCTTCACCATCGGCGCCTCCGAGCCGTCCGGGCCGGCCCGGACCCTGGCCTCCCCCGACGTCGCCACCTGCGACGACTGCCTGCGCGAGCTGCGCGACCCGACCGGCCGGCGCTACCGGCACCCGTTCATCACCTGCACCAACTGCGGGCCCCGGTTCACGATCATCACCGCCCTGCCGTACGACCGGGTGTCGACCACGATGGCCGGTTTCGCGATGTGCGCCGCCTGCCGGGCCGAGTACGACGACCCCGGCGACCGGCGTTTCCACGCCCAGCCGATCGCCTGCCCGGACTGCGGGCCGAGGCTTTCCCTGCGGCGGGCCGACGGGAGCCGCGCGGCCGAGCCGCTGGCGGCGGCCCGGGAGTTGCTCGCCGCCGGGCGGATCGTCGCGGTGAAGGGGCTCGGCGGCTACCACCTGGCCTGCGACGCCCGCAACGGCTCGGCGGTCGCGGAGTTGCGGCGGCGCAAGCAGCGCGGCGGCAAGCCGTTCGCGGTGATGGTGGCCGACCTGGCCGTCGCCCGGTCGCTGGTGACTCTGACCGCGGACGAGGAGCGGCTGCTCAGCGGTCCCCGCCGGCCGATCCTGCTGCTGCCGCGGGCGGGCCGGCTCGCCCCGGCCGTCGCGCCGGACAGCCCGGACCTGGGGATCATGTTGCCGTACACGCCGGTGCACACGCTGCTCTTCGGGCTGGACGGCGATCCGGCCGGGCCGGACGCGCTCGTGATGACCTCCGGCAACCTGGCCGGCGAGGCGATCGTGACCGGCGACGACGAGGCGCTGACCCGGCTGGCCGGGCTGGCCGACGCCTGGCTGCGGCACGACCGCGGTATCCAGGTGCCCTGCGACGACTCGGTCAGCCGGCCGGTCGGCGGCTCGGAGCTGCCGATCCGGCGCTCCCGGGGGCACGCGCCGCTGCCGGTCGCGCTGCCCTTCGAGATCGTGCCCGCGCTGGCGGCCGGGGCCGACCTGAAGAACACCTGCGCCGTCGGCAGCGGCGGCTACGCCTGGCTCAGCCAGCACATCGGCGACCTGGACGACGTACGCAGCCTCGACGCCCTCACCCGCACCGAAGGCCACCTCGAGGAGCTGACCGGAGTACGCCCCGAGGTGCTCGTCGCCGACCTGCACCCCGGATACCACTCCACCGGCTGGGCCCGGGCGCACGCCGCCGGCCGGCCGGTACGACTCGTGCAGCACCACCACGCGCACATCGCGTCGGTGCTGGCCGAGCACGGCCTCGGCGCCGACGAGCAAGTGATCGGAGTGGCCTTCGACGGCACCGGGTACGGGCCGGACGGGGCGGTCTGGGGCGGGGAGGTGCTGGTCGCCGGGTACAAGGCGTACCGGCGGGCCGCGCACCTCGGGTACGTGCCGCTCGCCGGCGGGGACGCGAGCGTGCTGCGGCCGTACCGGATGGCTCTGGCGCATCTGCACGCGGCCGGCCTGGGCTGGGACGACCGGCTCGCGCCCGTCCGGGCCTGCCCCGCCGTCGAACGCGACACCCTGACCCACCAGCTGCGCACCGGCCTGGGCTGCGTGCCCACCTCAAGCATGGGCCGGCTCTTCGACGCGGTCGCCGCGCTGGCCGGGGTGCGCCAGACGGTCGACTACGAGGCCGAGGCGGCGATGCTGCTCGAAGGGCTGGCCCGCGCGGCCGACCCGGTCCGGGGCGGCTACCGCTTCGGGCCGCCGGCGGACCCCGGCCCGGTGATCCGCGCCGTCGTCACCGATGTGCTCGCCGGCGTGCCCGCCGCGGTGGTGGCGGCCCGCTTCCACGACGCGGTGACCGTCCTGATCGTGGATCTCGCCGCCGCGTGCCGCGTCGAGACCGGTCTCGACGTCGTCGCCCTCGGCGGCGGCGTCTTCCAGAACACACTGCTGCTCCACGCTGCCGAGCAGGCGCTGGGTGAACGGGGTTTCACCGTGCTGCGGCCCCGGCTGCTGCCGCCCAACGACGGCGGGATCGCGCTCGGACAGCTCGTCATCGGCGCCGCCAGATGACCGGCACGCGAAGGGACCGGCACGCGAAGGGACCGGAACCGCGAAGGGAAAGGCACGCGAAGGAACCGGAACCGCGAAGGGAAGGCACGCGAAGGAACCGGAACCGCGAAGGGAAAGGCACGCGAAGGAACCGGAACCGCGAAGGGAAGGCACGCGAAGGAACCGGAACCGCGAAGGGAAGGCACGCGAAGGAACCGGAACCGCGAAGGGAAAGGCACGCGAAGGAACCGGAACCGCGAAG
>JAVHVY010000151.1:0-3602 GCA_032160305.1 Actinoplanes sp.
CCCGGTACCGCTGTAACCGGCCGATCATCCGGGCGACAGCCCTGGCCGCTGGCGTGCGCTACGTCATTGTTGACGCGTCCGGGGTGCCCGACACGGTCGCGGAGTCGTTCGTGTCCGCCTGCGCGACCGCGTCGCAAGGAGCGTCGTCGTGACCACCACTAACCTGCCCACGCCGACCGTGCGTGCTTGTCAGGACCGGTCACGTCAGGACCGGTACGGACACGCCCGACTTCCGGCCGCCGCCTCATCGGCGACCCCCGACCGCATCGACAAGGTCCCGTACGGCCGGTTCCGCAACGTGTACCTCTACATCACGGAACGCTGCCAGCTGCGCTGCGAGCACTGCTATATGGGCGAACGCCTGGACCGGGCGTTGAAGATGCCGTTCGAGCAGATCGCCGACACCCTGCGGACGTGGCGGCTGATGGGCGGGTCGAAACTCACGATCCTCGGCGGCGAGCCCACCCTGCACCCCGACTACGTCCGCGTCATCCAGTACGCCAACGAGCTGGGCTACGAGCACGTGATCACCACGAGCAACGGACTTGAGCCTGCCATCCGCAAGTTCCGCCAGATGAACCCCGCCGACTTCGCGTACGTGCAGATCAGCCTCGACGGCGGATCAGCACAGAGCCACGATCGCGTTCGCGGTGCCGGGACCTTCGACCAAGCGGTCGCCAACATCACCGAGCTGGTCCAGCGGGGCTTCGACACCCGGATCATCTGCACGGTCAACCGGATGAACGCCGGTGACAGCCTGCGGCTGCTCGACATCGCCGACCATCTCGGCGTCTCGCTGGTGAAGTTCCACGTGTTCAGCGTGATCGGCTCCGGCCACGGCGCAGCAGAGTGGGCGATGCCGCCCGGCGAGTGGATCACCTTCTACGAGCGCCTCGAACAGATCGCGCCACAACACCGGACCCGGGTCTGGTACCAGCCCACCTATGCGCGCCGGGACCGGATCGGCCACTACGCCGCGCAGGGGTATCGAGGCTGCATCGGCCGAACACTCGACCGGATTTCGATCTTCCCCGACGGCCGCGCCTACGTGTGTTCGTACCTGTTCGACACCGACCTGCACTTCGCGAACATGGTCGACGGCCAGGTGGTGCTCAACAAGAACACCAACGAGTTCGACCTGTTCACCCAGGTCATCGGCAAGGCCAGCTGCGGCGGCTGCAAGGAGCCCGCGGGCTGCGCGGGTGGCTGCCCAGCCGAGGAACTGGTCATGGGCGGCGCCTCCTGCTCGGTCGAGCCGGACATCGTTCCCGTCTGCCGGCTCTGGAAGGCCGACGTGCCGACCGCTGCGGACGCCTGAGCAAGCCCGACACGAGACCGAAGGAGCCACCGGCATGACGCAACGACAGCGCGCCCAGGTCGACGCCCATCTGATCCTGCGGCGCGGCGACGAGATCCTCCTCGGGCAGCGCCAGAACACCGGCTTCGCGGACGGCTGCTGGCACGTGCCCGCCGGCCACGGCGAGGACGGCGAGTCCGCCACCGAAACCTTGGCCCGCGAGGCCGAGGAAGAGATCGGCGTTCTCATCGACCCGGCCGACGCGCGGTTCACGCACCTCGTCCACCACTACACCGAGTCTGCGCGGATGGCGGTCTTCTTCGAGGTCACCCGGTGGACCGGCGAGCCCACAAACACCGAACCGGACAAGTGCGCTGGCTGGCAGTGGTTCCCGATCACTGACCTGCCCGACCAGATGATCCCGTACGCAGCCCAGGCGCTGAACGGGTACCGCAAGGGCGAGACGTACTCGGAATGTGGCTGGCGGGGTGCGCCGTGACCCCCGACCGGACGCTCGACCTGGTTTGTGTCTCCTACCTCGCTGACACCCAGCTGCTGCGAGTTGGGGCGTACCCGCCCGCGAACGGTGGGGCGGTCATCGACCACATCGGCGCGTCGATCGGCGCGGACGGCCCGCTCACGGCGGTCACGGCGGCGAGGCTGGGCCTGCGGACCGGGCTGGTCGCCAACTCCGTCGGCCCCGACCCGGTCGGCCACAAGCTGTTGGAAGCCCTCGATAGCATCGGTGTCGAGCACGCCATCACCACTCTGCAGGACACGATCACACCCCAGCTCACCGTGATCATCGACGACAGCGGAACCCGGACCTGGCTGGCCGCACTGGCACACGCACCCGAACAGCTCGAAGCCGCCAACCTGCATCTACTCGGCCACACGCGGCTGATCTATATCGACTGCTACCGGGTCCTCACCCGGGCCGCAGTACGAGCGATCCAAGCCGCCGGAGACACACCGCTCCTGCTCAACCTGGGCGGTGACACCGTGGACGAAGCGATCGTCGCGGCGACCCACGGACAGCGCATCGCGGCCGTACAGACCAGCATCGATGAGCCCGACTCTGCCACCGCCGCCACGGTGGCCAACACGCTGTACGCCCAGCTGCGGCCCGACGCGGCGCTCGTCACGATCGGACGGCTCGGCGCGGTCGCCCGCACCAAAGCCGGGATCGTCCGAGAAGCCGCCCCTCCGGTGGTGGTGGCCCACACTCATGGCGCGGGCGCGGCCTTTTCCGCAGGCTACGCCCACGCGCTGCTCACCGGGCAACCGATCGACGCGGCCCTGCGCGCCGCTTGCAGCGCCGGGTCCGCCTACTGCGCCGGGCCGACCGCAACGGTGCCGCACCACCTACCCGCCGCCCTCGCGACCTCGTGAATGGAGCCCGCCGTGCTCTACACCCAAACCCCTCAGCTCGGCCCACTCGACTGGAACAACCTCACGGCCGTCACCTCGGCCACCGACAAACTGCTCACCGACCTCGACAACAACCGCCCTCGCCTGCGCGAACTCGCCCACGCGGCGCTGGACGACCCGCGCCTGCTCGCCTTGTGCGAGCACTACGACATCCTCGACAAGATCGTCCTGCACGACGACCCCAGCGGGTGGCGGCTACGCCTGCACGTCTTCCTGCCCGGCTACTTCGACCGCCCGCACAACCATCGGTGGACGTACGCCAGCCGCATCCTGGCGGGCGGTTACGCCCACACGCTCTACGGCACCGACGAGACCATCGGCGACACCATCGACCCCGCGGCCCTCACCCCGAGACTCGTCCGCACAGAGCAGCCGGGCGACACCTACACGTTGCACCACAGCATGATCCACTCGGTGGTCGCCCAGCCGTACACGGTCACCCTGATCGCCCGAGGCCCCGCCGTCAAAGACCGCTTCCTGGTCACCGACCGGCGGACCGGCCACACCTGGTGGCAGTACGGCGCGGCCACCGAAGACCCGGCCGAGGCCGCCAAGAAGCGCATGACACGCAGCCACGCCAGCGAATGCCTCGACCGCCTCGGCGAGTTCGGCGTCCTCTCCTGACTCCCACCAAACCGGCGGCATACGGCCACCCCGGCTGACCCGCCGCACAGCGTTCGCCCATCAACCAACCCCACACCGGGCGTCCCCGGTGCGGCTCACCCTGCCCAGATTCGCTCATGGAAGGCCCAGAGACAGATGACGACGTTAGGCTCGCTGGCCCGCCGGTCGATGGGCACCGGAGCGCTGTGGATGGTCGGCTTGTCGGCATCCTCACCGATGACCGTCCTGGTCGGCGGTGACACGCAGGTGT
>JAVHVY010000154.1:0-20101 GCA_032160305.1 Actinoplanes sp.
CTTTCGGTCGGACGGGGGCGCAGCATTCCGGGGCGGGTGGCCGGCAACGGCTCGGAGTCGAGCAGCGGTGCCTGTCCGAGCGGCCGGAGGTCGTGCTCCCCGAGCGCCGACTCAGCACTCCCGGTCAGCACAGCATCCGCACCGCTGCCGGTCAGCACAGCATCCTGCTCGTCGGCGCGCGACTGTGCCGGTGCCAGCCAGTCCGCCTGCGCCGGCGGCGGCTCCGGCTCCGGGCCGGCCTGCTCCGGGTCCAGGCCGGCCGGCTCCGGGTCCAGGCCGGCCGGCGCCTTGCTCGCCGCGGCACCGGACAGGTCTTCGCGGGCGGCGACCAGGTCCGGTCGCGGGTCGGCGTGCCGGACCGGGGTCAGGCCCGAGACCAGCGCCGAGGTGATCTCCTCGGCGTACGAGCCGTCGGGGTCGTAGTCGGGATCGAAGACGGTGATCTCGACGCCCAGGCAGTGCGGGGTGTCGACCAGCCCGGCCAGCAGCAGCTCCAGCTCGGGGAAGGCGATGCCACCCGGCTCCGGCGCGTCCACGGCCGGCATCACGGCCGGGTCGAGCACGTCCATGTCGAGGTGTACCCAGAAGCCGGCGCAGTCGACCAACTGGTCGCGGGCCCACTGGGCGCTACGGGCCGCGCCCTCGACCCGCAACGTCGGTACCGGGCGGGTGACCACGCCCGCGGCCTGCAGATCGAGGCGGTACTCGTCCTGGGCCCGGATGCCCAGCACGACCACGTCGATGTCGCGGAAGTACGGCCGGCGGCCCTCGATCGCGGCCAGGTCACTCTGCCCCCGTCCGGTGGCCAGCGCCAAATCCTCCCCGGCGGCCGCGCCGACGTAGGACGCGTTACCGGGGTGCCGGAAGTCGGAGTGCCCGTCGACGAAAACCAGTCCGATCCGGCCGCCGACGGACTCGCCGAGGCGGTGCATCGCCAGGCCGGAGCCGAGCAGAATGGAGCAGTCCCCGCCCAGGACGACCGGGAAATCGCCGAGGTCGATGATCGCGCCGATCCGGTCGGCGAGCTTGCGTGAATAGGCGGCGATCTCGGCCGCGTGGCAGACCCCGTCGCCAGGCCGCCAGTCGCCCGGGTCGTACCGGGGCGGGGTGAGGCAGCCGGCGTCGCGGGCGGCGAGCCGGGTGATCAGCCCGTGGTCGCGCAGGGCTCCAGGCGCCTTGGCACACCCGGGCACCGAGGTCTCGGTCGGCGGGCGCAGACCGAGGTTGGACGGTGCGTCCAGGATGGCGATGCGGCGCATGGAACTCCCCCGTCGGTGACCTGTTCCTAGAAGAGGGCTCGGGCGAGGGCGCGTCGGGCGCTCGCCACCGCGGGATCCTCCGGGCCGGCCACGCTGAACAGCGACAGCAGCCGTTTGCGGACCGTGTCCCGTTCGTCGCCGCTGGTCCGCTTGACCGCGGCGATGAGCCGCTCGTAGGCCTCCGGCGCTTGTCCACTGAGGACTTCGATGTCGGCGGCGAGCTGCTGGGCTTCGAGATCGTCCGGGTCGGCGGCGGCCTTGGCCAGCACCGCGCCCGCGTCCACGCCCTTGACCCGGCGATACAGCTCGACCTGGGCGAGGCCGGACTCGGCCACGGCGTCCGCGGGCGAGTCGGCCAGGATCTTCCGGTACGCCGATTCCGCCGCTTCCAGGTCGCCGGTCATCAGGGCGTCGTCGGCGGCGGCGAGCCGGGGATTCTCCGGTTCGACCACGGTGACGCCGCCCGCCTTGAGCACCGCGTCGACGTACTGCCGGACCTGGGACTCGGGCCGGACGCCGGTGAAGCCCTCGACCAGCTGACCGCCGACCACCGCGATCACCATCGGGATGCTCTGGACGCGCAGCGCCTGGGCCAGGCGCGGGTTGCTGTCGATGTCGATCTTGCCGAGGACCCAGCTGCCATTGCCCGCGACGACGAGCTTCTCCAGCACCGGCGAGAGTTGCTTACACGGTTCGCACCACTCGGCCCAGAAGTCGAGGATGACCGGGGTGGTCATCGACTTGTCCAGGACGGTGGTCTGGAAGTTGGCTTCGGTCACCTCGATGACGGTTGACGGCGTGCCATCGCCGGGGAACCCGCCGGCTGGGGAGACCGGCGCGGCCGGCTCACCGGCGGGACGGGTCGGGGCCGGGCTCGGGGCACGCAGCGCGCTGAGGTCGACCGCGCCGCGGGTGAAGATCGACGGAGTTGTCCGTGGGTCGCTCATGGTTACCTAGTCTCGCACGCGCTTGAGCTGGTTGGCGCCTGGCTCCACCGCTGCTGAACGGCCTGATGCCCTAGAAGCGCGCAGGCTCACGGTACACACCCCATTCGGCACGCAGCGCGTCACAGATCTCGCCGAGTGTCGCCTCGGCTCGCGCCGCGTCGAGCATGGACGGGATCATGTTCTCGGCAGACCGGGCGGCCGCGATCATGCGGTTGAGGGCTTCGGCCAGGCGTACCGGATCGCGGTTGGTCTTGCGAGCGGCCAGCTCGCGCCGCTGCACCACCTCGACCTCGTGGGAGACGCGCAGGATTTCCAGCTCTGTGGCGACGGTGCCGGTGTGCGCGTTGACGCCGACGATCTTCTTGTCGCCCTTTTCCAGGGCCTGCTGATAGACGAAGGCGGCCTCGGCGATATGCGAGGTGAACCAGCCGTCCTCGATGCCGCGCAGAATGCCGGCGGTCATGCTGCCGTCGTGGCCCAGATCGCGGATCCGGGCGAAGATCTCCTCCGCTTCGGCCTCGATCCGGTCGGTCAGCGCCTCCAGATACCAGGAGCCGCCGAGCGGATCGGCGACGTTGATGACGCCGGTTTCCTCCATCAGCACCTGCTGGGTGCGCAGGGCAATCTCGGCCGACTCGTCGGTGGGCAGTGCGAGCGTTTCGTCAAGCGCGTTGGTGTGCAGGGAATTGGTGCCGCCGAGAATGGCGGAGAGCGCTTCGACGGCCGTACGCACGACGTTGTTGACCGGCTGCTGGGCGGTCAGCGAGACCCCGGCGGTCTGGGTGTGGAATTTAAGCCAGAGCGCCTTCTCGCTGGTCGCGCCGTAGTCGTCGCGCAGATGGCGGGCCCAGATACGCCGGGCGGCGCGGAATTTGGCGATTTCCTCGAAGAAGTCGACGTGCGCGTCGAAGAAGAAACTCAGCCCGGGGGCGAACGTGTTCACGTCGAGCCCCCGGGACAGTCCCAGCTCGACATAGCCGAACCCGTCCGCCAGCGTGTACGCCAGCTCCTGCGCGGCCGTCGAACCGGCCTCCCGGATGTGATAGCCGGAAACGCTGAGTGGCTTGTATTTCGGGATCTCGGCGGCACAGTAGACCATCAGGTCGCCGATCAGCCGCAGGTGTGGCTCGGGGGCGAAAAGCCATTCCTTCTGCGCGATGTATTCCTTGAAGATGTCGGTCTGCAGGGTGCCGTCGAGGCTGCTGATGTCGCCGCCCTGGCGTTCCGCGGCGACCAGGTACATGCAGAAGATCGGCACGGCCGGGCCGGAGATCGTCATGCTCGTGGTCGTCGTGGTGAGGTCGATGTCGCGGAAGAGCAGCTCCATATCCGCCGCCGAGTCGATCGCGACCCCGCAGTGCCCGACCTCGCCGAGCGCCTGCGTGTCGTCGGAATCGCGGCCCATCAGCGTCGGCATGTCGAACGCGACGCTCAACCCGCCACCGCCGGCGGCGAGGATCATCTTGTAGCGCTCGTTGGTCTGCTGCGCGTTGCCGAACCCGGCGAACTGCCGGATGGTCCAGGTCCGCCCACGGTATCCGGTCGGATACAGCCCCCGGGTGTACGGGAACTCACCGGGCCAGCCGATCCGTTCGAAGTCCGGGTAGGCGCCCGGGGGGCCGTACACCGGGTCGACGGTGCTGCCGGAGAGTGTGCTGAAGTCGGCGTCCCGCTTGCGGCTGGCGTCGTACCGCTTCTGCCAGCGCTCCCGGCCAGCGGCGATGTCGGCTGCGTCCATGCCGTCATCCTAGGCGACACGCCTGAACGAATCCTAAGGTCCCTGCCGCAAGACAGGTCAGATTCCGGCAGGTCAGATTCCGGCGGGTCAGATTCCGGCGGCGGTGCAGTAATTCGCGTACTCGCCGGCGCAGACGTCCTTACGGTCGGCGAAACCGTCCCTGATCACGTCGATGACGTTGACCTTGGTGATCAGTCGCGGGGTGAGCAACTTGGCCGGGACGTAGGCACCGGATTCGGGGTCCTTGATCTGCTGGCCCGACCCGACGTCGACCTTCTGGCCCTTGAACAGCTGGATCGCCAGGGTGGCCGCTTCCTCGACCTCGTCCTTGATCGGCTTGTAGACGGTCATGCACTGGTCGCCGGCCAGGATGTTCTGCAGACCCTGCACGGTGGCGTCCTGGCCGGTGACCGGGATCTTACCGTTCAGCCGGTACTTCTTCAGGACGCCGATCGCTGCGTTGGCCAGTCCGTCGTTCGCCGCCACCACGCCATCGATCTTGTTGCTGTACTGGGTCATCATCTGGTCGAAAATGATCCTGGCCTCGGCGTCGTTCCAGTCGTCGACGCTCTGGTCCGGGCCCTTGCGATAGAGCGCGTCGTCGTACATGGGCTGCAGGATCTCCTCGTAGCCATCCTTGAACTGGCTCGCATTGTTGTCCGTCGGCGAGCCGTTCAGATCGGCGACCAGCGGATCCTTCGCGCCCTTCGCAGCGAGGCAGGCCTTGAGACCGCGGCCCTGCAGCCGGCCGACCTCGTTGTTGTCGAAGCTGACGTAGTAGTTCGCGCCGCCGTTGAGGGTCAGCCGGTCGTAGTCGATCGTCGGGATGCCGGCGGCCTTGGCCTTGTCGATGACTGCTTTGCCGGAGGCCGAGTCCAGGTTGACGATCATCAGAACCTTGACCCCGCTGGCGATCATCGAGTCCGCGAACGCCGCGAACTGCGCTTTGTCGCCCTGCGCGTTCTTGATCTCGGCCGGGACGTTCGCCGCGGCGAACGCCGCCTTGAGGAATTTCGGGTCGTCCGTGCCCCAGCGCTGCGAGGACTTCGTGTCTGGCAGGATCACGCCGATCATGCCCGGGCCGTTGCCGGTGACCTTGATGCCGCCGCCGGAGCTGCCCTTGCCGCCGCCGGAGCTGCCCCCGCCTGTGGTGCAGGCGACCAGCGAGGCCGCGGCCAGCAGACCGACCACGGACAGGGCGACCATCTTCGTACGCATCGTGCGATCCTCCCGGCCAGAGGGCGCAAAGGTTACCAGCGGAACCCACTGGTAAACCCCCGTCCCGGTGGGCAACTTAGCATCGATCACCAACGGCGTTCAGGTTCGGACGGACGGTGACGAATCGGGTGCCGTTTCGGCCTGTTTCCGCGGGATGCAGGCCGCGATGTTGCGCGTGAAGACGGCCTGGGCGACCGCTCTGATCCGGGATCTGGCCGACGGCACGCTGGCGTGGCCGGCCGACTAGAGACCGGCGACGAGTTCGGCGGCCGCCGCGTACGGGTCGAGCTCGCCGCCGGCGACCCGGACGGCGAGGTCGGTCAGCGCGGTGCCGTCAAGCAGGTCGCCGATCCGGGCCCGCAGCGTGCCGAGCGCGATCGCCTCGACCTCGCCGGCCGCCCGTCGCTCCCGGCTCCGGCGCAGCTCACCGGTCCGCGCCAGCCAGCCGCGATGCTTCTCGATCGCCGCCACCATCTCGTCGATACCCTCGCCCGTGACCGCCGTGGCCCGCAGCACCTGCGGCCGCCAGTCCCCGGCCGCCCGCTCGCCGAGCGACAGCATCCCCTGAATGTCGCGGTACGTGTTGTCCGCACCCGGCCGGTCCGCCTTGTTGATCACGAAGATGTCCGCGATCTCCAGCACACCCGCCTTGACCGCCTGGATCGCGTCGCCCATCCCCGGCGCGAGCAGCACCAGCGTCGTATCGGCCAGCGCGGCGACCTCCACCTCGGCCTGGCCCACCCCGACCGTCTCGACCAGGATCACGTCGCAGCCCGCGCCCTCTAGCACCCGGACCGCCTGCGGGGTGGCCGCGGCCAGCCCGCCGAGCTGTCCGCGGCTGGACATCGACCGGATGTAGACACCGCGGTCGGTCGTATGCTCCTGCATCCTGATCCGGTCGCCCAGGATGGCGCCGCCGGTGAACGGGCTGGACGGGTCGACCGCCAGCACGCCGACCCGGTGGCCGGCCGCGCGCAGCGCTCGGACCAGCTCGTTCGTCGTCGTGGATTTGCCGACGCCGGGCGCTCCGGTCAGGCCGACCACCTGGGCGGTGCCGGCAAAGGGCGCGAGCGCGGCGGCCAGGGCGGGCAGCCCAGGATCGCCGTCCTCGACCATGCTGATCATCCGGGCGACGGAGCGCGCGTCACCCTCGCGGGCCTTGGCGACCAGCGTGGGCACATCACGGGAACGACCGGTAGCCACCGTTACCTCTCAGTGCGCTTTAGTGAGCACACGGTTGGTCGTCCCTCCTTGCGGTGGGACGGTCCCGGTCTGACCCGCGGGTGCGGTGCCGGGTTGACGCTTCACTGCCACCTGCCCGCGTACGCGGGTCTTCTGGTCGGCTCCACGTCCAGCCACCGGGCCACTCCCGGCGGTGTCGTACTCGGCCGCGAGAGCGGCCAGGTTTTGTGCGGCGTTGAGGTCCCGGTCGAGGACCAGGCCACACGCGTCGCAGTGGTATTCGCGCTCGGACAGGGCCAGCTTGGTTTTCACCGTGCCGCAGCCTGAGCAGGTCTTCGAGGACGGATACCAGCGGTCGGCCACCAGCAGTCGGCCACCGTTCCACGTGGTCTTGTACACCAACTGGCGGCGGATCTCGGCGAACCCGGCGTCGGCGATGTGCCGGGCCAGCTTGCGGTTGGCGAGCATGCCGGTGACGTTGAGGTCTTCGACCACCACCGTGGCGTGCGTCGCGGCGAGCCCGGTCGTGAGCTTGTGCAGGCCGTCACGGCGCAGGTTCGCCACCCGGGCATACGCCCGGGCGAGCCGGTCCGCTGCGCGCTGCCACCGCTTCGACGGCCGCCGTGCGGTCCTACGGTCCGGGCCGGACTTACGCGACAACACGCGGCCCAGCGCGCGGAGCCGTGTTTGCGCGGCGGCCAGATGGCGCGGGTTGTCGACCAGCTCGCCGGTGGACAGCACCGCGAGGTGTTTGATGCCGACGTCAACACCGACCGTCGAACCGCGACGCGCCGGTGACCGGTCGGCGCGCTGCACCTCGACGGTGTACGAGACGTGCCACCGGCCGCCGTCGCGCCGCACGGTCGCCGACATGATCCGGGCGGTGCCGTTGTCCAGGCGACGGGCCAGTTTGCGGGCGGACTCATGCAGCTTCAACCGGCCCAGCCGGGGCAGGACCATATGCATCCGGTCCGGCTCGACCCGGATCGCGCCGGTCGTGAACCGCACCGACGGTGCGGTGCGCCGGCGGGACTTGAACCGGGGGAACCCAGCCGGACGCCCGGCCCGTTTCCCGCTGCGGGAGTCGGCCCAGTTCTTCAACCCGCGGGCGAGCGCGTCAAGGCCGGTGTTGAACGCCTCCTTAGACACCTGCGACCACCACGGCGCGGCCTGCGGTTTGGCCGTGTTCCACGCCTTACGCAACGCGGGTAGCGACCACGACAGGCTCTCGGTGAGCTGATCGTCTGGCACACCGTACGAACGTTCGGCCGTCCGCTGATCCATCACCGCCTTGACCCTGGCGAGTGCCCAGTTGTGGGCGACCCGGGCCGCGCCGGCGTGCGCGAGTACCGTCCGTTGCTGCGTCGAGGTGAGGTCGAGGGCGAACCGGTACGCCTGGATCGTCTTCACGCCGGGCTGTCCTCGGTGATGGCGGCCTCGACCGCGCGGCGGGCACGGCTCGCCGCACCCCGGCGGCCGTACAGGCGAGCACACAGCGACGTCAGGATCTCGGTGACGTCACGGACGAGGTCGTCGTCGACCTCCGCAGGGTCGACCACCAGCAGCCGCCGGCCCTGCGCCGACAACGCGGCCTCGACGTACTCGCCACCGAAGCGGGCGAACCGGTCCCGATGCTCCACCACGATGCTCGACACGGCGGGGTCGCGCAGCAGGGCGAGGAATTCCTTGCGGTGTCCGTCGAGCGCAGACCCGACTTCGGTCACCACCCGGTCCACAGCGAGTTTCTGGCCGGTGGCCCACACGGTGACCCGGGCGACCTGCCGGTCCAGATCCAGCTCCTGGTCGGCCGACGACACTCGGGCGTACACCACGACCTGCCCCGCTCGCGGGGCCGCACCGGTCAACGGCTCGCCGACCATGATAAGGCGCCCGAGCCGGTACACAGGAACGGGCAGCGTCCCCGACTCGTAACGCCGCCGCGCGGTCGCGTACGAGATACCGGTGGCTGCCGCCCACTCCTTCAAGTTCACACCGTCACTCTAGCTGACTATTGACTACTAACAACGACCAACACACCAGCAGTTGACAGCCCCGGCATCCTGCCGCACAGGGCCGGCCGCTCGCTGCGGGCCTGCTCACGCGGCCGGTGGGGGGGCCTTGATGATCAGGGCGTCGCCCTGGCCGCCGCCGCCGCAGAGCCCGGCGGCGCCGGTGCCGCCACCGCGGCGGCGCAACTCAAGCGCGAGCGTCAGCACCAGCCGGGCGCCGGACATGCCGATCGGGTGGCCCAGCGCGATGGCGCCGCCGTTGACGTTGACGATGTCCTCGTCCACCTTGAGCTCGCGCATCGAGTGGATCACCACCTGAGCGAAGGCTTCGTTGATCTCGATCAGGTCGATGTCGGCGACGAGCAGGCCGGCCTTGCCGAGCGCGTGCCGGATCGCACGGGCCGGCTGGGACTGTAGCGAGCTGTCCGGGCCGGCCACGTTGCCGTGCGCGACGATCTCGGCCAGCCAGGTCAGACCGAGCCGCTGCGCGCGGGCCCGGCTCATCACCACGACCGCGGCGGCGCCGTCGGAGATCGGCGACGCGCTGCCCGCGGTGATCGTGCCGTCCGCCGCGAAGGCCGGGCGCAGCCGGCCCAACGACTCGGCGGTCGCGTCGGGACGCACGCCCTCGTCGGTCTCGATCACGGTGTCGGTGCCGCGCTGGCCGGCCGGGACGCCCACGATCTCGGCGGCGAAGTGCCCGTTGCGCTGCGCCTCGGCGGCACGCCGGTGGCTGAGCGCGGCGAAGCGGTCCTGCTCGGCCCGGGTGATGCCCAGCGAGCGGCCGCTGCGCTCGGTGGACTCGCCCATCGAGATCTGGTCCCACGGGTCGGTCAGGCCGTCGTAGGCCATGTGGTCGCGGACCAGGATGTCGCCGAATTTCTGACCCTGGCGCTGGCTCATCAGCAGGTGCGGCGCGCTGGACATCGACTCCATGCCGCCGGCCACCACGACGTCGAACTCGCCGGCCCGGATCAACTGGTCGGCGAGGGCGATCGCGTCGAGGCCGGAGAGGCAGACCTTGTTGACCGTCACCGCGGGGGTGGTCATCGGGATGCCGGCGGCGACGGCGGCCTGCCGGGCGGAGATCTGGCCGGCGCCGGCCTGGAGCACCTGGCCCATGATCACGTATTCGACGTCGTCGGGGCTGACCCCGCCGCGCTCCAGGGCGGCCGCGATGGCGTGCCCGCCGAGGGCCGTGGCCGGGATGTTCTTAAGATTGCCGAGGAGTCGCCCCATCGGGGTGCGGGCGCCGCTGACGATCACCGAGGTGGTCATGCCGGGACTGCCTTTCCGCCTTAACGTTAGTTAGGTAACACTAGCCGAATGACCGATACACAACCGACCTCTCCGAACAACGACGATCTCACATTTCCGGACGTTGACTTGCTCCGAGTCGATCATGTCGGGATCGCCGTGCCCGACATGGACAAGGCGCTGGCGTTCTACGCCGAGACCTTCGGCCTGCGCTGCGTGCACGAGGAGACCAACACCGACCAGGGCGTACGCGAGGCGATGCTGGCCGTCGGCGACGGCAGCGGACCGCGGATCCAGTTGCTCGCCCCGCTCACGCCGGAGTCCGCCATCGCGAAGTTCCTCGGCCGCAGCGGTCCCGGCCTGCAGCAACTGGCCTACACGGTGGGCGACGTCGAAGCGACGAGCGCCGCGTTGCGGGCCCGAGGGATGCGCCTGCTCTACGACTCGGCGCGACGGGGCACAGCCGGCTCCCGGATCAACTTCGTGCACCCGAAGGACGCGGGCGGCGTCCTGGTGGAGCTGGTCGAACCCGCCGCACCGTAAACCCGGCTTGTACGCCTTCCGGGGGATAAAGCCTGACGTGCCCCGACGTGACTGGCAGGATCTGCGCCGTCGAGGAGCGCCCGGACACCCCCGCAGGCGACGGTCCCCGACCCGGCCGCTGCACAGCAGGTAGTGGCGTGACGACGCTGCGCAAACCAATGTGCGCCGATCTTGGCCGAACGGATCAGCCACGCTCCGCCGGACAGGGTAAAGGTGCTCCCCAGCGGGAATACCAGGCCGCTACGGTCTTGCGTGGCCCCCTGGGGGGTCTGCCACTATGTCCCAATGCCCCAGCAGCAGGATGCAAATCTCGCGTTCTTCGAGACCGCAAATTCCCAGCACGACTTCACTGTCGTCCTGCGTGGATACGACCGCAGCCAGGTGGATGGCCACCTCGGCCGGCTCGTCGCCGCTCTGAACCAGTCCGAGCAGGCCCGCGCCGAGGCCGAGCAGCGGATGAACGACGCCCAGCGCCGGCTGCGCCAGGCGGAGCAGCGGCTCAACGCGCTCGAGCAGAAGCTGGCCGACAGCAACAAGCTGCTGGAGGAGAACAACCGTCCGACGCTCTCCGGGCTGGGCACCCGGGTCGAGCAGATCCTGCGGCTGGCCGAGGAACAGGCCAACGACCACCGGAGCGAGGCCAAGCGGGAGTCCGAGGGCATCCTCTCCGCCGCCCGGCTCGAGGCTCGCGAGATCACCGACAAGGCCCGCGCCGAGGCCGCCGCGATGAAGGCGACCGCTGAGCGCGAGTCCGGCCAGGTCCGCACGCACGCCGAGCGCGAGGCGGCCGAGGCCCGGGTGCAGGCCCGCCGCGAGGCCGACACGCTGCGGTCGGACGCCGACCGCGAGACCAAGCAATTGCGTACCGTAACCGCGCACGAGGTCGCCGAGCTGAAGTCGACCGTGGAGCGGGAGGTCGCCTCGCTACGCGCCACCGCCGAGCGGGAGATCACCCAGCTGCGCGCCAAGGCCGGCCGCGAGGCCGAGGAGAAGCGCGCCGAGGCGACCAAGCTGCTCAGCGACTCCCGGGACAAGCGCGACAAGGACCTGCAGGCCCTGGCTCTGGAGATCGCCGAGCGCCGGGAGCGGGCCGAGCGCGAGGAGTCGCAGCGGCACGCCGCCCAGGTCTCCGCGACGCAGAAGATGGTCGCCGAGGCCGAGCAGCGGGCCCGCGCCGCCGAGGACCGCGCCAAGGAGATCCAGCAGCGCGCCGAGCAGCGCCGGACCGAGTCGGAGCGCACCGCGACTGAGATGGTGGAAAAGGCCCGCGCCCTCTCCGACAAGACGGTCACCGAGGCGCGGTCCGAGGCCGGCCGCCTGATGGGCGAGGCGAAGACCGAGGCCGAGCTGACCACCCAGGCCGCCCGCCGCGTCGTCGACGACCTGACCCGGCAGAAGGACGCGGTCACCAGCCAGCTGGGTCAGATGCTCTCCGGCCTGTCCGGCCTGGTCCCGCCGATCGGCGCCAAGGCCCCCGAGCCCGCCAAGACCGAAGCGAAGCCGGCCATGCCCAGCCGGGTCGAGGCCGAAGACAAGATCGCGGCGAAGACGACCTCCTGAGTTCTACGCCACCTCGGCTGAAGTTGCGCGGTCCCGCCGGGTAGGCAACGGTTGAAACGCCGGGCGGTGGCACGACATCGAGACGGGCCGTATCGGAGTGACTTTCCGGTACGGTCCGTTCTCTGTTTCGCCCGCTACCCTGGCGGGCACCAAACCCCTTGGAAGCGAGACAAATCACAACCAGACGCATAGTCCCGTCAAGCTCATGGGTATCACCCAGTGCCGAGACGATGCATATGTGAGGATGGAAAGCATGTCGCACGGCGCGGAAATCTTCGGTCTTGGCGGGGACGCAGCCTCCGAGCCCAGCTTCGAGATCACCATGAGGGGCTACGACCGCAAGCAGGTCGAGCGTTACGTGGCCCGCGCCGAGAGCGAGATCGCCGTGCTGGCGCAGGAGCGTGAGCAGGCGTATTCGCAGCTCCAGGCGATGGCCGGGCAGATCGACCGGATGCAGCAGGCGGCCGTCGACACCCGCCGGCAAGGCCCGGTCGGCGCCGAGGTCTCGTTCCGGCACCTCGGTCAGCGGGTCGAGCAGATCCTCGCGCTCGCCGAGGAGCAGGCCGAGGCGATCACCGCCTCGGCGACCGACGACATCGCCGCCCGGTTGGCCGAGGCGGAACGGATCCGGTCCGAAGCCGAGGCGCACGCCGCCGAGATCAAGCGCGAGGCCGAGGCGCACGCCCACCACGGCATCCGTGATTTCGAGATCGCCCTGGCCGCCCGCCGGGCCGAGGAGGAGAAGGCCGACGTCGCCCGCCGGGCCGCGGCGGAGAAGGCCGTCCGCTCCACCCGGCAGGAGGCCGACCAGAAGCTGACCGAGGCCGAGACCCTGCTGGGCCTGGCCCGGGCCGAGGCGCAGAAACTCACCGGCCAGATCGCCGAACAGACCCGGCAGGCCCGCGCCGACGCCGAAGCCGAGATCAAGAGCCTGCGCGACAGCGCCCAGCAGGAGATCAGCAAGCTCCGGACCGCCTCGGAACGCGAGCGCGACGACATGAAGGCGGGCGTCGAACGCGAGCTCCAGCAGCGCCGCCGGAGCGTGGTCGCCGAGCTGGGTCAGCTGCGCACCAGCGTCGAGCAGCAGTGCGCCGATCTGCGCCGCAAGGCCGACAAGCATGCGGAGGAGGCGCTCCGCCACTCCGCCGAGCAGGCCACCGCCACCAGCGCCGCGATGGCCGCCCAGCAGGAGCAGATCGCCGCGGCCACCGGCCGGCTGGAGACCGCCGTGACCCAGGCCGATGAGGCGGAGAAGAAGATCGCCGCGGCGGCCGAGCGCGCCACCGCCGCCGAAAGTGAGGCCGAGCAGGCTGAGCAGCGGCTCGCCGAAGTCCGGCAGCAGTTGGAGACCGAGCTGACCCGGGTCGCCAAGGCGAAGCGTGCCGGGGAGGCCGCCGAACGGCACGCCATCGACGTGCGGCGCCAGGTGCAACGCGAGGCCAAGCGGGTCGCCGAACTGGCCGCGGCGGCTGTGATGGCCGCTGCCAGCGGACCCGACGACGACTATGACGACGACGAGCCGGCCGCCAGCACCCCGCCAGGCGCCAGCACCCCGCCAGGCGCGACCCCGCCAGGCGCGACCCCGCCAGGCGCGACGCCGGCCGCCGCGCAGCCGGCCGCCGCGGACAAGCCAGCCGCCACAGACAAGCCAGCTGGCGCGGACAAGCCGGTCGCCGCAGACAAGCCGGTCGCCGCGGACAAGCCAGCCGCCGCGGACAAGCCGGCGGAGAAAGCGGTCGAGAAGCCGGTCGGCAGTCAGAGCGCCGCGGCCGAGCCGCCGAACGACAAGGCGGGCAAAGTGACCGCCACGGCCAAGGTGACCGTGCCGCCGCCGGCCAACCGGGTCGGTGCCGACGCGGAGTAGGGACGCGGAGTCCCACCGTGATCTGCCCGGCTGACCGGCCTCGGGGGTGGCGAGGCCCGCAACGCCACCCGTTACTCTCCCCGCGGGGAGAGTGCGGTCGCCAGCCGGGCCCGGGCCTCCCGTGCACGACGTGGAGGTTCCGTTGACGGCCGAGGAGCCCCGCCCCGCCCCGACCGGCGGCTCAGCTGAGGCCGCCGACTCGACAGCCCCGACCGCGCCACCCGACCCCGCAGTCGAGACCGCCGCGCCACCCGACCCCGCAGTCGAGACCGCCGCGCCACCGGCGGCGGTCCGGCCTGATGATGACGACGCCCGCTTCGGCACGCCCGGGCCGGCGCTCGACCGGCGCAACCCGTTCCTCGTCGGCTTTCTGGCCGGGCTCGGGCTGCTGACGGCGTACGGGGTGCTGACAGGCCTGCGGAGCGCGGCCTCGATCCTGGTGCTGCTCTTCATCGCCCTGTTCATCGCGATCGGGCTCAACCCGGCGGTCGTCAGGCTGCGCAGCTGGGGCCTGGCCCGCGGCTGGGCCGTGCTGGTCGTGACCCTGGTCGGCATGCTGCTGCTCTGCGGCGGAGTGGTGGCCCTGATCCCGCCGCTGGTCACCCAGACCGCCGCCCTGATCGACAACATCCCCGACTACCTCCAGAGCCTGCAGCGCAACCAGACGATCGCCGGCCTGCTCACCCGCTACGACGTGGTGGCGAAGGTGCAGAGCGCCCTGGACGCGGGCACCGTCGCGACCACGGTGAGCGGCGCGCTGGGCGGGGTGGTCGGCGGGGCGAAGATCGTCTTCGGCACCATCTTCAGCTCGCTGACCGTGGTCGTGCTGACGATCTACTTCATGGTCGCCTTCGACCGGATCAAGAGCGGGGCGTACGCGCTGGTGCCTACCTCCCGCCGGGAGCGCGTCCAACTACTCACCGACGAGATCCTCACCAAGGTCGGCGCCTACATGGTGGGCGCGCTGGCCATCGCCGTGGTGGCCGGCCTCAGCACCTGGGTCTTCGGGCTGATCGTCGGCCTCGCCTACCCCTTCGCGCTGGCCGTCGTCGTCGCGGTGTTCGACCTGATCCCGCAGATCGGCGCGACCCTGGGGGCGATCGTGGTCAGCCTGGTCGGGCTGGCCACCTCGCTGACCACCGCGCTGTTCTGCGTCGGCTTCTTCATCGTCTACCAGCAGATCGAGAACTATCTGATCTACCCGAACGTCATGCGCCGCTCGGTCAAGGTCAGCGACGTCGCCGCCGTGGTCGCCGCCCTGCTCGGCGGCGCGCTCTTCGGCGTGATCGGCGCGCTGGTGGCGATCCCGATGGTCGCGGCCATTCAGCTGATCGGCCGCGAGGTGATCATCCCGAGCATGCGCAAGCGCTGATCAGGAGAGCTCGCCCGGCAGCGGAACGTCGGAGAAGGCGGCGACCGTGCGGTCCGCGTACGCCGTCGTGTCGCCTTCGGTCATCGGGCCGGCCCACTCGCGCGGCAGGGGCAGCGGCACGCCGGGGGCGACCCGGCGGACGATCTCGTCCAGTACCTTCTCCGCGTCGCCGACCCACAGGTGCTTGGCGCCGGGCACGCCGATCACCTCGGCCTGCGGTATCGCGGTGAACCGCTCGCGGGCCTGCGCCGGGCGCAGATAGTCGTCGAACTCGGGGATCAGCGCGGTCAGCGGCGTGCCGGCGGCGGCCCAGGCGGCCAGCTGCCCGGGCTGGGCGAAGCGCAGCGGCGGGGAGAGCAGGACGGCGCCGGCCACCGCCGGGTCGAGCCCGTACATCAGGGTCAGGTCGGTGCCGAAGGACCAGCCGAGCAGCCACACCGCCGGCAGGTCGGCGAACTCCGCATATTCGATCGCCGCGGCGACGTCGAACCGCTCGCCCCGGCCGTTGTCGAAGGCGCCCTGGCTGGTGCCGCGGACGCTGCTGGTGCCACGGGTGTTGAAGCGCAGCACCGCGAGCCCGGCCAGGGCCGGCAGCCGCCAGGCCGCCTTGCGGAAGATGTGGCTGTCCATCATGCCGCCGTGGGTGGGCAGCGGGTGCAGGCAGATCAGCGTCGCCGTGGGTTCGCTGTCGAGCGGGCGGGCCAACTCGCCGACCAGGGTCAGGCCGTCGGCGGTGTGCAGGTCGATGTCCTGCCGGCGGGCGGGCAGGACGGAGTTGGCGCGGATCCGGTTGCTCACCGACCCATCCTCACCCATAGCGCGGCGCGTTGCGCGACCGCTCCACCCCCGGGGTACGCCGGTCGCGCGCCCGCCAGCAGCCGGTGTGCCAGTGCCGGCGGTCGGACTCGTCGCCGCGGCCGTCGACCGGCCAGGCCACCACGTGCGCGACAGCGGGGCGGATCTCCTGCATGCAGCCCGGGCAGTGGTACGTCTTGGCCGCCGCACCGCCGAAGATCGACCGGACCATCCACTCGCCGTCCTGCCATTGCTGGACGCCCTCGACCCCTTTGCGGACGCGCTCGTCCGTGAGGTCGGGTCGCGGCGTGCCGCGATCGCGGTCGGGGCGGTTCCGGCGGGGACTCACAGCAGTCAAGCGTACGGGGACGATCGGCAACCTCGGCAGCTCGCGGAGGGCATGGCGACGGTAACGCGACATAGACTCGCGTTCATGACGGCTACCCGTACGCCCGGTCTGCCCTTCGTCGAGGACGGCGTCCTCGTTTCCACCAACCCGGCCACCGGCGCGGAGGCCGGCCGGCTGCCCGTGGCCGACGAGGCCGCGGTCCGCGCGGCCGTGCAACGGGCCCGCGAGGCCGCGCTGTGGTGGGCCGGGCTGGGCTTCGACGGCCGCCGGGTGCGGCTGCTGCGCTGGCGGGCCCTGCTCGCCGAGCGCGTTGAGGAGCTGGCCGCCCTGACCACCGAGGAGACCGGCAAACCGGCGAGCGACGCGATCGTCGAGGCCAGCGCGGCGATCGAACACCTGGACTGGGCGGCCGGCAACGCCAAGCGCGTGCTCGGCCCCCGCAAGACGAAGATGCGGCTGCTGCTCGCCGAGCACGTCGGCCACCTGGAGTACCTGCCGTACGGCGTGGTCGGCGTGATCGGGCCGTGGAACTATCCGATCCTCACCCCGCTCGGGCCGATCTCCGGCGCGCTGTCCGCCGGCAACGCGGTCGTGCTCAAACCGAGTGAGTACACGCCGGCCGTCGGGCAGTGGCTGATCGACACGTTCGCCGAGGTCGTGCCCGAGCACCCGGTGCTGCAGGCGGTGCACGGGCTGGGCGACGTCGGCGCCGCGCTGTGCCGCTCCGGGGTGGGCAAGCTGGTCTTCACCGGTTCGACGGCGACGGCGAAGAAGGTGATGGCCACCTGCGCCGAGACGCTGACCCCGGTGGTGATCGAGGCCGGCGGCAAGGACGCGCTGATCGTGGACGCGGACGCGGACATCCCCGCGGCTGCCGAGGCCGCGGTGTGGGGAGCGATGACCAACGCCGGCCAGACCTGCATCGGCATCGAGCGGGCGTACGTGGTGGCGCCGGTCTACGACGCCTTCGTGGCGGCCGTGGTGGAGAAGGCGGGCAAGCTGCGGGTGGGCGAGGAGATCGGCCCGATCACCATGCCGGCGCAGATCGACGTGATCCGGCGGCACATCGACGACGCCCTGGCCCGCGGTGGCCGGGCGGTGCTGGGCGGGGCCGGGGCCGTGCGGCCGCCGTACGTCTCGCCGACGGTGCTGGTCGACGTGCCCGAGGACTCCAGCGCGGTGCGCGAGGAGACCTTCGGGCCGACCCTGACGATCACCAGGGTCACCGACGCCAACGAGGCACTGCAGAAGACCAATGCGCTGGCGTACGGGCTGGGCGGCGCCGTATTCGGCAAGGCCAACGCGGTGCGTATCGCCCGCCGGATGAACGCCGGGATGGTCGCGGTGAATTCGACCCTGACCTTCGTAGGGATGGCCACCCTGCCGTTCGGCGGGTTCGGCGACTCGGGTTTCGGGCGCATCCACGGCGAGGACGGCCTGCGCGAGTTCGCCCGGGCCAAGGCGATCACCGTACGCCGGGCCCCGTCACTGCTCCCGTCGATGACATTCGAACGCACCCCGGCCCAGGTGACCCGGATCGTCAAGGCGGTGAAGCTCCTCTATGGCCGCAGGCCCTGACGCCGGTCGCGCCCGCGCCGCGCGGGGACCGCGATCGGCCACCCTGATAGCGCCTGGTCGGGCCCGCGCCGCGCGGGGACCGCGATCGGCCACGCTGATAGCGCCTGCGCCGGGCGGAAATCACGATCCTCGCCCGGCTGTTAGCACCTGCGCCGGGCGGGGAACGCGATCGGCCCGGCTGCTAGCGTCCTGCATGTGGTAGATCAGCCGGCCGTGGACGTCAACGGCCTCTTCGTCAGCTATGGCGCCGCGCCGGTCCTGGTCGACGTCACGCTGCGGATTCCGGCCGGCGACGGGGTCTGCGTCACGGGTGAGAACGGCATCGGCAAGTCCACCCTGCTGCGCTGCATCTCGAGTCTGCAGCAGCCGGACCAGGGCACGATCCGGGTCTTCGGCAGCGGACCAGGCTCCACCCCGGAGTTCTGGCGGCAGGTGGCGACCACAGTCGAGCCGCCGACCTGGTATCCAGGACTGACCGTCCGGGAGCACGCCGAGCTGGTCTGCCGCGCGCACGGCCAGGATCCGGACGACGCCGGGGTCGACGCGGCCCTCGACGGCTTCGGCCTGAGCGGTCACGCCGACGCGATCCCGCCCTCGCTCTCCTCCGGCCAGAAGCAGCGACTCACCCTGGCGATCACCCTGCTACGGCCCAGTTCCCTGCTGATCCTGGACGAGCCCGAACAGCGCCTCGACCCGGAGGGCCGGGCCACCGTCGCCGGCCTGCTGAGCCAGTACGTGCGCAGCGGCGGCACCCTGCTGATGGCCAGCCACGACGACGTCTTCTCCGAAGCCTCCGGCGCCAAGATCACCACGATGGAGTCGCTGAGCGCGTGACCACGATCCAGCCGACCGAGTTCGGCACGCTGCGCCGGTGGGTTCGGCGTACCCAGTCGGAGCATCGCGAGCGCGGTGCGACGCTGGGCAACATCTACTTCGCGGTGCTCTTCATCGCGGTCGTCGGCGGGATGCTGCGCCGGCAACTGGCCGTGATCTTCTGGCCGGCTCATCCGAACGCCTCCGAGCTGGCCGGGGCGGCCCTCGTCGGGGTCGGGCTGGGTGCCCTGTTCCTGGCGCTGCGCCGGCTCGGGCCGCTCGGGCTGAGCCGGCCGGCCGCGTCCTGGTTCCTGACCGCGCCGGTCAGCCGGCGCAAGCTGCTCACCCCGTCGCTGCGGCTGGCCGCCGTCGGCGCGGCCGTGGTGAGCGCGATCTACGTGGTCGCGGTCGTCGGGCACGTCGCGGTCCGGCCGATGCCGGTGGCCGACGGCCTGCTGCTCCCCGTGGTCGGGGCCCTGGCCGGCATCATGGTTCTGCTCGCCGCGCTGGCCGCCCAGGGCGGGCGGGCCTGGGGCGCCTGGGCGGACAACCTGGCCAGCGCGGTGCTGGCGGCCGGGCTCGCGGGCTTCGTGGTCGACTCGGTCGTCGACGCGCCGCGGGCCGCGGCGTCCTGGCCGGTGGCCACGGTCCAGATCACCGCCGGCGGGTTGGCCGTGCTGGTCGCGGCGCTGCTGGCGGTGGCGGTGACCCGGCTGGCGGGCACGCCGAACGACCGCATCCTCGAAGCGGCGAAGACGGGCGGCACCCTGATCGATTCGGTGTTCGGGGTGGAGCCGTCCTTCGTGACCGACATGCTGGAACGCCGCTACTGGGCGCGGCGGCACCTGCGTTCCCGCCGGCTGTGGCGCCGGGTGCCGATGCTGACAGCCCAGGATCTGCTGCTCGCGGCCCGCCGCCCGCGCCGGCTGGCCTGGATCGCCGGCGGCATCGCGCTCCCGGCGCTGCTGGCGCACGCGCCGTCCTGGATCCTGGCCGTCGCGGTCCTGCTCGGCGGCATGGTCGCGGCCGGCGTCACGACCGGCAACGTCCGCACGGACGCGGGCAACCCGGTCCTGTTGCGCTTGCTGGGCCTCGACTCCCGCGCCGCGGTCCGCCAGCGCTTCTGGGTGCCCACCCTGCTCGCAGGCCTCTGGTACGCCGGCAGCCTGGCCCTGCTGGACGCCCTCGGCGACCTCCCCGCCGGGCCGTGGTGGGCGCTCGGCCTGACCCTGGCCCCGACCGGCGCCGCCGCGGCACTGCGCAAAGCCCGGGCGGGCTTCGTCCGCAACGACATCCTGCCCCTGGACACCCCGATGGGCACCCTGTCCCCCGGTCCGATGGTCAACTCGGTGGTCGGCCCCGACCTGCTGCTGCTCGGCCTGCCCACGCTGGTCCAGATCGTCGGGGGCCACCCGCTGACCTGGACCACGGTGCTGATCCAGGCGATCGCCTCCGGCGCCGGAGCCCGCGCCTACCTGGCCGCCACCACCGACCCGAACCGGGTGGAACTGGCCGCCCCCCGCTGAAGCTCGGCTCGGTCGATCCCGGCCCGAGGCGAAAGAGTGCCCGCACCACCCGGTTACGGAAATTCGGCACGGCGACGAGCGCGGGCAGTGG
>JAVHVY010000181.1:0-25301 GCA_032160305.1 Actinoplanes sp.
TCCACCACTTTGATGACCTTGGTGACCTTGAGGAGCAGCGGCCCGATGCCGTACCGGTAATCCGCGTCGGCCAGCCGGTACGTTTCGCCGACGACCGGACTCGGGCGGGTCACCGCCGAGGCTCCCGCCGCATTAGAACCGGCCGCCGTTCGCCCGGTATTTCTGCACCGGGGTCAGCCGACCAGCTCGGCCGATCTGCGGGAACGCCATCGTCTGGCCATTCCAGGCGGGACGGTTCCGCGTCTGACCGTCCGGGATCGGCTCCCCATCAGGCCACCGGTTCGCGTCAGGGCAGGGCCAGCTAAGGCCGCACGAGCACTTCATCCGGAACCGGAAGATTCGCCGACGATGTTCCATGCGGCTGACTGTCCGGCGTTGCACCGGTGGCGGGAACGGTGCATGGCCCGGAGGACAACCCAGCAATACGACCGGCATTTTGAGCGCGGACACGTACCGTCGACCCAGGTCGGGGATGGACACTGATCGGGACTGAACCGGGAGGTCGGGTGGCTCGGAACGACAGATTCGCGCGGGCGCGGGCAGCCAGCGGGCTGACCGAAGGTCAGCTCGCGGAACTCGTCGCCGACTGGGTCTGCACGGATACCGGCCAGCGCCCACCAATCGACGCCGATCATGTGGGCCGTATCGAGCGTGGCCTCATCACCTGGCCGGGCCGCGACTACCGGGCCGGGTTCCGAGCGGTCTTCGGCGTGGCAAGTGACGCCGAGCTGGGATTCCATTTTCGGGGTCGCACTGTCGAGCGTCCCACCCCGATCGACGTTGACGGGCAGTTGCTCGCGCTCGCAGGCGCCGCCACCGTGGGCGCCCTGGACGGCGGCACGCAGGCCGCCCTGTCGGCAGGCTTCGCGACCCCTCGGATGCCGACCCGGGTTGGTGGCATCGACGTTGCCGACCTGAACCGGGTCATCGACGGCATGGAACGCGCCGACCACGCCGCGGGCGGTCGCACCGTCGTGCGATCCCTCGCCTTGGAACAGTTGCGGTGGGCGCAGGAGACGCTGAGGTTGGCGTCGTTCCGGACGGCCGACGTACGGACCGAGTGGATGATCGCGGTGGCCCGTCTCGGCCGTCTCGCCGGCTTCATGAGCGTGGACGCTCGCGACCATCAGACCGCCAAACAGACCTTCCTGGTAGCGCTGCAAATCGCGGCGAAGGCCGAGAGCTGGCCGAGCCGGCTCAACGTGCTGTCCGGCATGGCACGTCAGGCCGTCCACCTCGGCGACGGCCACACCACGTTGATGCTCGCCACCTTGGCGAGGGCGGGTGAGTCCTCGGCGAGCACAACAACCCGGGCCATGCTGCGGGTCATCGAAGCCCGCGCCTACGGGGCACTCGGCCGGGTCACCGAAGCCAAGTCGGCTGTCGACGCGGCAGAGTGCCTGTACGCGCAGCGGCAACCCGAGGACGACCCGCCGTGGTTGTGGTTCTACGACGACGCGCAACTGTTCGGCGACACCGGACACGCCCTGTACCCGCTGGCGTTGGCCGGCGCCGACGTTGACGCGGTACGGCGGCTGCGTCTCGCTGTCAACCTGCACAACAGCGCGGACACGCGGGGGCGGGTGTTCTCGCTGATCAAGCTAGCGACGCTGGAGGTACACGACGAGCCAGGCAAGCGCGGCCTTGAAACGGCGGGCGAAGCCGTCACCGCCGCCGCGGACCTACGGTCGGGCCGTGCCCTGGACTACCTGAGCGACCTCGGCCGCGCCCTGCGGCGCACCGGCGTTGACGACGCACGGGCGCTCGCCACCAAGATCAGCGCAATGCTGCGAGCGGCACGCCGGACCTAACGCGCAGACCAGTGCCGGGGCAGATCCGGGTCTGCCAGGCAGGCGATGCGGTGCGCAACCTCGGCGGCGAGCCGGTCGGATTCCGTCGCGTGCATGGCGATCCAGGCCGTCATGCGTAGCTCACGCATCCGGCGCAGCAGCGGGAACGCCGGTGCTGTAGTGACGTCGAAACCGCCGTAGGCCGCCACGAACGCCTGATAGCCGGCCCGGTCGATCCAGCCCAGCGACGTCGCATACAGGCCGGTCGGTGTCAGGTCCCATTCGCGGGGGCCGACACAAGCCGAGTCGAGATCGAGAAGCACGGCGGAGCCGCGGGCGGCGCGGACGAGATTGCCGAGGTGCGCGTCGCCGTGGACGACGCCAGGGGCGAGCTCGAACCGCACGGACGTCCAGCCGTCCCGGACCTCATCGAGCACGTCGCGGAGGGTCTCCCGGGCCCGCGCGCGTATCGGGGCCTGCTCGATGCGCTCCGGAATGTGTGCCCAAGGATCCAGCGGGGGAAGGCCAAACTCGCCGCCGACGTCGTGCAGCCACCGCAGAACAGTGCCCAGCTCGGCGATCGTCGGCTGTTCGAGCGGCCCGGGTATCTCCACCCAAAACGTGACCGGATGCCCGTTCACGGCGACCGGCTGTCGCACCGGCCACGGCTGCACGCACGGCACCCCCGCCTCGTGCAGCGCAACCGCGAGCTGAACCTCCCGCTGCGACGTGGCAGCCCAGGACTCGTCTCGCCCTACCCGCGCGATCACGCCGCCCGGCAGCCGAACGATCGCGTTCGAGCCCAGCCGGACGGGTTCGGCCGGCTCGCTCTGCAGCCCAACCAAGGCCGCGGCCTGGCACGCTACCCGCGTGGCGTGGGCAGTCGTGAACTCAGCAGACGCCGATATCGAAGTCACGACCGTGAGCCTTCCACGCAGGCCCTGCCTCGGTCGACCGGGGGTCCGCCGCGCCCGTTCCGCGCGCGTACGCGTGCGGCGCGCTCGCGCCCTGTCGCGTGCGTTCACACCCCGGTCGCGCTGGTCAGCCATGAGCTGCGCAACCTGCTGAGTACGATCATCGCGTGCACCGAGATGCTGCAGGCCGATCCGGCGCTCAGCGGCGATCCGCGGGATCTCGTCAGCGTGCGCGATGTTTGAGATGTGCACCCGCGCGGCACCATGCAGGGCACACGTCGACAAGGGCATTGCGATGTCCGCACCGGGGCGGCACCATGCAGGCACACGTCGAGGAGGGGCATTACGATGCAGGTGCAGGACTACGTTGCTGCTGTCGTGTTCGGTCTGGTCATCGGCGTGGTGGCCCGGGTTCTGCTGCCCGGGCGACAGCGGATCGGCCTGATCCTGACCGTGCTGATCGGGATGGGCGCCGCGGTGGCGGGCACCTGGGCCGCCAACGAGTACGGCATCCACAGCACCCGCTTCTTCACCGTGCGCGGCCACCACTACGACTGGCTGGTCGTCGCCGTGCAGGTCGGGATCGGCATCGTCGGGATCGCCATCGCGTCCCTGCTGGCCCGGGCCTTCACCTCGGACCACCGCGACCGGCCCGCCGCCGAACGGCGGTGACCAGCACCTCGCCCTGACCGCGCGGTTCAGCATGGCTAAAGCCCGGGTGGCGCAGCCCTACCACCTCCGGCGCGAGACGCAGGTGGTGGGTCCGCGGTCACCGCAGCCAGGGGACGTTACGGTCGAGGAGGCCGCGGGTTTTGAGCTCGCGGCGTAGCGGGATGTCGTCGTCGATGTAGCCGTCCCAGTTGACGCCCCAGTAGTTGGCCGCGTGGCTCCCCGCGCCGCTGAGTTGACGTTGCACCGGCGTGCGGGATGCCCACCACGGGCTGTTCGTGTCGATGGGCATGTCGTCCAAGGGGCGGATCCACCGGTAGGTGTATCCGATGAACAGCATCTTGCGGGTCATGTTCGAGTGGTTGGGTGAGCGGGAGTGCCATAGCCGGCGGTCGAAGATGAACGCGTCGCCGGGTTGCGCGGTGATCTCGACAGCGCCGTCGGGGTCGGGGTGCGGCCCGCTGCGATCGGCCGGCCGGTCCAGGCCGTTACGGACGTGGCTACCCGGAATGATCTTCGTGGCCCCCCGGCCGGGTTGCGTCAGGTCGGACAACACGTATCCGATCTTGATGGAGAACATCGGCCTCGGATCGTCACCGTCTGGCGATTCCGGGTCGGAGTTCTGCCGGTATCCGTCCTGGTGCCAGCCCCCATACCGGTGGCACATCGTGTGGTGCGGGCAGGGTCACGTCGAGGTGGTTGTGGTGGCTGTAGATGTTCCAGCCGACGTTGTTCCACACGTGGCCGAACGTGGTGGGGTGGTCGAGCAGCTGCCCGAACAGTTCGTGGCGGGTGAGGAAGCCGAGCAGGTGCAGCGAGCCGTCCGGGCGGGTACCGCCAACCTGTTGCTGCTCGGCGTACACCTGGTCGACCGCGGCTTCCAGACGGCAGCGATGATCCTCGGTGAGCGCGCCGGGGATGAGCAGCCAGCCGTCGCGGCGAAACGTCGCCAACTGCTTCGTTTCGAGTTACTCATACCCGGTGCAGTCCAGAGCCGTATTCAAGGTGGTCACCGTACTTTCCTCTCAAAGTTCCGCCGGTCGCCAGCGGGAGACATTAGCCCGACCACTGTGAGGAACCGGTTGGGAATTGATCCGGTTCCACGGTCGGATGAGTGTGAATCGTCGCGGGTTTGCGGTATGCCTTCGCGCGTGAGCGTGGTTGTGGACAACCACGATGATGGCCTTACGCGTCAAGCGCACGCATTGCTACATCACGGTTACGCACGTATGGGATGTCATTGATCGCGGCTTCGATGTACATGTAAGCAGCCGATACTCAGGCTCTACGAGCACGCTGATCTACGACAGCGACCGATCGACGTGGTAGCCGCCAGGTTATGCTGCAATTCTTCCCGGCGTACCGTTCCCGTCATTCAGCGTTGCGTTATCACTGGCCCACGAAAGCGCAAAGGCGCTGGCGAGCGGTGGTTTTCGCTCGTGGCGTTGGATAGCTGCGTCTGTTCCGGGCACCAACCTTTTCTCGTCTTGTTGCACGGCGCAGGGGCGCCCGTTATACGTGATCGCCACCCTGGCCGTTGCACGCCGACGAAGGAGATTCTGATCCACGCCCACGAGCTGCCCGGTCTGTCCGAGCAGGTCGGCGTACCAGCTGCTCCGTGGTGGGCAGGGGACGGAACACCGGCCTCGGGGTCCGGCTGTGATCAGGCTGCGTGCCCAGGCGTGGCGGCGGGCGGCTCGGGCTCCGGCCGGGGGCGTACGGGTGGCGTGTCACAGTCGGCCACCGGCGGCGGGCCGGGCGGCGCGGGCCGCGTGTCGCCTTCCCCGGCCGGGTCGTCGGGGCGCGGACCGGCCACGTTCATGAGTACCGCGACAGCCGGCACCATGGTGAGCACCAGCAGCCATGCGCCGAGCACGTCCGAGGGCCAGTGCACCACGAGAGCGACCCGGCTCACGCCGACGGCGACCGCCCACCCGCCGGCCAGGCAGGCCAGCAGGACGCGGCACCACCGGCGGCGCAGCATGGGCCCCAGGACCAGCACCGCCACGAGAGCGGTGGCCGCCGACGCGGTGCTGTGCCCGGACGGGAACGACCAGCCGCTCGACGCGGCCAGCCGGTCGACCGGGCGGGGCCGGGCGACAGCGGTCACCATCAGCAGCCGCAGGGCGACGGTGAGCGGCAGGGCGACAGCCACGAAGGCGGCCTGCCGCCGGCGGCCGGTCGCCAGTAGAGCGAGGAAGCCGGCCGAGCCGACCGGACCGAGCACGGCAGTGCTGCCGGTGACGGTCACCGCGGCCATGACGGAACGCCACGCGGGCCGGGCCAGGGCCAGGTGCCGGGCCGCTTCGCTGATCGCCAGGTCGACGGCGGCCAGCGGCCCGGCGTGCAGCAGCACCGCTGACGACAACAGCACCAGCAGTGCCGCCGCGGCGGCCGCGACCAGGCCGGCACGGCCCGCGGCCGGCCGCTCGACAGGGACGCGGACGCTCACGTCGACGACCATATCTCCTACAGATTGTAGGTTACTGAGAAACTCTCAGGCCCGCTCAGGACGAGGACGGTAGGGGCACGACCGAGGCAGGAGCCGGGGGGACGGCGGTCGCCGCAGGTGGCGGGGGCGGACCGGGCTGCCGGAAGTCGCGGCCGTCGCGGCCCCAGAAGTCCGGGCCGTTCCCGCGGAAGCCGTCGCCGCCAGGCTCGAAGCGGTGACCGTCCGACCGGGAGTCACCGTGACCGCCGATCGCCGCGCCGACCGCCACCACGCCCGCGCCGACGATACAGCCGGCCACCAGCAGCACGCCCGCCACGAACAGCGGCACCTGCCGGGTCGTCCAGGTGCGCCAGCCGCCGGAACGGGCCGGAGGCGGCGGGGCGGCTTCCGGCGGCGGGGGCGCCTCCGCCGATGTGGGTTCTTCGCTCATGACGTCTCCTCTGTCGCGGAACACCCGGGCCGCCAGGACGAGGCGGGCCGGTGACTACAGCCTGCGGGCCGCGGATAAACCTTCCGGTGCGAGCGCATAGGAAATTCGTAAGAAACGCCAGGCCTCGTTCACAGGCGGAAGGTGGCTGCCATCGAGGGGGCGGTGGCCGCGCAGCCGAGCAGCGGCAGGTGCAGCACGTCCTCGACGGTACGCAGGGTCGAGCAGTGGCTGAACGCCCGGGCGGTGCTGACCCCGCGCGCTGCCGGCGCGACGACCAGGGTCGGGATGTGGTTGTCCGAGGCGCTGCCCTCGTCCCACGTGATGATCACCGCGAGCCGGCCGGCGCGGTAGTCGGGCCCGGCCAGGATCGCCGGCAGCGTGCTGCGCAGCCACCGGTCGCCGGCGCCGATCTGATCACCGGGGCACGCCGGCGCCCCGTGCATGTCGTGACAGGCGTCCGGGCTGACGAGGCCGAACGCGGGCAGCGAACCCGCGGCCGCGTCGTCGGCCAGCGTCGGGCTCAGCGGCACGACCCGCCGGGCGCACTCCGCGCGGATGTCGAGGTAGTAGGCCGCCGGGACGTGCCGGACCAGGTACCGGCCGCCGGACCCGTCGGTGCGGGCACACCGTCCGGGCGCCGAGTCGGCGTATCCGCGCCAGCGCAGCCCGGCCTGGTCGACCTGGTGGAACACGTTGTCCCCCGGCAGCGGGTGGGCTTCCGGGGGACGGTCGTCGCAGATGCCGTACCGGCTGCCGCTGGTCATCAGGAGGTAGGCGGCCAGCGACGGGCAGGACGGCGGATACCCGGCGTCGAAGCGCGTCGCGCTGCCGTAGGTGCGGGCCAGCCCGGCCAGGTACGGCGCCTGCGGCGAACCGCCGACCTGGTCGTACGTGTGGTTCTCCTCGGCGATGACCAGGATCTTGCTGATCGGGCCGGCCGCCGGCGGCCCGCTGGCCGGCGGTACGCCCGCGCCCGGCAAGGACGGCGCGGCGGCCGGTGCGGACGGCGCGGCGGTCGGTGCGGCCGGCGGCGGGGTCGGGGGTCGGCTGCAGCCGGCGACGGTCAGCGCCAGGAGGAGCAGGCCGATCGTGACCGCCGGACGTCGTTCGAGTCGCATCCAGGAACTGTGCCGCATCCGGGGCGCGAAGCACAGAGCCGATCAGCCCGTGCGGCGCAGGATGTCGAGCAGGAACCACTCGTCCTCGTGGTGCACGCGGCTCTGCAGACCTGGGCGACCGGCCAGGGCGGCGTGCACGTTGAAGCCGTCGTAGCTGCCGCCCTGGCGGTCCCGGAAGTGCACGCAGACGATGTCGCCGTCCGGTTCCAGCCGGTCGACCAGGCCGTCGAGCAGCGCGTCGAGGTCTTCGGCGCTGAGGTAGTAGAGCAGGTCGCCGATGACGATCAGGTCGAAGGTGACGTCGGGCAGGTCGGCCGGCAGGGTCGCTTTCGCCACCCGTACGTGCGCGAGGTCCGCGGTCTGGTCGCGGGCCGCCTGGACCGCCTCGTCGACCGAGTCGACCGCCAGGATCGCGTCGCACCTCGGGGCGAGCAGCCGGGTGAGCAGGCCGATCGAGCAGCCCGGCTCGTAGCAGCTGCGGTAGCGCTCGCGGGGCAGGCTGGCCACCGTCACCGCGTATTTGCGCTGGTCGTGCCATTTCGTCGCCAGATCCCACGGATCGTCCTTGGCCAGGTACAAGCCGATGAAGTACTCGTCGGAGATCGACGCCACCGGCGGCTCGGCATCACCCTGCGCTCGTGTCACGACGAGATTGTGCCTCGCCGCCCGGCGCCGGTCGGCACCCGGTCAGGCTGTGGAGCCGCCCCGGATGATCCGGTAGGACCGTCGCAGGTGCACCGCCCACACGACCACCAGTTCCCGGGCGGCGTCGCGGCGCCGCGGCGGCTTGTCGTCGAGGTTCCACGTGCTGATCAGCGCCATGCGGCACAGTCTGAACGGCGTCGGGCGGCAGAACCGGAGCCGCTGGGCTGCAGCCCGGTTGCCGTGTCGGGCGGCGCCCGCGTCGAATCGGACGCTGGTAGCGTCGCCCGCCGAGCGTGAAGATCCGCCCCGGCGAAAGGAACCGGATGGACCCGACCCTGCATGCGTACGCGAGCAAGGCGCCCGGTTTCATGCCCGACGACGAGGGCCTCGCGCTGCACGACGCCGCGCTCGCCGCGGCGGGCAACGGCCCGCTGGTCGAGATCGGCAGCTACCTCGGCCGGTCGACGCTGTATCTGGCCGCCGCCGCCCGCGCGCGCGGCGGCACCGTGGTCACCGTGGACCATCACCGCGGCTCGGAGGAGCACCAGCCGGGCTGGGAGTACCACGACCCGGAGCTGCTCGACGCCGACGGCCGACTCGACACGCTGCCCGGCTTCCGGCGGACCGTCGCCGCGGCCGGGGTGGAGGACGTGGTGGTCGCTGTCGTCGGCCGCGCCGAGACCGTGGCCGGCTGGTGGGGGCAGCCCGCGGCGCTGGTCTTTCTCGACGGCAGCCACACCGACGAATCGGCGCAGCGCGACTACACCTGCTGGGCCCCGCACGTCGCCCCGGGCGGCACGCTGGCCATCCACGACGTCTTTGCCGACCCGGCCGACGGCGGCCAGGCGCCGTACCGGATCTACCGGCGGGCGCTGGACTCCGGCGACTTCGAGGAGCTGCCCGGGCACGGCTCGCTGCGACTGCTGCGCCGGGTGCGCTAACCGCAGACCAGGTCGACGCCGCAGTCGATCTCCGGCTCGGTCGGCAGGCCGGCGCCCCGGAAGAGCCGGCCGCGCGGGCCACCGGTGATCGTGACCGCGGCGAGGACGACCGCTGCGGCCGTCCAGGTGGTGCGTTCCACCGGCCAGTGCAGGCCGTCGTCGAGCACCAGGCCGGTCCAGTAGCCGCCGTCGTCGTGGCGCAGGTGCTGCATCGAGGCGAGGGCAACGGCCGCCTCGGCGTCCCGGCCGACGGTGGCCAGCGCCAGGGCCAGCTCGCACGTCTCCGCGCCGGTCACCCACCCTCGGTCGGCGACGCAGCGTACGCCCTGGCCGGCCTCGACGAAGTCGGCCCAGCGTTCGGCGAGGCGCTCGGCGGCGGCGGCGCCGCGGACCGCCCCGGCCAGCACCGGGTAGTACCAGTCCATCGAGAAGCGGTCCTTGGCGGCGAACGCCTCCGGGTGCCGGCGCAGCGCGTGCCCGAGGCGGGTCAGCGCCAGATCCCAGTCCGGCTGGGGCCGCTCCAGCAGTTCGGCGATGCCGATCGCGCAGCGCAGCGACTGGAAGATGCTCGCGCAGCCGGTCAGCAGCGCGGTCCGGTCCGGCTCCCCGCCGCCGCCGACCGCCCACCAGACGGCCCCCGACTCGGCCTGCTGGGCGACGACGAAGGCCATCGCCCGCTCGACCGTCGGCCACAGCTCGGCCAGGAACTCCCGGTCGCCCGTCATGAGCCAGTGCTGCCACAGGCCCGTCGCCAGGTACGCCGCGTGGTGGGTCTCGGCGAAGTCCGCCGCCTCGGCGTCGTCCTGGTAGCGCGAGACCCACGATCCGTCCGGCCGCTGCCGGGCCCGCAGCCAGCGGTAGGCCGCCCGGGCCCGGCCGTGCCGGGCGCCGGCGTCGAGAGCCATGGCCGCCTCGATGTGGTCCCACGGATCGAGGTGCCCGCCGGCGAACCACGGGATGCCGCCGGAACGGTCCTGAATCGCGGCGATGAAGTCGACGGTCGCGGCCAGATCGCCGGCGCTGAGCACGCCGGGCAGCTCAGGCACCGACATCGGCAGCCTCGCGCCGGTCCTCGGCGGCGGCGCTGCGGCCATCAGCGGCGGCAGCCCTACGCCCGTCGTCGACGGCGAGGTTGCGGTCGGCAGCGGCGGCGTTGCGGTCATCGGCGGCGGCGGGTTTGCGGGCGTAGAGGATCAGGCTTTTGCCGATGACCGGGTCGAGTAGGCGTTCGGTCCAGCGGGTCAGCCGGGGGCGCTCGGTGATGTCCCAGACCAGCAGCTTGTGGTAGGCGCGCACGACGGCCGCCTCCTTCTCGACGCCGACCGCGCACTTGAGCCACCAGTAGGGGCTGTGCAGCGCGTGCGCGTAGCCGTGGCCGGTGACGTCCAGGCCCGCGTCGGCGAGCCGGCCGGTCAGCTCGGCACCGCGGTAGATGCGCACGTGGCCGCCCTCGTTCGCGTGGTACTCGTCCGACAGCGCCCAGCAGACACGTTCGGGCAGCCAGCGCGGGACGGTGACGGCGACGGCGCCGCCCGGCTTGAGCACCCGGGCGATCTCGGCCAGCGCGGCCCGGTCGTCGACGATGTGCTCCAACACCTCGGAGGCGATCACCCGGTCGAAACAGCCGTCCGGGAAGGGCAGGAAGCGCAGGTCACCGCGGACAGCGGTGGTGGTGGCGCCGGCCGGGGCCTCGCCCGCCGCGGCTATCGCCGCACACCACTCGCGGGTCACCCCGAGGTCGTCCGCCGCCAGATCCAGCGACACGACCTCAGCACCGCGACGGTACGCCTCGAAGGTGTGCCGCCCCTGGCCGCAGCCGACGTCGAGCACCCGCATCCCGGGCCGCACGCCAAGCCGGGCATAGTCCACAGTCAGCATGCTTCGATCGCCTCCGTGTACCAGTCGGCGGTGCGCTGTGCGGTGCGCCGCCAGGTGAAGTCGTCCAGAACGCGTTGCCGCCCGGCCGTGCCGAGCCGTTCCCGGGCCGCCGGGTCGTCCAGCAGCCGGCCGACCGCGGCGGCCAGGGCTTCCGGGTCGCCGGGAGGCACGTGCAGGGCTGCCAGGCCGTCCGGGCCGGTCACCGCCGGCAGGGCGCCGGCGGTGGTCACCACGAGCGGGGTCGCGCAGGCCATCGCCTCGACGGCCGGCAGCGAGAAGCCCTCGTAGTGCGACGGGACGACCACCACCTCGGCCGAGCCCATCAGCGCGGCCAGCTCCGCGGTGGGCAGGCCGGAACGGAAGGTCACGGTGTCGTGCAGGCCGAGCCGGTCGACCGCGCGTTCGGCCGGGCCGCCACGCCTCGGCGAGCCGACCACGATCAGCTCGACGTCGCGTTCGACCCGCAGCTTGGCGACGGCGCCGAGCAGATCCTCAAGGCCTTTCAACGGGACGTCGGCGCTGGTCACGGTCACGATCCGGCCGCGCACACGGGTGCCGGCGGGCGGCGGGGTGAAGGTGTGCTCGTCGACGCCGACGGCGATCACCCGGATCCGGTCGGGGCGCACCCCGAAGGCGCCGACGATGGCGTCCCGGGAGGCGGTGGAGACGGTGGTCAGCCGGTCGAGGCGGCGGGCGACGCGGGCCTGCATCCGGACGAAGGCGTACCACCGGCGCAGCGACAACCGGCGCCCCCAGTTCGCCGCGGCGGCCAGTTCGAGATCGCGGTCGACGGTGATCGGGTGGTGGATGGTGGCGACGACCGGCGGCGCCCCGTGGCGGCGCAGGCCGAGCAGCCCGTACCCGAGACCCTGGTTGTCGTGGATCACGTCGAAGTGCTCGGCGCCGCGGCGCAGGTGGGCCCGCGCCCGCAGGGAGAAGGTGAACGGCTCGGGGAAGGCCCCGGTGCACATCATCAGCCACTCGAGCAGATCGGTCCCGGTCCGGAACTCGCGGAGCCGCGGGGTCCGGAACGGGTCGGGCTCCCGGTAGAGATCGAGGCTGGGCAGGCAGGTCAGCTCGACCCCGGCATCCAGCTCGGGCAGCGGCGGCCCGGAGAAGACGTGTACCTGATGCCCCAGGCCGACCAGTTCCCGGCTCAGCTGCCGGACGTAGACACCCTGCCCGCCACTGTGCGGTTTGCTCCGGTACGACAACAAAGCGATCTTGAGAGGAGCGGCCATCGGCGGATGATATCGAGTTCGATCATCCGTCATGCGAGGTTTGGCCATCCTCGCTCCCCTCGACCCGGCCGGGCATGGCCCTCCGGCCCTACTGGCCGGGGCCGTCCGCGGCGTTACCACTGGTAGCACACCACGCCCGAGAGGTGCGAGGGTGAGTCGAAGGGCCGAAAGTCCCGTTCAGGCCGCATGCGCCGAGCACGGGACTTTCGGCCCTGAACGACAGCGACTCGCAACTGCACTCTGGGTGCTAGACCGACCAGGAGGCACCCATGAACCCGCCTACTACGCATCATCACCCAGCATCCGGGGTGCTGCGATGAACTACGAGGATGCTCATGTGCGGCAGGCCGCCGCGGCGGCGATCCGGGCGCCGTCGCTGCACAACAGCCAGCCGTGGCGGTTCCGGCTGTCCGACGGCGCGATCGAGATCCTGGCCGACCGGTCCCGGCAGCTGGCGATCGCCGACAGCACCGGCTGGGCGGTCCGGATCGCCTGCGGCGCCGCGACCTTCAACGCCCGGCTGGCCCTGGCCGCCGCCGGTACCCCGGCGGAGGTGCGGCTCCGTCCGGACAGCGCCGAACCCGACCTCATCGCCCGGCTGACCCGCGGCACCGACCGACCGCCGACCTACGCCGAGACCGACCTGCACGCCGCGATCGACCGCCGGCACAGCAACCGGCGCCCGTTCTGGCCCGACCCGGTCCCCGCCGAGGTGCGGGCCCGGCTGATCCAGGCGGTCCGGGACGAGACCGGCTGGCTGGATCTGCTCGTCGGGATGACCGCGCTCGCCGGCTTCGCCGAGATCGCCCGCAGCGCCGACCGGGTGCTCCGCCGGGACCGCGACTACCAGGGCGAGCTGCTGTCCTGGGCGCACTCGGACAGCGCTCTCGACGGGGTGCCGGTCCTCTCCGGCGCACCGGCGCCCCAGCCGTACGACCTGCTGCCGCAACGGGCCTACGGCGACCGGCCCCGCCCGGCGGGCCGCGATTTCGAACCGGAGCCGCTGGTGGGGATTCTCGGGTCGGCCTCCGACCGGGCGGTCGACCAGATCGCCGCCGGGCAGGCACTGCAGCGGATGCTGCTGACCGCCACCGACGCCGGCCTGACCGCGTCGATGATCTCCCAGCCGATCGAGGTGCCCGCGGCCCGGGAGCAGCTGCGCCGCTCGCTGGGCCGCAGCGGTCTGCCGCAGATGGCCGTCCGGATCGGCTACGGCGATCCCACGCATCCGACCCGCCGGCGCGAGCTTGCCGACGTGCTCATCGACTGACCCCGTTTCCGACTGAGCCCGTTTCCGACTGAGCCCCATTTCGACTGAGCCCGATTTCGACTGAGCCCCGTTCGGCGCCGTTTCTGACACAGTCGCCCACCCGGGGGGCGGCCGGACGTCATCGGTGTTCGCCGGCCTGAGCGCCGGGCGCGGCCGGCAACCGGATGGTGAACGCCGCGCCCTGCCCCGGCCGGCCGCTCGCGGTGATCGTGCCGCCGTGCCCCGCGACGACCTCCCGGGCCAGGGCGAGCCCGAGGCCGAACCGGCGCTGGTCGCCGTGCCCACCGCGGGCGAACCGGGCGAACAACCGCTCCGCGTCGGCCGGGTCGAAGCCGGACCCGTCGTCGCGGACGACGACGGTGATCCAGCGCGGCTCGGTTGCCGGGTCCAGCGCGATCGTGACGTGCCCGTCCGCCGGGGTGTGGCTCAGGGCGTTGTCGACCAGGGCGGTCAGCACCCGGCGCAGCGCCGGCTCGCGTCCGTCGACCATCGCTGGGCCGCTGGGGGCCAGGGTCAGTTCGACGCCGCGGTCCCGGGACCGGCTTCGCTCGGCGGCGACGACAGCCGCCGCGACCGTGCCGAGGTCGACCCGGGTCAGCCCGTCCGGTCGCCGGGACGCCTGGGAGGACAGCAGCAGATCCTCGACCACCTCGCCGAGCTGCCGGGTGCCGACGACGAGCTGATCGACGTCCGCGGCGATGTCGGCGGCCCCGGCCCCGGCACGCAGCTCCCGGGCCAGCAGCTGGGCACGGGTGTGCAGCTGGGTCAGCGGAGTGCGCAGCTCGTGGCTGGCGTCGGCGACGAACTGCCGCTGCCGGGCCAGCGCCTCACCCAGCGGTGCCGTCGCCCGCCGGGACAGCAGAACGGCGCTGCCGGCCGCCAGCAGCAGGCCGATCAGCTCCACCAGAGCGACTGCCAGGATCAGGCGTTTCTGCTCCTGCCGCTGCGTACGCATGCTGGTCACGACCTGCACGGTGGCCCTGGACCGGCGCCGGGTGTAGGTCAGATAGCCGTTCTCCGCGGCCATCTCGGCCCGGCCACCGGCCTGGACCCGGGTCAGCGCCGCCCGGTCCGGGAAGCCGGCGGGCGGCGCTTTGGTGCCCCCGACCGTGCCGTCCGCGGTCAACTCGAAGATCCAGGTGCCCGGCGGCGGGTCGATGACATCCTCCTCGGTCGCCGCCGTCTGCCGCACCTGGGCCTCGGCGGCCGACCGCTGGCCCCGGCCGACCACGACGACGGCGAGCACGCCGACGACCAGCAGGCTGAGCGTGATCGCGGCCGCGGTCTGCAGCCCCAGCACGCGCCGCGCCCGAGCCAGCAGGGCCTGATCCGGGTCCCGCCCGGCGGGCCGGATCACGGCGCGCTTGCACCCAGAAGCACGCCGCGCGTCCCCCGCAGGATCACAGCACGCCTCACCCGCCGAATCACAGCACGCCTCACCCGCCGAAGCACAGCACGCCTCGCCCGCGGGATCACGGCGTGCCGAGCCGATAGCCGACTCCGCGGACCGTGCGCACCGCGTCCGTGCCCAGCTTGCGGCGCAGGTAGTGCACGTAGGTGTCGACCAGGGAATCCGTGGCCGACTCGGGGAAGACGCTGGTGACGATCTCGTCCCGGGTGAACACCCGGGCCGGGCTCTCGGCCAGCAGCCGCAGCAGGTCACTCTCCCGGCCGGAGAGGGCCACCGACCAGCCGTCCTGGTGCTGGACCGTGCGGTTGATCAGATCGAGCTCGGCCCGGCCGAGGACGAGAGTCGCGGCGCCGGAGCCACGCCGGCGCAGCATCACCCGCAGCCGGGCCAGCAGCTCGTCGATCTCGAACGGTTTGACCAGGTAGTCCTCGGCCCCGCTGTCCAGCCCGGCGACCCGGTCGGCGACCGTGCCCTGGGCGGTCAGGATCAGCGCCGGGACGTCGTTGCCACGCCGGCGTAACCGGACCAGCAGGTCGAGGCCCTCGATCGCCGGCAGGCCCCGGTCGATGATCATCGCGTCGTAGCGCCGGGTCAGTGCCAGGTGTAGACCGGCCTGGCCGTCCGCGGCGAGGTCGCACCGGTAGCCGGCGCTGTGGAACAGCCGGACCAGCAGGGCGCCGAGCTCCCGGTCGTCCTCGACCACCAGCACCTTCGCGGCCTGCTCGCACATGTTGCCACTCTCCTCGGACGCGGCCGTCACCCGAAATGCGCCGCGTCGAGGGCCGGCCGCAGCGGTAACCGTCGCTGGTCACCGTAGCGCCGCTCACGGTACCGATCAGCGCACGTCGGCGCACAGCCGCGGTGATCCACCGTCCCTGCCGAAAATGGGAATCCTCCAAGAAAGACCTCTTTACGCTTTCCCCCGATATCGGATAGAGGGAAAGGATTTTCATGGGCTCCGTCAATGGACTTCCGGCGCACGTCCTGCTGGTGCACGCCATCGTCGTGCTGTTGCCGCTCGCCGCCGTGCTACTGGTCAGCACAGCGATCTGGCCGCGGATGCGGGCCCGCCTAGCCGGCCCGAACGCCGTACTGTCCCTGCTCGTGGTCGTTCTCGTGCCACTCACCACCAGCGCCGGTGAGTGGCTGGAGCGCCGGGTCACCGACACCGCGCTCGTGCACGACCATACCGAGCTGGGCGACGGCGCGATTTTCGCCGCGGTGCCGGTCGCCGTGCTGGCCGCCGTGATCTGGTGGCGCAACCGGGAGGCAACCGCAGCCCCCGGCACCGGCGACGCGACCGGCGGCGGCGGTACCGCGACGCTGACCCGGCAGCGCACCTACCTCGCCCCGGCGTCGCTGACGGTCACCCGGGTGATCGCCGCGATCGCGATCGTCGTCGCGCTCTACGCGGTCTACGACATCTACCGGATCGGCGACTCCGGTGCGAAGGCGTCGTGGAACGGCACCGTCAGCGCGACGGCGAACGCGGGCCCGGGCCGCGACTGATGCGACACTGACCGGGGTCAGCCTGTCGCCCCGTCGCCGATCGAACGAGGTCCGATGAACCCCGAAGCCGAGCCCGGCAATCACCTGAACGAGCCGCACACCGGCGCCCTGTCCGGCCGGCTCAACTGGTTGCGCGCCGGAGTGCTCGGCGCCAACGACGGCATCGTCTCGACGGCCGGTCTGGTGGTCGGCGTCGCCGGGGCCACCCTGCAGCGCGGGTCGATCGTGACCGCCGGCGTCGCCGGTCTGGTCGCCGGCGCCGTCTCGATGGCCCTGGGCGAGTACGTCTCGGTGAGCAGCCAGCGCGACACCGAACGGGCGCTGCTGGCCAAGGAACGCGCGGAGCTGGCGGAATTTCCCGAGGAGGAGCTCGACGAGCTGACCGCCCTCTACGTCGCCAAGGGCCTGACCGAGACGACCGCGCGCACGGTCGCGCTGGAGCTGACCGCGAACGACGCCTTCGCCGCGCACGCCGACGCGGAGCTGCGGATCGACCCCGATGAGCTGACCAATCCGTGGCACGCGGCCGGCGCGTCGGCGCTGGCTTTCACCGTCGGCTCGCTGCTGCCGCTGATCGCCATCCTGCTGCCCCCGCCGGCGGCCCGGGTGGTCGTCACGTTCGTCGTGGTCCTGCTCGCGCTGGCGATCACCGGATACCTCAGTGCGCGACTCGGCTCGGCCGGCGTGGGCCGCGCCGTGCTGAGGCTGGTCGGCGGCGGCGCCCTGGCGATGGCGATCACCTTCGGTATCGGTCAGCTGGTCGGCGCGACCGTCGGCTGAGCCGCCCCCGGCCGGTCGGACACCCCATTGACGCGGTGGCGGCGCGGACCTGGTGGTCAGCCCAGCCAGGCGCGCAGCGCCCACCACATCCGCAGGCTCTCCAGCATCGTCCGCCGGCCGCTCGGCTCAAGCGTGACCGCGCCGATCTCCTGCAACCGGCGCAGGCGGTAGCGGACGGTGTTCGGGTGCACGTGCAGGGCTTCGGCGGTCTGGTCGAGTCGCTGACCGTGGTCCAGGAAGGACAGCGCGGTCGAGGCCAGCTCCCGGTGGAAGTCGTCGGCGGGATCGAGTGCGCCGAGCAGTTGCGCCCGCAGCAGCCGGGCCAGCAGCGGCTGCGCGGCCAGGGCGGTCTCCCCGGCCAGCTCCACGATGCTGCGTACCCCGCGCTGCCCGGCCGCCGCGCCCAGCGCGAGGCGGCAGAGCCCGTACATCGCCCGGACCTCGTCCAGGGCGACGGCCGGCGAGTGGACGACCAGCGCCTGCGGGGCCAGCGCGCCGGGCGGGGGCAGGCGCGGGATGAGACCGGTGAGCCGGGCGTCGATCGTGCCGAAGACTCCGCCGTAGGCCGCCAGGGACCGTTCCGTCGTGCGTAGGGCGGCGACGTCGGTGGTGTCGGAGAGCACACAGTGCCATCGGCCGGCGCCGCCGAGTCCGAGGCGGGCCAGTTCGTCCGGCGGGGTCGGCGGCCCGTCGCCGAGCAGCAGCCGGCGCAGCACCCGGCTGCGCGCCTCCCAGCTGCTGCGGGCCAGGTCCCGCTCCGCGGCGTGGTACCCGCTGATCACGTGCCGCTCCAGGGCGGCGGTATAGCGGCCCAGGTCGAGCAGCACGTCGAGCAGGACGTCGTCGGCGATGCCCGCGGCCCGGCCGCGGGCGATGGCGATCTCGAGAGCGCGGGTCCGCCCGGCCTGTACGCCGCAGAGCAGCCCGCCGATGGGCACCCCCTGCGCCGCCCGATCCGCGCCCAGCCGGCTGGCCTCGGCGAAGTCGCGCTCGCTCGGGTCGCCGGGCCGCTCGAACGAGTCCAGCCCGGCCGCGAGCAGCAGCGCGATGTGCCGCCGGCTCTCGGCGACCGGCAACCGGGCCACCGCCGGGGACTGCCTGCGGGCCGCCTCGACCAACTCGTCCAGGACCGCGTCGTCGGCGGCCATCTCACGCAGCACGGTCACGAAAGCGGTACCCCGCTCCCTGATGATCATCGATGCCTCGCGCCTCCCGCGGCGTTGTGGACGCCGGCCAAGAACCGGCCCGCACGTTGGCTGCCGGCACCTATCGGCGGGCGTCGACGCCTTGTTTCCTAAGGCGTTACCGCAAGGTAACATCGCGCCTGCCCGGGGAGAAGCCGTGCCATCGAAACTCTTCACCGCCCTCACCGTTCTGACCCTGGCCGTCACCGGGGCCGCCGCTCCGGTCGGCATCGCCCAGGCCGCCCCTGCCCTGCAGGAGGTGATGTTCGTCGGCAACAACTGGGACGGCACCGTCGACGTGATCCATTCCAGCGGGAACTACGCCAGGCTCGGCCGGGTCAACGTGGTGCCGGACAAGACGCAGCGGCTCGCCGAGATCTATCTGAACCCGATCAAACTGGCCTACTACCTGGGCATCCAGCAGGGTCCCGGCGAGGGCCACGACCAACTGGTCGACGACATGTACACCACGCCCGACGGCAGTGCGCTGGTCGCCTCCCGGCCCAGCTTCGCCGACGTGGTGTCGATCGACCTGCGGACCGGCGCGGTCCGCTGGCGTTTTCCGGTCTCCGGCTTCCGCGCCGATCACATGGCCGTCTCCCCCGACGGCAGCCAGGTGGCCGTCTCAGCCTCCACGTCGAACAAGGTGCACGTCCTCGACATCGGCACCGGCAAGCAGATCGCCGCCTTCGGGGCCGGCGACGAACCGCACGAGAACATCTATACCGACGGCGGCCGGTATCTCTGGAACATGTCCATCGGCTCGGTCGAGACCGCGCTGGACGACCCGTTCTGGGACTTCACCAAAGGCGACCGGCACATCACGATCGTGGACACCAAGGACTTCCACACCGTACGCACGATCGACATGCGCCAGCGCCTCGACGCCGTCGGCCACAGCGACCTCAGCAACGCGGTCCGGCCGGCGGTCTTCACCCCGGACGAGTCGACGCTGTACTTCCAGATGTCGTTCTTCAACGGCTTCGCCGAGTACGACGTGGCGACCGACAAGATCACCCGGGTGAAGACCCTGCCGAAGAACCCGGCCACCAGCGAGGACCGGACCACCTGGGTGAACGACTCGCGGCACCACGGCCTGGCGATGAGCCGGGACGGCAGTAAGCTCTGCGTCGCCGGCACGATGGACGAGTACGTGACCGTGGTCGATCGGGCCACCCTGCACGAGGGTCCGCTGGTGCCGGCCGCCAAGCCCTACTGGGCCACGGTCAGCGGGGACGGCCAGGACTGCGTGATCTCCGAGTCCGGCGCCGACCAGATCAGCGCGATCAGCTTCGCGACCGGGCAGCGCGTCGCCTCGGTCCCGGTCGGCGATCATCCCCAGCGCGTACGCATCGGGCACATCGCCGGTAACTGGACCCCACCGGCCGTACGGGCGAACTGACCCCAACCCAGCGCTACCCGGACGCACGTCGCCGATCTTCGCGGGGGCACGGGCCCGGATCGAAGGACGCCGAACCCGTCCGGTGACGCGCCGGCCCGACGACAGAGCCGCCCCGGGGCACGAGCCCCAGGGCGGTTCTGGTCGTGGTGGCTGTCAGCCGACGCCGAACGGCGTGCCGACCTCGGTGCCGACGACCTGCAGGTCGTCGAGGTCGAAGGCGATGTCGTCGACCACGTCGACGACACCACGGGTGTGCTCGGCGACCACGACCGCCTTGGCCGCCGTCGAGCGCAGGTGGGTGCGGCCGCTGAGGGTGACCACCCCGGCTCTGGTCTCGACCCGCAGAGAACCGGCATCGTCCGCGAGGACGCCCCGGAAGACCTCCTCGAAGACCTCGTGCCGGATGTTCGCGTCCGAGCGCAGGTGCACCCTCAACAGGTCACTGCGGGTGACGATGCCGATCAGCCGGCCCTGCTCGGTGACCACCGGGAGCCGTTTGACCTGCGCCTGGTACATCTTTCGGGCGGCGGCGGAGACGGCGAGCGACGGCAGGGTGGTGACTGCCGGTGCGCTCATCACGTCGCCGGCGGTGCGCCCGTGCGCCTTCACCCGGTCGCCCCGGTGCCGCCAGACGTCGAGCGGGCTGCTCCGCGGCGCGTCGACGGCAGCGACCTTGAGCAGCAGATCCGCCTCCGACACGACGCCGACCGCCTGGTCGGACTTGTCGACCACCGGAACGGCGCTGATCCGGCACTCGATCAAGAGTTCCACGACGTCGCGGTACGGGGTGTCCTTCCGGACCGACACGACATCTCTGGTCATGACGTCATCCACTTGCCAGAGCTTCATACAGACCTCCTCTGCTCTGCCGTCGACGTTACGGAACGGGGTCAGCACCAGGCAGGGCCGATCGGCCCTGCTGGACAGGTTTCGCGAGACGCCAGACGCGCGTGCACAGGTCGCGTTGGCGGCGGGAATCCGGCGCCCGCCGGGCCGGTCGCGGTTCCCGTAGCCGGGGTGCGTCGATAGCATCGACGCATGCCGGGCAAACAGGGCGACCACATCGCTGAGCGGGGCGGCCCCGCGCCGTCGCTGGGACTCAGCCCGCTTTCGCGGATCAGGCTGGACGAGCTGCTCCAGGAGATGCTGGACCGGGTCAGCGAGGTGGTCACCAGCCGCGAACGGCTGCGGGCTCTGCTCGACGCGGTCGTCGGCATCAGCACGGATCTCGAACTGCGCAGCACCCTGCAGCGGATCGTGCAGGCCGCGTGCTCGCTGGTCGGGGCCCGCTACGGCGCGCTCGGCGTGCTCGGCGCCGATCAGCAGCTCTCGGATTTCATCACCGCCGGCATCGACACGCAGACCCACGCCGCCATCGGCGACCTGCCGCACGGCCGAGGCGTCCTGGGCCTGCTGATCACCGACCCGCAGCCGGTCCGAATGCCGGACATCACCAAGCATCCGCGCTCGTTCGGCTTCCCGGAGCACCACCCGCCGATGCACAGTTTCCTCGGCGTGCCGGTGCGCATCCGCGAGCAGATCTTCGGCAACCTCTACCTCGCCGACAAGGAGGGCTCGACCCAGTTCAGTGACGACGACGAGGAGATCGTGGTCGCGCTCGCCGCCGCCGCCGGGGTCGCCATCGACAACGCCCGGCTCTTCGCGCTGGCCCGCCGCCGCGAGCGCTGGGTGGCCGCCGCCGCGGAGATCACCTCGGTGCTGCTCGGCACCGTGCAACGCACCCACGCCCTGCAGTTGATCGCGCAGCGCGCCCGCGAGGTCGCCGACGCCGAACTGGTGCTCGTGCTGCTCTACGACGATGACCGCGCCCGGTACACGATCGAGGTGGCCGAGGGCACCTATCCGGGAGTGGCCGAACTGGCCGGCAAAGTGGTCACGGTCGAGTCCGAGATGGCCCAGGCGTTCGCCCAGGAAAAGTACCGGCTGGTCGACAATCTGCGGACAGTCGCCGACTGGCCCGGCCCGGTGCCGGACGGTCCGGCGCTGGCCGCGCCGCTGGGCAGCGGCGACACGCTGCACGGCGTGCTGATCGTCGCGCACCGACCCGGGCAGGCCCGTGACGACGAGGACGCCGTGCTGCTGGCCAGCTTCGCCGGGCAGGCGGCCCTGGCCCTCGAACGCGCCCAGGCCCAGGAGGAACGCGAGCTGCTGGTCGTTCTCGAGGACCGCGAACGCATCGCCCGCGACCTGCACGACGTCGTCATCCAACGGCTCTTCGCCACCGGCATGCAGCTGCAGGCGATCGCCCCGCAGGGGATGCGCCCCGAGACCGCGAAACGGATCAGCACCGCGGTCGACGACCTGGACGCGACGATCCGCGACATCCGCCGGTCGATCTTCGAGCTGCGCGCGCCGGTCGACTCCTCGCTGCGGGTCGAGCTGCGCGAAGCGGTCGACGCCGCGGCCGAGACCCTCGGTTTCCGCCCCGACCTGGACGTCTCCGGGCCGGTGGACAGCGCGGTGCCCGACGACGTCGCCCCGCAGATCCTCGCCGTGGTCCGCGAGGCGCTGGCCAACGTCGCCCGGCACGCCGCGGCGAGCACCGCCCGCGTCTCGGTGCGGGCGGCGGACGGCTCGGTGGTCGTCTATGTCGAGGACGACGGGATCGGCATCGACCCGAGCCGGGCCCGCGGCGGTGTGGTCAACCTGGGCGAGCGGGCCCACGACATGGGCGGCACCTTCGAGATCGGCCCGGGTGAGTCGGGCGGCACCGTGCTGATGTGGCAGGTGCCGATCGCCGGGTGACCGGCGGGAGAGGACCTTCGGCCCTTGCTCCGGCCCGGCGTGCCGGAGCGACGGTGGGAAAGAACCGACAAGGAGGCCGTCATGACCGACAGCACCGAGCGCAGCGAGGGCCAGGAGGGCATGACTCAGGAGGCTCGGTCATGACCGCATCAACGCACAGCCGCCAGTTGCCGGAGGCAGTTCAGCAGCTTGCCGCCGCCGCGCAGGTCTCGTTGCAGGCGCCGTCGGTGTTCAACACCCAGCCGTGGCGCTGGCGGGTGGCCGGGGACGTGCTGGAGCTCTATGCCGAACACGGCCGGCAGCTCGAAGCCACCGACCCGGACGGCCGGCTGCTCCTGCTGAGCTGCGGGGCGGCGCTGCACCACGCCCGCGTCGCGCTGGCCGCGGCCGGCTGGTCGCTCACCGTCGACCGGCTGCCGGACGGCTCCCGCCCCGACCTGCTGGCCCGGCTGCGCCTGGGCAAGGCCGTGCCGGCCGACCCGGAGGCGCAGATGATGGCCGGCGCCATGAAGCGCCGCCGCACCGACCGGCGTGCCTTCAGCGACCGCGAGGTCCCCGCCGCCACGCTGACCCGGCTGCGCCGGCTCGTCGAGGCCGAGGGCACCTACCTGCACGTCGTCCGGCAGGACCAGATCCCGATGCTGGCGATCTCGGCCGAGCTGGCCGCCGACGCCGAGGGCGACGACGCGGACTACCAGGCCGAGTTGGCGCACTGGACCAGCCGGCCCCGGTGGAGCCGCGACGGGGTGCCACCGGAAACCGCGGTCGAGCCCGGCCTGCGCCGGGTCCCGGTCCGCGACTTCGCTCCGGAGACCGAGGCCGGCCTGAGCGTCGGCGCCGGAATCGACAAGGGCGCCGCGTACGTCGTGATCTTCGGCATGACCGACCGCCCGATCGATCTGCTGCGCGGCGGCGAGGCGCTGTCCGCGCTGTTGCTGAAGGCCAGTGCCGAAGGCCTGTCCACCGCCCCGCTCAGCGACACGATCGAGGTGAGCTGGCCCCGGCACCTGCTACGCGGCCTGATCGCCGACATCGGCGAGCCGTACATCGTGGTCCGGCTCGGCTACGCCGGGTCGAGCGACCCGCTGCCCCCGGTTCCGCGCCGGGCGGCGGCCGACGTGATCGACGTGCTCGGGTAGGTTCGACGGCTCGGACGGCGGCTGCCTCCCGGCCCGGATCCCCGAGGTTGTCGCGGCTGCCGACCGGCGATCCGGTGCCGAGCTCGCCGCAACGGGTGCCGAGCTCGCCGCAACGTCGGCCGGCGCCGACCTGCTCGCCGTGGGTCAAGCAGCCCGTCGTCGTTCGGCCGCCAATCTCAGAGAACCTTAAGGAGCAGGGCGCGACGCTTGACGGGAGGTCGACCCGCCCGGAGAGAAAGGCCCCCCATGTCACGCTCGCCTGCAAGCCGATTCACCGTACGTGAACGGGGTATGCGCCGGGTCAGCACAGTGACACTCTGGTCCGGTGCGGCGTCCGCGGTCCTCGCCGGGGTGATCGCCGTCGCGCTGGTGCCACCGGCGGTCCCTGTCGAGCCGGCAGGCCAGGTCAAAACGGACCGGCACAGTGACGAAACCACCCCGACGACGCATACCGGTTCCACCGGAACGGCCCGTCCCCGGAAGAGCCGGACCGGCGGGCCCCTGCGGCCACCGGCACAAGCGCCGACGCGACCGCCCAGCCCCGCCTCCGGCGGTGGGGGCGCACAGCACGCGACCTCAGGCGGATCATGACCGCCGGTGGCCTGCTGACCGGCCAGGTCAGCTTCGCGGCGCTCGGCACCACCGCGATGCTGGTCACCGCCGACAGCGCCGGGATCGGGGCGGCCGAACGGGTGCTGCGGCAGACGCTGGTCGCGGTCGACCAGGCATGCAGTCGCTTCCGCGCCGACTCCGAGATCAGCCGTCTGCACGAGCGGGCCGGCCTGGCCACTCAGGTGAGCCCGTTACTGGCCGAAGCGCTGGAGGTGGCGATCCGGGCCGCCGAGCTGACCGACGGGCTGGTCGACCCGACCGTCGGCGCGGCACTGGTGGCGCTGGGTTACGACCGGGACTTCGAGCAGGTCCGGGGTGGCCTTCCGGCGGCGACGGATCCGGCGTCCGCGGCCCCCGGCTGGTGGCGCCTGCGCTGGGATGCGCACACCCGCCGCGTGGTTCTGCCGCGCGGACTGTCACTGGACCTCGGGGCCACGGCGAAGGCACTGGCCGCCGATCTCGCGGCCCGCCGGGCGGCGCACGAGGCGGGGTGCGGAGTTCTCGTGAGTCTGGGCGGCGACCTGGCAGTGGCGGGCGAACCACCGCCCGGCGGGTGGCGGATCGCGGTCGGCGACGACCACGTGCTCGCCGCGACGTCTCCGGCCACGACCGTCACCGTCACCGACGGGGGTCTCGCCACCTCCAGCACCGCCCGGCGGCAGTGGCGGCGCGGCGACCGGCTCGTGCATCACATCGTGGATCCGCGTACCGGCGACGCGGTGACCCCGTTCTGGCGGACCGTCTCCGTCGCCGCCGCGACCTGCGTGGACGCGAACACGGCCAGTACCGCGGCGATCGTGCTCGGCGCCGCCGCCCCGGACTGGCTGAACGAGCGGCACCTGCCCGCCCGGCTGGCCGATGTGGCCGGGCGGATCGTCACCACGGCCGGCTGGCCGGCCGACGAGGCCACCTCATGATCGGCCACGCACTCTGGTACACGAGCCGGGCGACCGGTATCGTGTCGCTGCTGCTGCTCACCTCGACCGTCGTGCTGGGCGCGCTGAACGGCGCCCGGGTCTCGTCATCCGCCTGGCCCCGCTTCGCCGTCGCCGCCGTGCACCGCAACCTGTCGCTCATCGCCGTCCTCTTCATCGCCGTCCACGTCGCAACCGCGGTCGTCGACCCGTACGCCGGGATCGGCTGGCTGGAC
>JAVHVY010000191.1:0-10874 GCA_032160305.1 Actinoplanes sp.
CATCTCCAAGGAGCGCGTCGCGCGCGGCGAGACCCCGCTGTTCGGATCCCACATGTGGGACGGCTCCGCAGTCCCGCTCGAGGAGAACTTGGCGATCGCGCGCGAGTTGCTGGCCGCCTGTGCCGCCGCGAAGATCCTCATGGAGCTCGAGATCGGCGTGGTCGGCGGCGAGGAGGACGGGGTCGTCGGTGCGATCGACGACAAGCTGTACTCGACTGTCGAGGACGGCCTGGCCACCGCCGCCGCGCTCGGGCTGGGCGAGAAGGGCGTCTACATGACCGCCCTCACGTTCGGCAACGTGCACGGCGTCTACAAGCCGGGCAACGTCAAGCTGCGCCCCGAGATCCTCAAGGAGATCCAGGACGCGGTCGGCGCCAAGTACGGCAAGGAGAAGCCGTTCGACCTGGTCTTCCACGGCGGCTCCGGCTCGCTGCTGTCGGAGATCCACGGCGCTCTGGACTACGGCGTGGTGAAGATGAACATCGACACCGACACGCAGTACGCCTTCACCCGCCCGGTCGCGGACCACATGCTCCGCAACTACGACGGCGTGCTGAAGATCGACGGCGAGGTCGGCGACAAGAAGCGGTACGACCCGCGCGCCTGGGGCAAGCTCGCCGAGGCCGGCCTGGCCAAGCGCGTCGCCGAGGCATGCGAAAACCTGCGTTCCACGGGCACGTCTCTCTCGAAGTAGTCACGCCGTGACGGCCGGTTCCCGAACGTGGGTGCCGGCCGTCCTCGTGTTGCCACGTTACTGAGAGGTTTGGGTACGATCGCGTCTTCTGCTCCGGAGGGCGGTGATCGTGCTCGGCATCGAAGGTTATGAACCCGAGTGGCAGCACGATGCCGAAGCCCTGGCGGCGGTGCACCGTACCCGGTTCGTGCGGCTCATCGGCCGCAAGCTGCGGTCCGGCTGGCTGATGTGGGACATGGCCGAACGCGGCTGGTTCGCCGACGGCCCAGTGGCGCTCGACTTCGGCGGCACCACCGTGGAGATTACGCACCGTAAGTTCGACGAGTGTGCGATCACCTGGAACCAGATCGACATGACCGTCCCGGTCGACTGGTACGAACACTTCGACTGGCGCCCCGACCCGCACGCCGCCCTGCGCAACGCCCGCGGCAAGGCGCTCCGCGCGGTCAACATCATCGAGCTGATCACCGTGGCGGAGTGGCGCCCCCGCGTCCTGCACGCGGTCGAGTTCCTCTTCGAGGGCGCCCGCCTGGCCATCTACAACGCGATGGACGAGAACGGCCTGACCGCCGTCCCGGAAGTGGACCTCCCGGTCAACAGCTGGCGCCGCGTCCACGTGGCCTGACGCGCCTGGCCCGCCTCGGCCGCGCCCGGGACTGACCCGGCCACGACCGCTGCCGGCAGGCGGGGGAGGATGACGTCATGCATAGCCTTCTTCCTGAGCCGACCGCCACCCTGCTGCCCGCGTACGACGAGGCCGACAAGGCGCTGGCGGACGCGAGCACCGACGAAGAGTTCGCGGCCGTCGCCGCCCGTTTCCCGGCGTACAGCGGTGGGTGGGCGGCGCTGGCCGCCAGTTCCCTCGCCGCCGGCCAGCCGGTCGCCGCTTACGCCTACGCGCGTACCGGCTACCACCGCGGCCTCGACGCGCTGCGCCGCAACGGCTGGAAGGGCCACGGCCCGGTCCCCTGGTCGCACGCTCCCAACCAGGGCTTCCTGCGCTGCCTGCACACCCTCTCGCAGGCCGCCGCGGCGATCGGCGAGGACGACGAGGCCGCCCGCTGCGCCGAATTCCTCCGCGACAGCGACCAGGCCGCCGCCGCCGCCCTCGCCTGAACCGACCTAAAGGCCCTCGGCCACCGAGGCGGCGATCTTCAGCCACGCGTCCCGGGTCGGCCCGGACAACTGCCCGTATCGCAGCGGCTCACCCGAGTCGATCAGCCGCTCGTACGGGGCCATCAGCACGGCCCGGGTGCGGGCGGCGAAATGCCGCTCGATGGCCGGCAGGTCGATGTCCTTGCGGGTCGGGGGCATCGACACGACGCTGATGGCCTGCCGGACGAGGCGCTGGCGACCGCTCTGCTCCAGGTGGTCGAGCATCCGGGCGGCCGTCTCAGCCGAGTCGTTACGCGCCGACATGGTGATCACCAACTGGTCGGTGGCGTCCATCGCCGCCTGCCAGTTCTGGGCCCGGACGTTGTTGCCGGTGTCCACGAAGATCAGCTTGTAGAAGCGGCTGACGATCTCCCGGATCTCGGCGAAGGCGCTCGCCGTCAGCATCTCGCCGGCCGTCGCCGACTCGTCCGAGGCCAGCACGTCGAACATGCCCTCGCCCTGTGCCCGCACATACTGCGACAGGTCACCGACCCGGCCGTGTGCGCCCCGGAAGAGGGGCAGGTCGCGCATCATGTCCCGGACCGTACGGGCGTGGAAGTCCTGCTGGGCGCGCATACCCAGGGTGCCCTGGGTCTCGTTGTTGTCCCAGGCCAGCACGTAACCGCCGCGCTTCTGGCCGAAAGTCATCGCGAGCAGCAGCACGGCCACCGTCTTGCCGGCGCCGCCCTTCGGGTTGACCACCGTCACCTGACGCAGCCCGCCGAAGTTGCGGCGGACCATCTCGACGTCGTGCTTGAACTCCTGCTCGTGCTTGCCCGGGGCCAGTTTGACCAGCCCCATGGTGCTCTTGCGAAGCAGTGCCCGGGCGCCCATGGTGGCCGTCGGCTCGGCCGGCTTCGCCAGTCGGCGTCGGGCGAACTCCTCCGCGGTCGGCGACCCGTCCGACACCCACGGCAGCTGCTGGTACGGATCGACCTGCGGCTCGGTGGTCGGTTGCTCCGGCGGCCGCTGCGGGTGCGGTGACACGGCTCGCGGGTCACCCGGCGGCGGCTGGTACGGGCCCGGCGGTTGCTGGCCGCGGGAGCGCGGATCCACACTCTGCTGATCGGCGGGCCGCCGACGGCCGTTCGTCGCCCCGGAGGACTCAGCCGGCCGATGCTGCGGGCCGGGAGCGGCCTGTAGGGGCCCGGGAGCGGCCTGCTGCGGCTCGGGAGCAGGCTGCTGCGGCCCGGGAGCGGACCGCGGGCCGGGAGCGGGCTGTAGGGACTGGGGAGCCTGCGATCCCGGCGCCGGGAGACCATGTTGTCCCGGTGTCTGCACCGATAGGCCAGGCGCTGGTAGGCCAGGCGCTGGTAGGCCAGGCGCTGGCAGGCCTGGTTGAGCCTGCTGCGGAGTTCGCGGTGGCCCGGCGTTCGGGCCGGTCGGGGTGGTACCCGGCCGAGTGGACGTCTGTCCCGCCGCGGCCTGCTGCGCGGCGGCCTGTTCGGCGGCTGCCCGCTGCTGGAGAGCGGCCGGCTGAGCAGTGGCATGTTGATGGGCAGTGGCATGTTGATGGGCGGCTGGCTGATCGGCGAAGAACCGGTCCGCCGCGGCCGGAGCCGCATCGACCGGGGGCGTAGGCGTGCCCGGCTGCGCTGTCGGGTCGACGGAAAACTGCCGGACGCCATCGGCCTGGACCGGTCCCGGACGGTAGACCATCCCGCCGGTCGGCTGCGGATCCTTTCGCCCCGGCGGGACCGTCGCCGGGCCTGAGGTGCTCGGCGGCGCGGAGCGCGGTGCGATGGGGATGGCCGGCGGGCCAGGCAGGGCCGGGCCAGGCGGCGGCGGACCGGCCGCGATCGGGTCGCCGACCAGCGGGCCCGGCCGGTTCGGCGGCTGCGACCAGGGCGAATCCAGAGCCGAACCCAGCTCGTGCGGCGCGACGTCGTCGGGCCCGAGGGCACTGGATCCGGAGGCACTGGAGGCATTAGGCCCGGAGGCATGGGGCCCGGAGGCATGGGGCCCGGAGGCATGGGGTCCGGAGGCATGGGGCCCGCCCAGGCGCGGCACGGGCACGTACGGGCGCGGCGGCGGTGGGGGCTGCGGCAGTGGGGCCAGCGCCGTGCCCCGGTCAGTGGGGCGGTAGACGCCGCCAGGGTCGTCGTGCGCCGCCGGCCGGGTCGGCAGCATGACGGGTGGCGCCGTTTCGTGCGGGACGGGTTTGCCACCGTGCACGGGTGCGTCCAGTTCTTCCGGCGGCCAGATCGGCTCCACGTCCCGCGCCGGCGTTGCAGGGCTCGTGCCCGGGACGTAGACGCGGTCCGCGTTCTCGTCCTCCACGGATCAACCTCCGGTTGGTCGTGTCTCAGTCCTGATCCAATGTCGCACAGCCAGTCATCCTGCGTACACGGCCCACGCCCCGGCCTCGGTCCACCAGGAGCGTTTGCGGGTCATTGTGCCGCCGACGCCGTCGTCGAGGAACTGCAGATCACCGTCGCGGGGCAAGACTGACACAGCTCGGCCCCGGGCGCGGCGCACCTCCACCCGTACCCGAGGCCGGCGGAAGCGTTGCCGGACGATCACCGGGACCGCCACCGCGACCTCGACCCGGCCGTCGGTCGGATCGCCCGCGGTGAGCAGCGGCAGGCCGTCGAATTCGGCGTAGCCGGCGCTGTTGCCGATCGCGCAGGCCAGGATCGGGTCCTCGCCGTCGGTGAGCACCAGGTCGTCCACCTCGACCCGGCCGCGCCACGGCACCGCGCGGCCGTTGTCGTCGGCGCCGCCGAGCAGCGCACCGTTCAAGGTGACCGATCCCGCGTCGTTGCGCAGCAGGTCGAGGCGGCGGACCGTGTCGCCGAGCACGGCCGCGGCGACCGCGGCCGGGGTGCGGGGCAGCTCCAGCTGGGCGGCCAGGTCCAGCTTTCCGGCCGGATCCAGCGGCAGGATCGCGATCGGCGGCAGATCCGGCACCGTCCGGTCCAGCGCCAGCTCCGCGGGGCGCCGGCTGGGCGGCGGGGCGTACCGCCGGACCAGCCGGCGCAGCACCGCCCGCAGCTGGCCGTCGGTGGCCGTGGCGACGACCAGCCGGTTCTTCGTCTCCAGATCCGGCCAGGGCAGTCCGTCGGGCCGGCCCGGCGCGTCGAAGCGGGCCAGCACGGCGTCGATCTCGCTGTCCGAGGCGGCCACCATCGTCTCAACCCGGGCGCCTGCCTCGCGCAGAATGTCGGCGCAGGCCAGCACCGGGGTGCGCCGCGGGCCGGCGGTCTCCTTCGGGCTGGCGCAGGTCGTCCCGCAGGCGCCGCCGCGGCCAGCCGACTCCCCGCCGCCCTCGGCGGCGCAGGTCGTCCCGCAGGCGCCGCCGCGGTCGGCCGACTTCCCGCCGCCCTCGGCGAGGCTGAGCAGCAGCACGTCGTACACGGCTCAGCCCTCGCTCAGCACCGAGTGGCGTTCGATCACTTCGGCGCGGCCGGGACCGACACCGACGATCGAGATGCGCGCGCCGATCCGGCTCTCCACGAACTCGACGAAGCGCTGCGCGTTCTCCGGCAGGTCGTCGAAGGTGCGGCAGCCGCTGATGTCGCGCTTCCAGCCGGGCAGCACCTCGTAGACCGGCACCGCGTGGTGGAAGTCGGTCTGGCTGTACGGCATCTCGTCGTACCGCACCCCGTTCACGTCGTACGCGACGCAGACCGGGATCTCGTCCAGCCCGTCGTAGTTGTCCACCTTGGTCATGGCGAAGTCGGTCACGCCGTTGATCCGTTGCGCGTAGCGGCCCATCACCAGGTCGAGCCAGCCGATCCGGCGCGGGCGGCCGGTCGTGGTGCCGTACTCGTGGCCGACCTCGCGCAGGTAGTCGCCGGTCGCGTCGGTCAGCTCGGTGGGGAACGGTCCCTCGCCGACCCGGCTGGTGAACGCCTTCAGCACCGCGACCACCCGGTCGATCCGGGTCGGCGGGATGCCCGAGCCGGTGCACGCGCCGCCCGAGGTCGCATTGGAGCTGGTGACGAACGGATACGTCCCGTGGTCGACATCCAGCAGCGTCGCCTGGCCGGCCTCACAGAGCACGACCTTGCCGGCGTCCAGCGCCTGGGACAGCTCCAACGCCGTGTCGCCGACCATCGGCCGCAACTTCTCGACGTAGGACAGCAGCTCGGTGATCACCTCGTCGGGCCTGATCGCGCTGCGGTTGTAGATCTTCGACAGGACCTGATTCTTGAACGAGAGTGCGGCCTCCACTTTCTGCCGGAGGATCGACTCGTCGAAGAGGTCCTGGATGCGCACGCCGAGGCGGTTCATCTTGTCCGCGTACGTGGGGCCGATACCGCGGCCGGTCGTGCCGATCCGGCGGGCGCCCAGATAGCGCTCGGAAACCTTGTCCAGGGTGCGGTTGTACGAGGCGATCACGTGCGCGTTGGCGCTGATCCGCAACCGGGAGGTGTCGATGCCGCGGGCCTCCAGCCCGTCGATCTCCGCGAACAGGACGGCCAGATCGACCACCACGCCGTTGCCGATGACCGGGGTCACGCCGGGCGTCAGGATGCCGCTGGGCAGCAGGTGCAGCGCGTACTTCTCACCCTCGATGACCACGGTGTGCCCGGCGTTGTTGCCGCCGTTGAACTTGACGACGTAGTCGAGGCGGTCACCCAGCAGGTCGGTGGCTTTGCCTTTGCCCTCGTCGCCCCACTGGGCGCCGACCAACACGATCACTGGCACTTCGGTAACGCCTTCCGTCGAACGCCGGCGTACCCGGAGTCCCCGAGTACTTGCGAAGTTTACGCGAACCCGCTGCACAGTGCCCCTCGGTTCCCATCGACGGGGCCACCGGCGCGCGGGCGGGATCCGGCCGGGAACGTAGGATCAGCGGCCGTGCGCGTTCTTCTGATCGGGTCCGGCGGGCGTGAGCATGCTCTCGCCGTCGGGCTCGCCGCCGATCCAGCCGTCGAATCGATCGTCGCAGCCCCGGGCAACCCGGGGATAGCGCAGGTCGCCGAGTTGCGCGAGGTGAGCGCCACCGACCCGGCCGCGGTGTCCGCGCTGGCCGTCGAGGTGTGCGCCGATCTGGTCGTCGTCGGCCCCGAGGCCCCGCTGGTGGCGGGTGTGGCGGACGCCGTACGAGCCAAGGGGATCGCCTGCTTCGGCCCGTCGGCCGCGGCGGCGCAACTGGAGGGCTCGAAGGCGTTCGCCAAGGACGTGATGGCGGCGGCGGGCGTGCCGACCGGCCGGTCCTACGCCTGCACGGTCGAGGCCGAGGTGCGGCGCGCCCTGGACGACTTCGGGCCGCCGTACGTGGTCAAGAACGACGGGCTGGCCGCGGGCAAGGGCGTGGTCGTCACCGACTCCCGGGCCGACGCGGAGGCGCACGCCGCGGACTGCGGTCGCGTGGTGATCGAGCAGTACCTCTCCGGCCCGGAGGTGTCGCTCTTCGTGGTCACCGACGGCACGGCGGCCGTGCCGCTGATGCCGGCGCAGGACTTCAAGCGGGTCGGTGACGGCGACACGGGCCCGAACACGGGCGGCATGGGCGCCTACGCGCCGCTGCCCTGGGCGCCGGACGACCTGGTGCCGAGGGTGCTGCGGGAGACGGTCGAGCCGACGCTGGCCGAGATGCGCAAGCGGGGCATCCCGTTCGCCGGCCTGCTCTATGTCGGTCTGGCCCTGACGCCGGACGGCCCGAAGGTGATCGAGTTCAACGCCCGTTTCGGCGACCCGGAGACCCAGGTCGTGCTGGCGCTGCTGGAGACGCCGCTGGCCGGGCTGCTGTACGCGGCGGCGACGGGCACGCTCGCCGCTCATCCGCCGTTGGTGTGGCGCGGCGGCGCGGCGGTCACCGTCGTCATCGCCGGCAGCAACTATCCGGGCACCCCGCGTACCGGAGATGTGATCGAAGGGGGGGAGGCGCCCGGCGTGATCCATGCCGGGACAGCGCGCCGCGCGGACGGCGCTCTGCTCTCCGCCGGCGGCCGCGTACTCAGCGCAACCGCCACCGGCCCCGACCTGAACGCGGCGCGCGAAGCGGCCTACGCCCTGGTCGACGCCATCACCCTGGACGGCTCACACCACCGCACGGACATCGCGCTGCGGGCCGCCCAGGGAAAGGTCGTCGTCCCTTAAGCCTTCGTCCTTTATGCCTTCGGGATGTCGAAGAGCTTGACGATCTGGGCGGCGATGCCCAGGTCGCCCTTGGCCTTCACCTTGCCGGTCATGAACATCATCATCGGGTTACCGTCGCCGGAGACCACCTTGAGCAGGGTCAGCGCGTCCATCGTCATGGTCAGCTTGGGATCGCGGGCCGGCTGGTCGGTGACCGTGCAGGCGCCGTTCTCGATCACGGTTTCGTAGACCTCGGGGCTCGGGCCGCCCGTGACGTTCCAGTGGATGACGGCCTGGGTGTCGCCGGCCTTGTCGGCACGGAACAGCGACGGCATCCGGCTGAAGACCGCGTCGAGGATCTTGGTGCGATCGGGGCCGGACATCACCTCGGTGATCGTGGAGTCGGGGGTCGCCTTGACGAGCTGGGCGAATCCCTTCGGCTCGATCGAGGCGAACGTCTCGGGGCTGAAATCAGTCATCGGTGGACCTTTCGGGATGAGCGCCAGACCTACTCACCGGTAACCCTAGCGCCAACGTCATCTCGCCCAAATATGGGTCGAGCCCGCGGAGTGGAAGGACAATCGAAACCGGGTCGCAGAGGCGGCCATCGATCCGCACAATGCGGCTCGACCACCGCGTACGCCGGGGACGGTCCGCACGAGCACGACGATCGCCCTGTTCGAACTGCAGCAGTCCGACACTCCCGGAGCCCAGTCATGACCACGTTCGGCCCCCTGCGCCACCCCGCCTACCGGCTGCTGCTGACCGGCCGGACAGTCAGCACGCTCGGCAATTCCTTCGCCGGGATCGCGCTCGCCTTCGCTGTTCTCGACCTGACCGGCTCGGCGACCGATCTGGGCCTGGTGGTCGGCGTCCGGACCCTGGTGAACGTCCTGTTCCTGCTGTTCGGCGGGGTGCTGGCCGACCGTCTGCCGCGGCACCTGCTGATGGTCGGCTCCGGCGTGGCCGCCGCCGTCACCCAGGGCCTGGTCGCCGCCCTGGTGCTGACCCACACCGCCACCATCACCCTGCTGCTCGTGCTGTCAGCCGTCAACGGCATGGTCGCCGCGCTGTCGCTGCCCGCCTCGGCGGCGTTGCTCCCGCAGACCGTTCCGGAGGACGAACGCCAGCAGGCGAACGCGCTGGGCCGGTTGCTGCAGAACGCGGCGTCGATCATCGGCGCCCCGGTGGCCGGCCTCATGATCGCGGCGGTCGGCCCGGGCTGGGGCATCGTCGCCGATGCGGGCTCGTTCGCGATCGCCGCCCTCTGCTTCGGCCTGGTCCGCGTACCGGCACCTGGTCCCGGGCCGGCCGCCGGGCCGGCCGAGGCGTTGATCGGCGCCGAGCAGACCCCGGGCGCCGCCGCCGGCGAGGGCCGGCCGAGCATTTTCGCCGACCTGCGTACGGGCTGGACCGAGTTCTCGAGCCGCACCTGGCTCTGGGTCATCGTCGCGGGCTTCAGCGTGTTCAACGCCGCCTGGAGCGGCGCGATCGGAGTGCTCGGTCCCGTGGTCGCCGACGCGACGTTCGGCCGCCGGGCCTGGGGATTCGTCCTCGCCGCCGAGACCGCTGGGATGATCGTCGGCGGCCTGATCGCGATGCGGGTCCGGGTTCGTCGGCTGCTCTTCTTCGCCACCTCGGCCTGCGCCCTGCTCGCGTTGCCGGCCCTCGCCCTGGGTCTGTATCCGCACGTCGTCGTGCTGGTCGGCGCGGGATTCGTGGCCGGCGTCGGGCTGGAGCAGTTCGGCGTGGGATGGGAGACGACGGTGCAGGAGCACGTCCCCGCCGACCGACTGGCCCGGGTCTACTCGTACGACATGCTCGGCTCGTTCCTGGCCATGCCGGTCGGTGAGATCCTGGCCGGGCCGGCCGCACAGTCGTTCGGTGTGCGGGCCGCCCTGATCGGTGCGGCCGCTCTGATGGGTCTCGCCGTACTCGGCATGCTGAGCAGCCGGGACGTTCGTCGCCTGCCGCACAAGCTGCCGTCGAAGGCTCCGCGGCCCATGGAAGAATTGCCCGCGTGACCATCCCGAACGTGCTCGCCGCCCGGTACGCCTCCGCCGACCTCGTCGACCTGTGGTCACCCAAGGAGAAGATCCGGATGGAGCGCCGGCTCTGGCTCGCCGTCCTGCGCGCCCAGCGCGACCTCGGCATGCCGCTGCCGGACGGGGTGGTCGAGGCGTACGAGGCGGTCGTCGACGAGGTGGATCTGGCCAGCATCGCGGCCCGGGAGCGGGTGACCCGGCACGACGTGAAGGCGCGGATCGAGGAGTTCAGCGCGCTCGCCGGGCACGAGCACATCCACAAAGGCATGACCTCGCGGGACCTGACCGAGAACGTCGAGCAGTTGCAGATCCGGGCCTCGCTGGAGTTGATCCGCGACCGGGTGGTGGCCACGCTGGCCCGGCTGACCGAGCGCGCGGTGGAATATTGCGACCTGGTCCTGACTGGGCGGTCGCACAACGTCGCGGCCCAGGCGACCACGCTGGGAAAGCGGTTCGCCTCGGCCGCGGAAGAGCTGCTGATCGCGTACGAGCGACTGGACGATCTGATCGGGCGGTATCCGCTGCGCGGCATCAAGGGCCCGGTCGGCACTTCCGCCGATCAGCTCGACCTGCTGGACGGGTCCGCGGTCGCACTCGCCGAACTGGAGCGTTCGGTGGCCCGGCACCTCGGCTTCGAGCGGGTGCTGACCAGCGTCGGGCAGGTCTACCCGCGGTCGCTCGACTTCGACGTGGTGTCGGCGCTGGCCCAGGTCGTCGCCGGGCCGTCGTCGCTGGCCACCACGATCCGGCTGATGGTCGGCCAGGAACTGGTCACCGAGGGCTTCAAACCGGGCCAGGTCGGCTCGTCGGCGATGCCCCACACGATGAACACGCGCTCGTCGGAACGGGTCAACGGCCTCGCGGTGATCGTCCGCGGCTACCTGTCGATGATCGGCGAGCTGGCCGGCGACCAGTGGAACGAGGGCGACGTCTCCTGCTCGGTGGTCCGC
>JAVHVY010000254.1:0-10974 GCA_032160305.1 Actinoplanes sp.
AGGCCGTTGACCATCGTGGTGTGCGAGTCGGTGCCGACGACCGTGTCCGGATATGCCACCCCGTCCCGTTCCATGATCGTGCGGGCCAGGTACTCGATGTTGACCTGGTGCACGATGCCGGTGCCGGGCGGGACGACCTTGAACTCGTTGAACGCGGTCTGGCCCCAGCGCAGGAACTGGTAGCGCTCCCGGTTGCGCTGATACTCCAGCTGCACGTTGCGCTCGAAGGCGTCCGCGCGGCCGAACAGGTCGGCGATCACCGAGTGGTCGATGACCAACTCGGCGGGGGCGAGCGGGTTGACCTTGGTCGGGTCGCCGCCCAGCTCCTGGACCGCCTCGCGCATGGTGGCCAGGTCGACCACGCAGGGCACGCCGGTGAAGTCCTGCATCAGGACCCGGGCCGGGGTGAACTGGATCTCCACGCTGGGGTCGGCGGTCGGATCCCAGCCGCCCAGCGCGCGGATGTGCTCGGCGGTGATGTTCGCGCCGTCCTCCGTGCGGAGCAGGTTCTCCAGGAGGATCTTCAGGGAGTACGGCAGGCGCTTGTGGCCCGCCACCTTGTCGATCGCGTAAATCTCGTAGCTCGCGTCTGCGACGCGCAGCTCGCTCTTCGCACCGAAGGTGTCGAGGCTGGCCACGTCATCTCCTTCACACCCAGCGACCGTGAGTAGACCTCCGCAGTCTTTCGCATCGGTGACGGGCGCCCGCTGGTGAGGCAGCCCTAACTCTCGGTTCATGTCTTCCGTAAACCGTACGTCCGTCTTGTTAGTCGCCGCAAGCCGGGTCGCACGCGGTCACACGCACCGAGAATTCGTTGCCCCATAGATAGACCGGCTGTAGGCCGACCCCGCCGATCGTCGCCTTGGGCAGCACATAAGCGGTCTTCTTGTCGGCCACGTCGTCCAGGAACCGGCCCAGCCGGGCGAGGGACCCGTCCAGGCCGGGAGCGATCGACAGATGCCACGTCCCGGGCCGCAGGGCGGGCACGGTCACCTGGAAACCGGTCGGCGACAGCACTCGCACCGAGGCCTCCACCAGGGCTTTCTCCGGTCCGTACAGCTTCAGCACCGGATCGGTCAGTTCGGCACCGTACAGCCGGCCGGTCACGTGCACGCCCTCCTCGTCGGCCCGCACCTCGGCCACCTCGGCGTGCGTCGGCCGGTGCCACACCCGCACCGCCAGCCCGCCGGTCACCATCCGGTAGGGCAGGGCCCGATGCACGCCCCCTTCGGGCGCTCTTCCGAGCAAGGACCGAGTTTCGCGTACGCCCGCCACGGCCGCGACGTCCCCCGGCAGCAGCAGTTCCCAGGCGCCGTCGGCCAGGTCGCCGGGCCGCAGGGTCAGCCCGTCCTGCGGCCGCCGCTCGGCCGCCTCCGTGCCGACCCGGCGCCAGCTCAGCGCTGTTCCCGCGGGGACCGACGGACCCGGGCGCAGCAGCACGTCGCCGTCCCCGGTGACCTCGCAGTCCACGACCGGCAGGGTCAGGGTCGAGGCCGGCCCGAGCACGGGCGGCTGCTGCGCGTACGCCTGCTTGTGCTTTTTCTTCTTGGCCTTGAGCTGCTCGAACAGCTCCTCGTAGCGCATGGCGACGACGTCCGGGTCGTAGCGGGCGGCGCTGGCCAGCGCCGCCGCGCCCAGCGCCCGGCGGGTGCCCGCGTCGCCGATCAGCCGCAGCAGCGCGTCGCCGAGCGCGGCGGCGTCACCGACCGGCGTGAGCAGGCCGTCGACGCCGTCGGTGAGGATCTCCCGCGGCCCCCACCGCGCATCCGTGCTGACCATCGGCACACCGCAGCGCATCGCCTCGACCAGTGTCATCCCGAACGGTTCCCGGTCGGCCGGCGACGCGCCGACGGCGGCCTTGGCCCACTCCGCATCGAGCGGGAAGTAGCTGCCCATCAGCAGTACGTTGTTGTGCAGTCCCAGCTCCAGGACCAGAGCGCGGAGCCGCTCACGCTGGTCGCCGCCGCCGTAGATCCGTAACTGCCACTGCGGATGCTCCGCGACTACCGTGGCGAAGGCGCGGACCAGCAGGTCGTAGCGTTTCATCGCGACCAGCCGGCCGGCCGCCATCACGATCGGCGATCCGCCGTGCGACGGCTGCACCTGCGGGACGGGCACGCTGTTCGGGATGAAGAGCACCTGGGTGCCGCGCAGCCAGCGCAGATGCGCCCGGTAGTCCGCGGCGTCGTGCTCGGACACCGTGACGAAGGCGTCCAACCGGCGGATGTGCCGCGGCAACTGCCTCCGTATCGCCCTGCGCTGCTGCAGCCGGGTCAGGTGCTCCTGGCCGATCCGGACCATCCGCTCCGGCGCGAATGTCGCCGCGTACGCGATCAGCCCGGCCCGGGTGGCGATCACCACCTCGGCGTCGCTGGCCGCCAGATACCCGCGGTAGCGCTGCTCGGCCAGCAGGTCGTAATTCGACGAGCGGTAGTCCGCCGCCGGATAGACCCGCGCCGGCCGGCCCCGCGCCGGGTCGGCGGCGTCGTAGTCGGGGTGCTCCGCCCGGTCTTCGAGCAGCGACATCAGCCGCACCCGCGGGTCGACCGCCAGCTGCGGCATGTCCCGGCGGCGGCGGGTGCTCAGCACCTCGACGTCGTGGCCACGCGCCGCCAGCGCGCCGGCCAGATTGAACGTCGTGCGGATCGTTCCGCCGATGCCGAAGCCGTCATTGAGGAGAAAAAGCACCTTCATCGCCCAGCACGCTAGAGCAATCGCGCCACCCGTGGGGGGATCCCGCTGACCCCGCCCGATCGCCGGGTGCATCCCAAGGGCGGAGGCAGGTCAAGGACATCGATACCCTCGGGATGATCCGGGCGGACCACGGATCACGACAGTGATCGACAGTCACTGACCGTCCGGGCCTTGAGAAACCGTCGGGGTCCGACCGATAGTCTCCCTGTGACCACGACCGAGATCGTCCCCGCTTCGCCGACCACGACGAGGTGCCGGCCGCAATGGCTGGTCGTGCACTATCGCCGCGCCGACGCCGGTTACGCCGGCTGGGCGTTGCACGCCTGGGGTGACATCGCCGCCGACCAGGTCACCGGCTTTCCGCACGGACACCCGTTCGCGGGCGAGGACGCCTGGGGCCGCTTCGCTTGGGTGCGCCTGGCCGACAGGGCGCGCGAGGTGGGCTTCCTCGTGGTGGACGGTTCCGGCGCCAAGGACGTGCCCGATGACCGGCACGTCGACCCGGCCACGACCGGCGAGATCTGGCTGCGGGCCGGCGATCCGGTGATCTACACCACCGACCCGTCCGCTCCGGACCAGCCGGACCCCGGCTTCGCCGTGCTCCACTACCGCCGGCCCGACGGGGACTATGCGGGGTGGGGCGTGCACGCCTGGGAGGGCACCCCGAAAAAGCCCGTCTGGCGTACGCCCGTGCCGCCCGCCGGTTTCGACACGTTCGGAGCCGTCTTCCGGGTGCCGGTGCGTCCCGACGCGGCCGGGCTGCGTTTCGTGCTGCACCGCGGCGACGACAAGGATCTGCCCGACGACCAGCGCCTCGACCTGACCCGCGACCGTGCGGTGTGGCTGCTCGCCGGGGTCGCCGCGCCGGTGCGCCCGGATCTGCGTTCGCTCGGTCCCGAACTCGACCCGGCCCGGTCGCTGGCCGTGTTCATCGACCGCACTACCATCGCGCTGCCCTCGCACCTGGCCGCCCTGGCCGCCGGCTTCGCCCTGGTCGCGTCGGCCGACGGTGGCCTGCGCCGCGACGGCGACGACCTGACCGGCGAGCAACGTACGCTGCCGCTGACCGCCCGCCCCGGCGGGCTGTTCCAGGCGCAGAGCCGGCACTTTCCGCACCTGCGGGCATATCGCGCCTTCTCGGTGCGCGAGCTGGGCGACGCCGCGCTGGGCTTGCTGCTGCGCGGCCAACTGCTCGTGGTCGGCCGCGACGACGCCGGCCGGGTCGCCGCGGTCACCGGAGTGCAGCTGCCCGGCGTCCTCGACGACCTGTACGCCGAGGCCGCCGACGCCGATCTGGGCCTGACCATGGACGAGGACCGGCTGAGTCTGGCGGTCTGGGCGCCCACCGCGCGCACGGTGTCGCTGGAGCTGTCCCACACCCCGGGCGACGAGCCGACGGTACTGGCGATGGAGCGCGACACGATGACCGGCACCTGGTCGATCACCGGCCAGCGACAATGGCTGGGCCGCTTCTACCGGTACCGGGTCGAGGTGTGGCACCCGGCCGCCCAGCGGATCGTCACGACCACCGTCACCGACCCGTACTCGGTCTCCCTGGCCACCGACTCGACGCACAGCCAGCTCGTCGACCTGGCCGACCCGGCACTCGCCCCGCCCGGCTGGGAGTCGCTGGTCAAGCCGCCGGTCGTCGCCCCGGCCCGGATGCAGATCTCCGAGCTGCACGTGCGGGACTTCTCGATCGCCGACGAGACCGTGCCGGCCGCCGACCGGGGTACCTACCTGGCGTTCACCCACCCGGGCTCGGCCGCGATGACCCACCTGCGCTCGCTCGCCGACTCGGGGCTGACCCACCTGCACCTGCTACCGGCCTTCGACTACGCCACCGTCCCCGACCGGCGCGCGGACCAGAAGCAGCCCCGCTGCGATCTGGCCGCCCTGCCCGGCGACTCCGAGCAGCAGCAGGCCGAGGTGATGGCCGTCGCCGACGACGACGGCTTCAACTGGGGTTACGACCCGCTGCACTACACCACCCCGGAGGGCAGCCTCGCCGTCGAGCCGTCCGGCGCCGCGCGGATCCTGGAGTTCCGCCGGATGGTGGCCGCGCTGGCCGAGTCGGGCCTTCGGGTGGTGCTGGACGTCGTCTACAACCACACGGCGGCCGACGGTCTCGCCACCTGGAGCGTGCTCGACAAGGTCGTGCCGGGCTACTACCACCGGCGGCTCGCCGACGGCACGACAGCCGAGTCCACCTGCTGCCCGAACACGGCGCCCGAGCACATGATGATGGGCCGGCTGGTCGTCGACTCGATCGTGACCTGGGCCCGGGAGTACAAGGTGGACGCCTTCCGCTTCGATCTGATGGGCCACCACCCGCGGGCCAACATTCTCGAGGTCAAGGTGTCCCTGGACCACTTGACCCGGGAGGCCGACGGGGTCGACGGGCCCGAGATCTACCTCTACGGCGAGGGGTGGAACTTCGGCGAGGTGGCCGATGACGCCCGTTTCGCCCAGGCCACCCAGGTCAACCTGGCCGGCACCGGGATCGGCACGTTCAACGACCGGCTGCGCGACGCGGTGCGCGGCGGCAGCCCGTTCGGCGCCGACCCGTCGGTGCGCGGTTACGCCTCCGGGCTGGGTGCGGCGACGCCGTTGTCCGTGCACGACCAGCTCAAGGTCGGGCTGTCCGGCGGGCTGGCGGCGTACCGGTTCGTCACCCACGACGGGGTGGAGCGAAGCGGCTCGCAGATCGACTACAACGGCGCGCCGAGCGGCTATGCGGCGGCACCGGGCGAGACGGTCAACTACGTCGACGCGCACGACAACGAGATCCTTTACGACTCGCTGGCGTTCACGCTGCCGGCCGATCTGCCGATCGTGGACCGCGCCCGGATGCAGGTACTGGCGCTGTCGCTGGTCGTGCTCGGCCAGGGGGTCGGGTTCGTCGCCTTCGGCACGGAACGGTTGCGCTCCAAGTCACTGGACCGCAACTCGTACAACTCCGGGGACTGGTTCAACCAGATCCGCTGGGTGGCGGGCAGCGGCAACGGTTTCGGCGTCGGCCTGCCCCCGGCCGCGGACAACGCGGACATCTGGCCGTGGGCCCGCCCGTTGCTGGCCGACCCGGCGTTGATCCCGGGCGACGACGTGATCGCCTTCGCGGCGGAACGGTATCGGGAGCTGCTGCGGATCCAGCGGTCGTCCCCGGTCTTCGGACTGCCGACGGCCGACGAGGTGCAACACCGGCTGACGTTCCCGCTGGGCGGGCCGACCGAGACGCCGGGGGTACTCGTGATGTGCCTCGACGGCACCGGCCTCGACCCGCAGTGGAGCACCGTCGTGGTGGTCTTCAACGCGACCCCGACCGCAACGGTCCAGCACGTCGACCAGCTGTCCTCGGCCGAGCTGCGCCCGCACCCGGATCTGGTGGCGTCCGTCGACCTGACCCTGCGCACCGCCCGCGCCACGGCCGGCTCCCTGACCGTGCCGGCCCGCTCCGTCGCCGTCTTCGTCGCCGAGGCGTACGGACCCGGGTGACGTTGCGGATGCCCGGGTGAGGGCACCGTCAAGGTGCGGCGACGCGGTAGACGGCGCCGGCGAGATCGTCGCTCACGTACAGGGCGCGGTCGGGGCCCCGCACGGCCATCACCGGGCGGCCCCAGCGGGAGCCGTCGGTGCCCTGGAAGCCGGTCAGCAGGGTCTGCTGCGGGCCGAGAGTGCGGTTGCGCCACGCGAAGAACGACACCTCGGGCGCCCGGGGCGGGTTGCGGTTCCACGAGCCGTGCACACCGACCAGAGCCCCCGGCCCGTACCCGCCGGTCAGACCGGGCGACGTGGCGAAGCTCAGGCCCAGCGGCGCCGAGTGCGCGCCCATGCCCTGCTCGACCGGCGGCAGCGCGGCGCAGTCGAGCTTCGTACCGTCGGGGTTGGTCTGGATGTCCCGCACGAACGGCCGTCGCGTGTAGCTCAGCGGCGAGCCCTTCTCGCCCAGCTTCACATCCGGGTCCGGGTTGCAGTAGGGCCAGCCGAGGTCGCGCCCCTGCGCCAGCCGGGCCAGGGGCTCGAGCGGGTGGTCGTTGACGTACGACTGCATGACCCGGCCCTGGTCCGGCGTGCCGTCGCCGTCGTAGTCGCGATCGTCCGGGTAGCCGATGTTGTCCCGGTTGTTGACCGCGGTCCACACCGCGCCGGCGGGGTCGACCGCCAGCCCGGTGCCGTTGCGCACGCCGCGGGCGAAGACGGCGGGCTTCCCGCCGCCCGGCGGCACCCGGAGAATGGCGGCCCGTTGCGGGTCTACCTCCCGGTCCGCGGGCGACACGTTGCCGGTCGAGCCGATCGAGACGTAGAGCGCGCCGTCCGTGCCGATCGCGACGCTCTTCAACGCGTGCGCGTATGCCCCGCCCAGCTCGGGGCTCTTCGCGTCGGGCAGCCCGTCGACCACGACCCGCTTGCCCGACACCGCCCCGGCCCCGTAGGTGAAGGCGTCCACCTGGTCGCTCTCGGCCACATAGAGGGTGGAGCCTTGGAAGGCCAGCCCGTGCGGCTGGTTCAATCCGCTGACCAGGGTCTGCTGGGCCGGCGCGGCGTCGCCCGGGCCGGGGACCAATGCGACGACGTCGCCGAACTGGGGTCGCGACACCAGTAGCCGCCCGTCCGGCGTCCAGGCGAGCAGTCGGGCGCTGGGCACTCGGGCCCAGACGGATACCGTCCAGCCGGGCGGTGCCTGCAGCCGACGGGTCTCGTCGAACGGTGCGGCGCCGGTGCCGGCGAGCGGACGCACGGTGGTGGCGGCCAGCGCCGGCACGGTGGCCGCGCCCGAGGTCGCCGGCACGGTCGGGCTCGACGTGGTGCCGGCGGGCGCGAGTGCGGGGGCGGCCGGCACCCCGGAGGAGCACGCGGCCAGGGTGAGAGCCAGGCCACCGGCCAGCACCACCCGCATGACAGTCCTCACCGTTGCATCTGTAACCGACTCGACAGCCACCGCGCAACCTTTGGGCGAGCTGTCCCGCAGAACACGCCGAGGTCTGCCCTTACAACGGCCCTACTCCGGCAGGCGGGGGCCGGCCTCGCGCTGGGACTGCAGCCAGGCCTCCACGTCGGCGGACGAGCGGGGCAGACCGGCGGACAGGTTGCGGCAGCCGTCGGCGGTGACCAGGACGTCGTCCTCGATGCGGATGCCGATGCCGCGCAACTCCGCCGGGACCAGGTCGTCCTCCGGCTGGAAGTACAGGCCCGGCTCGACGGTCAGCACATAGCCCTCGCCCAGCAGGCCGTCGCGATACTTCTCCTTACGGGCGCTGCTGCAGTCGTGCACGTCGATGCCGAGCATGTGGCCGAAGCCGTGCAGGGTCCACCGGCGGTAGACGGTGGACTGCTCGCTCATCGCCTCGTCGACGCTCACCGGGAGCAGGCCCAGGTCGTTCAGGCCCTCGGCGAGCACGCGCATGCAGGTCAGGTGGATGTCGTGGTACTTGACGCCGGGCTTGATGAAATCCATCCCGGCCTGCTGGGAGGCGTGCACGATGTCGTAGACCTGGCGCTGCAGCGGCGTGAAGGCGCCCGACACCGGCAGCGTCCGGGTGACGTCGGCGGTGTAGTAGTGGTGACCCTCGACGCCCATGTCCATCAGGAGCAGCTCGCCGGGACTGGTGACGCCGTCGTTGTGCACCCAGTGCAGGATCGTCGCGTGGGCTCCGGCGCCGACGATCGAGCCGTAGCCGACGTCGTTGCCCTCGTAGCGGGCGCGCAGGCCGAAGACGCCCTCGAGCAGCCGCTCCTTGACCCCGCGGTCGGCGGGCAGCACCCGGGCCACGTCCTCGAAGCCGCGGACCGTCGAGTCGATCGCCGCCTGCAGCTGGGCGATCTCCCACTCGTCCTTGACCAGCTTCAGCTCGGAGATCACCGCGGCGAGCTCGCGGTCGCGGTCGGCGGCGAAGGCCAGGATCGCGCGGTCGACGTTCGGGTCGAGGCCGCGCAGCACCCGGGTGCGCCCGGGCGCGCAGTCGGCGAGCGCGCGACCGAGCTCGCCGTACGCCAGCGTTTCGACGCCCAACTCGGTCGCCTTCTCCGCCAGGGTGTGCCGGCGGCCGACCCACAGCTCGCCGTCGCGGCTGCGGAAGAACTCGTCGGACGCCTTCGACGAGCGGTCGCGGCTGTAGAGCACCGCGTCGTGGCCGGAGCCGCTCGGGCGCAGGACCAGCACGCTGTTCGGCCCGCGGTCGCCGGTCAGGTAGAAGAAGTCGCTGCCCGGGCGGAACGGATAGTCGGTGTCGTTGGCCCGCACCTTCTCCACCCCGCTGGGGATGACCAGCGTCTCGCCGGGGAACGCCTCGGACAGCGTGTTTCGCCGCTTGGCGAAATTGGGCGCCTCGGGCAACGGCGCCACGCTGAGCGCGTCATCGCGCCAACCGCTGCGCATGAACTGCAGGAACGCCTCGGGAAAGTCGGGGTCGTGCGACTCCGTCTTGGCCGCGGTCTGCGTGCCCTCGGTCTGCTCGGCCATCGTGACCCTCCAGCCTCTCCCGGATCGCCCGGCATGGACGTCAGGTCGACGGTACCGCCTGTCCCTGACGAAACGGGGCCTGGTCCCGGCGGATTGTATTGACCGGTCACGCTACTGGACGGTTGCATGCAGTTCGCAAATTCACGAATGGTAGACAGGCCTGGAGGTCGCCCCTAGCCTTCCCTCCCACACTGCAGTGGACAACGGCCAGGAGGAAGACTGTGGAAGCGTTCGACAGGAAATCCCCATTGAGTCGACGGAAAATCCTGACAATCGCGGCCGGAAGTGTGGCTGGCCTCGCGCTGCCCGCGTCGGCCTGGGCGGGCGACGCCCGGCGTCCGGTAGCGGCGCGCTCCCCGCTACTGACGCCGGGCGTCCAACAGGTGGCGGTAAAGGTGTCGTCCGAGCGGGCACTGCAAGACCTGCGGGTGCTGGCGGAAAAGATCGGGGAACGGGTCTGCGGGACACCGGGTGAGCGCGATGCTGCCGACTACCTGGCCGGGGTCTTCAACCAACTCGGGTACGACACGACGCTGCAACCATTTCGCGGTGGAGAACAAGTACCTCGCCAGACTGGACGCGCCCGGTGGGCTGCCGCAGGATCTGGGCTGGCAGGCAGGAGCGTCCCACAACGGGGCACTCGACGTCACCGTACGCGGACAGGTCCTTGACGCGGGCGCGGGCGGCGCACACGACTACCCGGAGAACGTGGCGGGGAAGATCCTGCTGATCGACTACCCAAGGCTCGAGCAACCGCTGGATCTGGTCCGCATGGCGGTCGCGCGGGGCGCGGTGGGGGTGGTATTCCTGGCCTGGGACCTGTTGGCGGGGATGCGTGCGCCGGCGTGGAGCCCTTGGCTGGAGGAACCCATGGCGGTCCCGGTGGCCGGCGCGGCACAGGCGCAGAAGATTCGGCTGCGCGAGTTGCTGGTGGCCGGACAGTTGCGCGAGCTGATCATCAGCACTTCCGCGCACGTCGGGCTGGGCTCGCACAACGTACTCGCGGAGCGGCGCACCGGAGACGGGACCGGGCCGGTGGTCATAGTGAGCGCCCACTACGACACGGTGATCGGCTCGCCGGGCGCGAACGACAACGGATCCGGTGCCGTGCTGTGCCTGGAGCTGGCCCGGGTCCTGACGGAGCTGCCCGCAAACGCGACGCTGCGGTTCGGGCTGTGGGGCGCGGAGGAGGACGGGACGGTCGGCTCAAAGTACTACGTGTCGCAGTTGCCGCAGGCGGAGCGCGACCGAATCGTGGCCGTGTTCCAGAACGACATGGCCGCCACCAGCTTCGCGCCGGCTACCCGGTACTGGCTGCTGTCGATGAACGGCGAGGCGAACCGGGCCACGGACGAGGTGGCCGCGGCGGCGCAGCGACTCGGCTACGCGTCCCAGATGTCGCCGGTGACACAGCGCGGGTCCAGCGACCACGTAAGTTTCCAGGCGGCCGGGATTGCGGCCGCGAACTTCTCCTGGCGTAGCAATGAGTCGCCGGCACACCTGGAGCCTCAATATCACACCCCGGAGGACACCATCGCGGGGAACGTCAGCTTGGAGCGGTTGCAGATGTCGATGGAACTGATCGGTGCGGCCGCATGCGCCACGATCCAGAATCCGGCATAAGCCATACCGCTTTAACGGCCCACTACTAGCGTGGCCTTCAAAGAAACGTACTTCAAACTGTCGAGTTACGCAGTTTGTCGGCGGTGCGAAGTTATTCAATGGTGGGTTTATCAGTGCTGGTTGCCAGGGCCGGCGTAGCAGATGAAGGTGTGGTCGGCGCGCGCCCCGAGCCGGTGACGCGCTGGGCGGACGCGCTG
>JAVHVY010000262.1:0-9370 GCA_032160305.1 Actinoplanes sp.
GCAAGGCCGGTCTTGACGCGTACGACAGACCACCGCCTGCCGTCTGATAAGCCCCGACGAGGCATGAGGGAAGGGATCAAGGCCTACCAAGCCTCATCCGGACACAGCGAGGCGCCCCGCCCAGCTCATCGCGTACCGCACCGGCGCCGACCCGATCTGGCTAATGGCGTGACCTCGGCATGGCCGTTCAGGTGGGGCGGCATCCCCCGATTCCTTAAAAGGCGATTAAGGGGTACGCTCGCTCACGGCCCAGAGGCCCGGAACGACCTACGGAGGTGATCGCTGTGCGAGATAGCGATCCTCCTAGTCGTGGCCGGGCCGTCCGTCAGCCACGCTAGTCCTGGTTGACGCAGACTCCCGTCCAGCCCCACCCGGTCCGTCGGCTCCGCCGCGCCCGGGTCACGTCGTGTGCGCCGCGACGACAAGAGGGCTGGGCGCCGGCCGCGACATGACGTGAGCGCCTTCCTCCGTTGATCACCACCGGAAGGTTCGTCCGATGAGCCGTTTCGTCGCGCCCCTCAGCTTCACCATCGCCGCCGCCTGGGTGGTCATGCTCTTCGTCATGGTGCACAACACGCCCTGACCCGCGGCCCGCACACCCGGCTGCCCCTCACGGCAGCCGGGAGGTCCACAGCAGACTCATCGCCGCCGCACACAGGCCGAAGAGCAACGCGGCGCCCGCGTACCACTGGGTCACCTCGCGCGGCTCGGTGCGGTGGCCGATCGAGCTGCCCATGTCCTCGTAGACCTTCTTCAGTTCGCTGACCGAGGCGGCCTCGGAGAAGAAGCCCTTCGTCGCCTCCGCCAACTGTTGCAGCGAGAGCCGGTCCACCGGCACCGGTTGCAGCACCCCGCGGATGTCCACGACGCCGGCGTCGGTACCGAAGGCGATCGTCGACACCGGGACGTTGGCGGCGGTCGCCGCGGCGGTCGCGTCCTCGATGGAGCGCCCCGACGTGCGGTAGCCGTCCGAGAGCAGCACGATCCGGGCCGGCGGGGCGCCGTTCGCGCCGTCCGCGGGGACGGTCCGGATGGCGTCCAGCGAGGTGAAGACCGCCTCGCCGGTCGCCGTCGCCTCGGCCAGGGTCAGCCCGTCGATGCCGGTAAGCACCGCCGAGCGGTCCTTGCTCGGCGACACCAGCACGTTGGCGGATTTCGCGAAGGACACCAGGCCCAGGTTGTAGGTCGGCGGCAGCTCCTTCACGAACGCCTTCGCCGCCTCCTGGGCCGCCTCGATCCGGGTCGGCTTGACGTCGTCGGCCTCCATCGACAGCGACACGTCGATGGCCAGCATCACCGTGGCCCGCTCCAGCGGCTCCTGCTTGTCCACCGACGGGCGGGCCATCGCCGTGCCCAGCGCGACCAGGCTGAGCAGGAACGCCCCGGCCGCGGCGTGCCGGCGCCAGCCCAGCCCCCTGGGTGCGAGGGTGCGCAGCAGGTCGACGTTGGTGAAACGCATGGCGTACTGGCGCTTGCGGAACTGGCGCCACACGTAGGAGCCGGCGACGGCCAGCACGGGCAGCAGGGCGAGCAACCACCACGGTTGCAGGAAACGGATCATCGTGTGGTTCCCCGGGTGCGAGCGTGTCGTTGGGCGGCCACGAAACGGACCATGTCGAGCAGCCAGTCGGTGTCGGTACGCAGTCGAAGGTGCGCGGCCCCGCCCGCGCGCAGGGCCCGGGCGATGGCGGCGCGCTGCCGGCCGGCGGCGTCGGCGTACCGCCGCCGCAGCGCAGGGTCGGCGGTCTGCACCTCGTGCAGCTCGCCGGTCTCCGGATCGGCCAGGGTCAGCACGCCGACGTCGGGCAGTTCCAGCTCGCGCGGGTCGACGACCTCGATGGCAAGCACGTCGTGCCGGACGCCGAGCTTGCGGACCGGCCGCTCCCAGTCCGCCACCGGCGCCAGGAAGTCGGAGATCACCACGGCTACGCCGCGGCGGCGGGGCGGGCGGTTCAGCCGGTCGATCAGCTCACCCAGGTCGGTGCGGCCGGGCCGGACTTCCGTACGCGCGATGGATCGGAGCAGGCCCTGCGCCTCCTTGCGGCCCGGCCGGGCCGGGAGCCGCACGATGGTCGGGGTGGCCGCCGCGGCGGCGGGAGCCGGGCCGCGGCGCAGCCAGGAGCGGCTCTGCGGGAGCGGCTCCCCGCCGGTCCCGACGACCGCGCCGATCCGGTTGCCGCCGCGCACGGTGAGATGCGCCATCGCGGTGGCCGCGGCGATCACCAGATCCCGTTTGAGCCACCGGGCCGTGCCGAAGTCGAGGCTGGCGGACAGGTCGATCGCCATCCAGGTCTCCAGTTCACGGTCGGCAACCGTACGCCGCACGTGCGGCGAGGTCGTGCGCGCGGTGACCGGCCAGTCCATCCGGCGCACGTCGTCGCCGGGCCGGTACTCGCGCGACTCGCCGGCCTCGCTGCCCGGGCCGGGCAGCAGGCCCACGTAGTCGCCCTGCAGCAGTCCGTCGAGCTTGCGGGTGACCAGCAGTTGCAGCCGGGACAGCACCGCCTCAGCGCGGGCGACGCCGTTCGCGTCGGTCGGCCGGGGGATCTCGGGAGCGGTCATGACGGTGCCACTTTAGGCATGCCCGGGTGGCCCCCGCGGTCCAGGCCGTAGGCGTGCGCGAGGGTGTGCCGCTCGGTCCAGTCGGTCATGCCGAGCCGACCTTCGGCACGCCCTCCTGGCCCTTGCTCCGCCGCGGTGCAGTCGGTCATGCCGAGCCGGCCGTCACTGCTGCCCCGGCCACGCGGTCGACTGGTGGCCCGCGGGCACGCCGACCGGTACGCCGCTGGTCGGCATGCCCTGCTGCGGCTGACCGTTCGGGGAGACGCCCTGCCGGGCGGCCACCGACGGGACGGGCACGGTCTGCATGATCCGGGCGACGATGTGATCGGCGGGGATGTCGTCGGCGAGCGCGTCGTAGCTGAGCACCAGCCGGTGCCGCAGGATGTCCGGCGCGATGTCCTGCAGATCCTGCGGCAGCGCGTAGTCGCGGCCACGCAGCAGGGCCAGCGCCCGGGTGGCCCGGACGATGCCCAGCGAGGCGCGCGGGCTGGCGCCGTACTGGATCAGCTGGGCCACGTCGGGCATGCCCTGCTGGGCCGGCGCGCGGGTGGCCAGCACCAGCCGGACCGTGTAGTCGACCAGCGCATTGTGCACGAAGACCTGGTCGGCACGGCGCTGCAGGCCGAGCAGATCCTCCGGGGTGAAGATCGTCTTGGGCTCGGGCGGGCTGACGCCCATCCGGTAGACGATCTCGCGTTCCTCGGCGTCGGTCGGGTAGCCGACCAGGATCTTCATCAGGAACCGGTCGCGCTGGGCCTCGGGCAGCGGGTACACGCCCTCCTGCTCGATCGGGTTCTGCGTTGCCATCACCAGGAACGGGTCGGGCACCTGGTGGGTCTGCCCGCCGATCGTCACCTGGTGTTCGGCCATCACCTCGAGCAACGCCGACTGCACCTTGGCCGGCGCCCGGTTGATCTCGTCGGCGAGCAGGAAGTTCACGAACACCGGGCCGAGCTCGACGTCGAATTTCTCGTTCGACTGGCGGTAGATCCGGGTGCCGACGATGTCAGCCGGTACCAGGTCGGGAGTGAACTGGACCCGGGAGAAGGTGCCGCCGACCACCCGGGCCAGGGTCTCCACCGCCAGGGTCTTGGCCACCCCGGGAACCCCTTCGAGCAGGCAGTGCCCGCGCGCCAGCAGCGCGACGAACATCCGCTCGACCATCCGGTCCTGGCCCACGATGACACGCTTGACCTCGAACATCGCCCGCTCAAGCTGGGTCGCGTCCTGCGCCGGCGGCACGGGCGACCCGGCATCGGGGCTGATCTTGGTCTCGGGCGTGGTCGGCTGCGCCACCGGTCCTCCACAGCGTCGAACTTCACGATTGAGCGTGCCGCCGGCGTGCGTGCCGACCCCCAAGACTTACACGACCATGCTGGGAGCGCTCGGGCAGAGGCGCATTAAACACCGAGCACCCGATCGGCACTGCCCGGACGAGTCGATCGTTCTGCGCGATCCGCCGGATCGGGCACCGCGGCCGGGTGGACGGGAGACCCAGGCGGCCGTGTAATATTCGCTGCGTCGCCGGGCGACTTCCCCCGTGGTCGCCCGGCGCTCAAACTCTCTCTCCCCCGAATCAACCTTCTCCCCCGAGTACCATTTCGGTGTGATCGAGGCCCCCGCAGTCCAGTGCTCCGCCAAAGGCTGCCGTGCGCCCGCCGTCTGGCAGTTGCAGTGGAATAATCCGAAACTGCACACCCCCGAGTATCGGAAAACCTGGCTGGCCTGCGCCGATCACCGCGAAACCCTGGGCGGATTCCTCGATCTGCGCGGATTCCTGCGCGAGGTGTCGCCCTTCGGCGCACCGTCCGGCGCGCCGGTCTCCTAGGCTCTGACGCGTGACCGAGCCGCCCGCAGTCGTGGATGCCCTGCAACCCTGGCCCGACGCGGTCGCCTGGCGGGCCGTCTCGCCCAAGTTGATCACTGTGGAGCTGATCGGGCGGACCGCGGTCAATCTGATCGGCCTCGCCGCCCTGCTGGTCGGCTGGATCCTTGTCCGGCACTGGCTATGGCTGGTCGCGATGGCTGTCGTGGTGGTGTTCGCGATCTGGCGGGCGGTGGTCACCGTCCGCGCGGTGAAAGCCTGGGGCTACGCCGAACGCGACAACGACCTGCTGGTCAAGCACGGCCTGTTCGTGCGGCGGCTATCCATCGTCCCGTACGCGAGGATGCAGTACGTGGACGTCACCGCCGGCCCGCTCGAACGCGCGTTCCACCTCGCCACCGTCCAGCTGCACACCGCCGCAGCGGCCAGCGACGCCCGGGTGCCCGGCCTGCCGCCGGAGGAGGCGGCCCGGCTGCGCGACCGGCTGACCGCACTCGGCGAGGACCGGGCCGAGGGCCTGTGACCACCGCCGACGCCGCGCCCTCTCCGGCCGGGGAGCCCCGCCGGCGCCTTCATCCGCTCAGCCCGCTGCTGCACGGGGCCAAGTCGATCGCCGTCATCGTCGCCGCGCTCAGCTGGAACACCCTCGGCCAGGTCGGGCTGGAGAAGTTCGTGCTCGCCGTGCTCGTACTGGCCGTCGGCGTGGTGATCTTCTCCCTGGTCGGCTGGCTGAACACGGGCTATCACGTGGTCGGCCGCGAGCTGCGCATCCAGGACGGCCTGCTGTGGCGGCGCAACCGGGCCATCCCGCTGGAACGCCTGCAGTCGGTGGAGCTGCGCCGGCCGTTGCTGGCCCAGTGGACCGGGCTGGCCGAGCTGCGCCTCGAGGTGGTCGGCGGCGCCAAGACCGAGGCACCGCTGGCGTATCTGACCGTGCGGGAGGCCGCCGCGCTGCGAGAACGGCTGCTCGCGTTGGCCGGTCGTACGCAGAATGCCGTCTCCCTCACCTCGCCCGCCCCGGCGCCGGAACGACCGCTGGTCCACGTCGCCAACGGCGACCTGGTGATCAGCCAGTTGCTGACGCCGCAGGCGTTCTTCCTGCCGCTGGGCATCGCCTTCGTGGTGATGCAGTTCGTCCTGGAAGGTTCGTGGACCTTCATCGGGATCGCCAGCACGATCACCGCGATGGCCGGTGTGCTGCTGCAACCGGCCCGCCGGGTCCTGCGCGACTGGGATTTCCGGCTGGCCCGCGACCCGGACGGCCGGCTCGCGGTGCGCTACGGGCTGACCGAGACCCGTAACCAGACCGTGCCGCTGCACCGGGTGCAGTCGGTGACGGTGACCTGGCCGCTGCTCTGGCGGGCCAAACACTGGATGCACATGCGCCTCGACGTCGCCGGTTTCGCCGGTGAGAGCGGCCGCGACCAGAAGCGCTCCGATCAGTTGCTGCCGGTCGGCGACCAGGACACCGGCCGGTTCCTGCTGTGGCAGGTGCTCCCGGGCGCGGACCTGCACGCCCTGCCGACGACGGGGCTGCCCGACCGGGCCCGGTGGCTGCATCCGATCGCGGTGCGGTCGTTCGGCGCCGGCCTGACGCCCGACGTCTTCGTGACCCGCTGGGGCCTGCTGACCCGCGAGCTGCAGCTGGTCCCGTACGCCCGACTGCAGAGCGTCCGGGTGGTGCAGGGACCGGTCCAGCGGCTGCTGCGGCTGGCCACGGTGTACGCCGACACCGCGGGCGGACGGTCCGCTTCGGCCCGCGACCGGGACGTGCGGGACGCGTGGGTGCTGGCCGACGAGCTGACCCGCCGGGCCCGGTACGCCCGCGGCCCGGTCCCCGCGCCCCTGCCCCCGCCCCTACCGGCCGAGGGTCCGCCGGCCGAGGGTCCGCCGGCCGGGGACGACTGGGCGGCCGAGGACGCTTTCTGGCGGCGGCCGGCCGCACCGTAAGCTCGGGCGATGGAGCTTCCGGAATTCGAGCCAGGGCTCAGCGCCCGGGTGGAGCTGACCGTCACCGACGCTGACACCGCCCAGGCGCTCGGTTCCGGTGACGTCCCTGTGCTGGGCACACCTCGGGTGCTGGCGTTGGCCGAGGCTGCCACGGTCGCCGCGACCGCCCGGCTGATCCCGGGCGGGGTGACCACGGTCGGCACCCGGGCCGAGGTCGAGCACCGGGCGGCGACCCCGATCGGCCGGCACGTCACCGCGCTGGCGACCCTGACCAAGGTGGACGGCCGCCGGCTGACCTTCGACGTCGTGGTCCGCGACGGCGAGGCCCTGGTCGCCGAGGTCCGGGTCGAGCGGGCGCTGCTGGACCGGCAACGCTTCATCGAGAAGGCTCTCGGCTAACGTCGCCGGGCCCGGTAGGCGGCCACCGCGTTGCGGTTGGCACAGATGGTGCTGCAGAAGCGGCGCGACCTGTTCCGGGTGAGATCCAGCACGATCGCCGCACAGTTGTCGTCGGAGCAGATCGCCAGCCGGGAGAGCTCGTCGGTGCGGACCAGGTCGGCCATCGCCATCGCCGTCTCCACGACGACCCGCAGCGCCAGCGGCGCGTCGGCGGCGACGGCGTGCAGGTGCCAGTCGACGTCACCGTGCCGGACCAGCTGCGGCACCGCCCGGGCATCGGCGAGCATCGCGTTGACCAGTTCAGCGGCCCGGTCCCGGCCGGCGGTCAACAGGTCGCGCAGCACCGGCCGCAGGGCCCGCAGCTCGGCCAATTCGGCCCGGTCCCGGTCGTGCCGCCCGGTGTAGCGGTGCCCGGTATACCAGTCGTCCAGCTGCTGCGTCGTGGTGAGCGTGTCGGGTTTCTCCGCGCTGTTCACCAGGGCCACGGCGGCCTGCAGCGCCGCCTCGGTGTCATGGGCTAAAACCACCTTGACATATTACCGCAGGCTTCCTAGCGTCATGGGCTATGACCAAGTTGGCAGATGACACCCGCCACGTGCCCGCTCCCACCAACGCGATCGGCGGCGGGATCCTGTTCGCCGTCATCTCGGCCTTGGCGTTCGGCCTGTCCGGCTCGCTGGCACGCGGCCTGTTCGACACCGGCTGGAGCCCGGGCGCGATCGTCCTGGCCCGGATCGGCCTCGCCGCGCTCGTCCTGGCGCCGTTCACGGTGGCGTCGCTGCGCGGTCGCTGGCGGCAGGTGCGGGTCCAGGCCGGTCAGATCCTGATGTACGGCGTGCTCGCCGTCGCCGCAGCGCAGTTCGGCTACTTCTCCGCCGTCGCCGCGATGGACGTCGCGCCCGCCCTGCTTATCGAGTACACCGCCCCGGCCGCCGTCGTCGCCTGGATGTGGATCCGGCACGGCCAGCGCCCCGGCCGGCGCACCGTGGCCGGCGCGGTGCTGGCCGCCGCCGGCCTGGTCCTCGTCCTCAACCTGGTCTCCGGCGTGCACCTGGCCTGGGCCGGCGTGGCCTGGGCTCTGGTCGCGATGCTCGGCGCCACCGCCTACTTCGTGATCTCCGCCGACCCCTCCGGCGACCTGCCGCCGCTGGCCCTGGCCGGGACCGGCCTGCTGGTCGGCACCCTGAGTCTCGCGGTCCTCGGCCTGATCGGCGTGCTGCCGATGCACGCCTCCACCCACCCGGCCACGTACGCCGTCGGCACCGCGCCCTGGTATCTGCCGGTCCTCGTCCTGGGCGTGGTGACCGCGGCGCTGGCATACACCACCGGCATCGCCGCCGGCCGGCGCCTGGGCTCCCGGGTGGCCTCCTTCGTGGCCCTGCTGGAGGTCGTCGCCGCGATCGTCTTCGCCTGGATCCTCGTCGACCAGCGGCCCGGTCCGGCCCAGCTGGCCGGCGGCCTGCTGATCATCGGCGGAGTGGTGGTCGTCAAGCTCGCCGACGCTCAGACCAGCGCGCCCCACCGGTCGATCAGCTCGGCCTGAGTCGGCATCGCCACCGCGCCACCGCGCCGCTCGCAGACCAGTCCGGCAACGGCCAGGGCGAAGCGCACGTGGCGCTGCCAGCCGGCCAGGTCGGCCGGCAGACCCTCGGCGAGCAGGCGGCGGACCAGGGCGCCCATCACCGAATCACCGGCGCCGGTCGCGTCGATCGCGGCCACGGTCGGCGCCGGCAGCATCACCGTCGCGTCCGCCGCGTGCACGTACGCGCCCTTGGCGCCGCAGGTCACCACGACACTGCGGGCGCCCAGCTGGTGGATGCGTGCCGCGGCGGCGGTCGGCGTGGCCCCGTCGTAGAGCAGCTCCGCGTCCGCGGAACTCAGTTTCACCAGGTCGGCGGTGGCGAAGAACTCCTCGACCAGGTCCCGCAGCGCGTCCACCGCGGCAGCGTCGGGCAGCATTGTGGGCCGCACGTTCGGGTCGAAGACCTTGACCGGGCCGGGTACCGCCCAGGCCGCCTTCGCCGCCGACCGGAAGGGCTCGCGGAGCAGGCAAATCGACCCGGCGTAGACCAGGGCCGCGGCCGCGACCATCTCCGGGTCCACGTCGGCCGGCGTGAGCAGCGCGTACGACGGGGGCTCGCCGTAGAAGGTGAAGGTCGGTTCGGCGCCCTCGAAGGTGGTCACGGCGAGCGTGGTCGGCACCGGTACCCGCCGCACGGCGTTGATCCCGACCCCGGCCGAACGCAGGAAGTGGGCGATCCGGTCGCCGAGGACGTCGTTGCTCAGCGATCCGACGTACCGCACGTCGCCGCCGAGCCGGGTCGCTGCGACCGACACGTTCAGCGGGGCGCCGCCGATCGCCTGGCGGTAGCTCAACTCACCGTCGCGCTCGGTCTCCAGCAGGTCGATCAGCGCTTCTCCGAGTACCACCGCGTAGCCCATGACCCATCCCATCGGTTGACGCCCTCGTAGCTGCCAGCCTCGTGGGCGACGGCGGCAAAAGCCAGAGCCGCGCGGCTTACCGCCCCTTTATCTCCGTCAACAGGCGAGCGTGGGACCGGCGACCGGGAGGTGCCGCCGTCGACCGGGTAGCCGTCGTCCGCGTCGAGCTCGGCCGGATCCTGGCCCTCCGCC
>JAVHVY010000041.1:0-7702 GCA_032160305.1 Actinoplanes sp.
GGGCCAGCTCGGTCGCCAGGCTGTCGTCGGGGGTGTCGTCGGCGCCCGGGTCGAGCAGCCCGTGCCCGGCCATCGGCAGGTGCTCCGGCTCGAACGCCACGATCACGGCCGTGTCGTCCGTACGCACAAGGTTGTCCTCAGGGTTGGTCACAGCGTCGGTCCTTACTCGTAGCGCAGCGCGTCGATGGGACGCAGCCGGGCGGCGCGGCTGGCGGGCAGGCCGCCGAAGAACAGCCCGATCGCGATGGACACGCCGAGGGCGAGCCCGATCGAGCTCGGCACGATGACCGGTTTCACCCCGACGATCGTGAAGCTGCTGCCGATCAGCGCCGCCGCCACGCCCAGCGCCCCGCCGATGACGCTGAGCAGCGTCGCCTCGATCAGGAACTGGGTCAGGACGACCCGCCGGGGTGCGCCGAGGGCCTTGCGGATGCCGATCTCGCGGGTCCGTTCGGTGACCGTGACCAGCATGATGTTGGTGATCCCGATCCCGCCGACGAGCAGGCTGATCGCGGCCACCGCCCCGAGCAGCGTGGTGAAGGTATCGGCCGTCTGGGTCTGGGTGGCCAGCAGCTGCGAGGCGTTCTGGATCCGGTACGGGGTGGTCGACGTGGACGCGCCGGCGGCGGTGGCCGAGGTGTCGGACACCTGCAGCCGCTGGTTGAGGATCGTCGCGACCTCGGACTGCACCGCGTCGACCTTGGCCGGGCTGGTCGCCTCGACCAGGATCGAGTTCAGCGAGCCATAGCCGGTGAGCACCTCGCGGACCGCGCTCAGCGGCGCCACGGCGGTGTCGTTGGCGTCCTGGAAGCCGGTCGAGCTCTTCTCGGCCAGCACCCCGACCACGGTGAACAATGCCCCGCCGACGGTCACCTGCCTGCCGATCGGATCGACCCCGGGGAACAACTCCTCGGCGACGGTCGGCCCGATCACCACGACCCGGCGGCCCTGCGCCTCGTCGTCGGCGGTGAAGGCCGCCCCGGTGCCGACCGGGGTGTTCGACGCGGCGAACCAGGCCGGAGTGGTCCCGACGAAACTGCTGACGCTGTGCTCGGTGCCCTCGTAGGTCATGGTCGACGACGAAGCGGTCACCACCGGCGACACCGACACGACATCCGGCGCGAGGGTCGGGTCGACCAGCGCGTTCGCGATCGGCAGGGTCAGCGCGGTGCTGCTGGAGCCACCCCGGCTCGTGCTCATCACGGTGATCGTGTTGGTGCCCAGCGCCTCGATCCGGGCGCTGATCGCCTTGGCCGACCCGTTACCGACCGCGACCAGCAGGATCACAGCGGCGACCCCGATCAGGATGCCCAACATGGTCAGCGCGGACCGCAGCTTGTTGGCCGACAACCCGCGCAGCGCGAACCGGATCACTTCGTACACACTCATGCCGCACCCACCGTGAGACGCCCTCCTGGCCCTTGCTTCGCCGCGGTGCAATCGGTCTTGGCTGAGCCACCTTCGCCATGCCCTCCTGGCCCTTGCTTCGCCGCGGTGCAGTCGGTCATGGCTGAGCCACCTTCGCCATGCCCTCCTGGCCCTTGCTTCGCCGCGGTGCAGTCGGTCATGGCGAGCGCCGGGCGGAGGTGGCGCCGACCGGGCGGCGGTCGACGGCCGACTGGCGGATGTCTTCGACGATCCGGCCGTCGACGAGACGGATTAGGCGTTTCGCGCGGGCGCCGACCTCGGGCTCGTGGGTGATCAGCACGATCGTGCGGCCCGAGGCGCTCAGCTCGTCGAAGACCTCGAGCAAGTCGGCCGTCGAGTGGCTGTCCAGGTTGCCGGTCGGCTCGTCGGCGAGCAGCAGCGCCGGCTCGGTGACCAGTGCGCGGGCCACCGCGACCCGCTGCTGCTGGCCGCCGGAGAGCTGGTTCGGCTCGTGCCGGGCCCGGTCGGCGAGGCCGACCACGTCCAGCGCGGCCAGCGCCCGGCGCCGTCGTTCCCTCGCTTTCATCCCGGCGTACGCCAGGGGCAGCTCCACATTGGCCAGCGCCGTCGTCCGCGGGATCAGATTGAACGCCTGGAAGATGAACCCGATCAGCCGGTTGCGGGCCAGCGCCAGCTGCCGGTCGGCCAGCTTGCTGACGTCGACGCCGTCCAGGTGGTAGCTGCCCGCCGTGGGCACGTCGAGCGCGCCGAGGATGTTCATCAGGGTCGACTTGCCGGAGCCGGACGAACCCATGATCGCTACGTAGTCGCCGCGGTCGACGGTCATCGTGACGCCGGCCAGAGCGTGCACGGTCGCCTCGCCGCTGCCGTAGACCTTGGTCAGGTCCCGTACGTCGAGGACCGGGCGCGCCGTCACCGGCCGACCCGGGTGCCGCCACCGGTGAAGCCGCCGCCCTGGGTGCCGCCACCGGTGAAGCCGCCGCCCCTGGTCAGGCCGCCGCCGCCCGGGAAGCCGCCGGCGCCGGAGCCGGTCGTCGTGCTCGCCGTCGGCACGACCACCTGCTCGCCGACCTCGGCGCCGGACGTGATCTGGGTGCCCTGGTCGCCGGCCAGCCCGATCTCGACCTGCCGGACCTCGGGCCGGCCGTTGGTCAGCACGGTGACGCTGTGCCGGTTGCCGACCGTGGTGATCGCCGCCGAGTTGACGAAGATCGCGTTCTGCACGGTGCCGGTGACGACCGAGACGGAGACCGTCTGGCCGACCTTGGCGCCGGCCGGGACCTTGTCCAGGCTCAGCGTCACGCCGTAGGTGACCACGTTGTTCGCCGTCGTGGCGGACGGGTCGACCGCGACGACCTTGCCGCTCTGCACGGTTGCGCTGAGCGCGTTCCAGGTGACCGTGGCGGCCTGTTGCTCCCTCAGCTTCGTCGCGTCGGCCTCGGCGAAGGAGGCAGTGACCTGCATCCTGGTCAGGTCGGCCAGCTCGATAAAGCCACTCGACGACGAGCCGGCGGACGAGGACGAGCTGCCGGTGCTGCCCTGGCCGGTGCTGGCCTGGCCCGTGCTGCCCTGGCCCGTGCTGCCCTGGCCCGTGCTGGCCTGGCCGCCCCCGGAGGACGACGACGATGACGTTCCGGTGCCCGAGGAGGAGCTGCCGAGCGTGCCGTTGACCGCCGTCACCGTGCCCGCCGTGGGCGCCTTCAGGACGGTACCGGTCACCGCGGCCCCGGCGTCGTCGACCGACAGCTGGGCCTGGGTCACCGCGTTCTCGGCGGTGGAGGTGTCCGAGCCGGCCGCCTTGGCGCGGGTCACCGAGTCGTTCGCCGCCGACAGGTCGGCCTCGGCGGCGGCCAGCGTGCGCCGCGCCGCGGCCGGGTCGACCTTGGCCAGCACCTGGCCCTTCTTCACCAGGTCGCCGACCTTGACGTCGATCGCCGTGACTGTGCCGCCGGTGACGAAGCTGGCGCTCGCGGTGCCGGCGCTCTGCACCGCTCCGGTCGCCGTGACGGTCTGGGTCACCGTGCCCTGCTGCACCGGCACGGTCCGGGTCGCGGCGGCGGCAGCGGTGCCCGAGGTGGGCGACTGCACGGTCTCGTACGCCCACCAGGCGCCGGCGAACAGGGCCACGCCGAGGAGGGCGTTGACCGCCACCGACGGGCGGCGCGGGGAAAGGCGCGCAGGCATGCCGGACACTGTGGCGACACCCCCTCGGAGGACGTTCGGCGTTTCCTCGGAGCCAGCTCGGAACCTCACGGGCTGTCGTCGCCGGCCGGGTCGGGGGCCGGCAACACCACCCGGAAGGTGGCCCCGCCCCCGGCCGTACGGTCCAGCTCGACCCAGCCACCGTGCCCGTGCACGATCGCCGCGACGATCGACAGGCCGAGCCCGGAACCGCCGCCCTTACCCCGGCTGCGGCTCGAGTCGGCCCGGTACAGCCGCTCGAAGACCCGCCCGGCGTGCGCCGCGGGTACGCCCGGGCCGTCGTCGCTGACCTCCAGGACCGCCAGCGGCCCGCCGGTGACGGTGACCGGGCCCGACCGCACGGCGACGCCGCCCGGGGCCGGGTGCGCCAGCCGGCCGACCCGCACGGTCACCCGGGTCTGCGGCGGGGTGTGCTGCAGGGCGTTCGCGACCAGGTTGGTGGCGACCTGGCGCAGCCCGTGCTCGTCGCCCAGGACCGTCGCCGGCTCGAAGGTGTCGGCGTCCTCGGTCAGGCCGGAGAGGCGCACCGGCCGGCCGGGGGTGCGGGCGTGCGCGTCGCGGATCGTGTCGGCGGCGATCTCCAGCAGATCGACCGGTCGCAGCGCCGGCGGGCGCTGCCGGTCGAGGCGGGCGAGCAGCAGCAGATCCTCGACCAGGATACCCATCCGGCCGGCCTCGCCCTCGATCCGGCTCATCGTCTCGTCCAGCAGCGGCCCGGGCGGCGCCCCGCCGCGCCGGTACAGCTCGGCGAAGCCGCGGATCGAGGTGAGCGGGGTGCGCAGCTCGTGCGAGGCGTCGGCGACGAACTGCCGCAGCCGCTGCTCCGAGGCGGTCCGCGCGAAGACCTCGGCCTCGATGCGTTCCAGCATCAGGTTGAGCGCCAGGCCCAGGCGGCCGGGTTCGGTGTGTGCGTCGGTGCCGGCCACCCGGCCGGAGAGGTTACCCGCCGAGATGTCCGCCGCGAGCTGCTCCATCTCGGTCAGCGGGCGCAGCCCGAGGCGGACCACGAAGGCGGCCAGCGCGCCGAGCAGCGCGAGCACCAGCACGGTCACCCCGACGTCGATCAGCAGCAGCTGGTCGCCGGTGTTCTCCACCTCGGCCAGGGACGCGCCGAGCACGGCCACCCCACCGGTGTCGCCGACCGGCGCGGCCAGCATCCGCCAGTGCGCCGAGTTGTCGGCGGCGGCGACCGTGAACGGCCGCCCGCGCACCGCCTGCGCCGCGACCTGCGCGTAGGTCTCGGGGGTCGGCCGCGACGGGTCCACGGCGGTGCTGCGATCCGGATTGAGGGTGCCGTCAGCGTCGTACAGATAGGCGACCTGGTCCATGCCGAGCCGGTTGATCCGGCCGCGGGCCTCTTTGAACGGGCCCACCGGCCGCGGGTCCTGCGCGAACGGCCGGATCATCGCGGTGAGCTGGGCGTCGATCCGGTCGCCGAGATAGTCGCGGATCAGCACCAGACCGGCGAAGTTGGCCAGGATCAGGCCGGTGGCGGCGAGCGCGCCGACGACCACGACCAGCCGCGAACGCAGCGTCCAGTGGCCCCAGCGCCGGGGCCGCAGAGCCGCGAGGCCCCACGGCCCGGAGATCACTCGTCGCCGCCGCGCGGCAGCCGCAGCGCGTAGCCGACCCCGCGAACGGTGTGGATCAACGGCGGGTCGGTCTTGTCGATCTTGCGGCGCAGGTAGTAGACGTACGACTCGACGATCCGGCCGTCGCCACCGAAGTCGTACTTCCACACCCGGTCCAGGATCTGCGCCTTGCTGACCACCCGGCCGGCGTTGATCAGCAGGTAGCGCAGCAGGTTGAACTCGGTCGGCGACAGGTCCACCACCCGGCCCGCCCGGCGCACCTCGTGGGCGTCCTCGTCCAGCTGCAGGTCCGCGTAACGCAACACTCCGGCGTCGGACGCCTCGCCGGTCTCGGGGCGGCTGCGCCGCAGGATCGCCCGGATCCGCAGCACCACCTCTTCGAGGCTGAACGGCTTGGTCACGTAGTCGTCCGCGCCCGCGGTCAAACCGGAGATCCGGTCCTCGAGGGCGTCGCGGGCGGTCAGGAACAGCACCGGCACGCTGTGGCCCGAGGCGCGCAGCCGCCGGGCGACCTCGAAGCCGTCCAGGTCGGGCAGCATCACGTCGAGCACCACCAGGTCCGGCTCGAAGTCGGTGACGGCGACCAGCGCCGCATGGCCGGACTCGGCGACCCGCACGTCGTAGGCGACCAGCCGCAGCGTCGCCGAGAGCAGCGCGGAGATGTTGGGCTCGTCGTCCACGACCAGGACTTTCGTGGTGCGGGCGTCGTCTGCGCGTACACCGGAATGCTGGTCGTTGCCGGAAACCGCCCGAAGCGTAGCTGTCTGCACCCTGAAGTGTTATCAGAGCGTCCTTTGAATTTCGTATGAAAGCGTCGGGAGTCGGCTGTGTGGTCGTCACCAGGAGCGGACAACGGTCTCTCCCTCGGCGAGACCGGACGTCACCTGGGTGTACTGGTCGCCGCGCAGCCCGATGCCGACCTGGACCGGCGTGCCGACCCCGGCGGCCGACCGCAGCACGGTCGCGGTCGGGCCGCTGACGTCGTGCAGCGCGGTGCTGGGCACCCGCAGCACGCCCGCCGCCGAGCCGGTCGTCACGCGCACCGCCGCGCTCTGCCCGACCAACAGATCCTTCGGCGAGTCGGTGAACGACAGCAGCACGCCGTAACGGACCATCGTGCCATCGCTGGTGCCGATCGGGTCGACCTGCACGACCGTCGCGGTCAGGCCGACGCCGGGCCGGTCGGCCAGAGTGACGACGGCCTTCTGCCGCACCGCCAAGCGGTCGGCGTCGGCCTCCGGGAACGAGGCGCTGATCTGCATGTCGTAGACGTCGGCCACCGTGATGAAGGCCGAGCCGCTGCCCACCTGACTGCCGACCTTGCCTGCGACGGTGAGGACCCGCCCGGCGATCGGGGCGGTGATGGTGGCCCCGTCGAGCGCGTCCTGCGCGTTCTCCAAGGTCACGTTCGCCTGGATGACCCGCTGCTCGGCGCTGAGCACGGCGTCCGTACCCCCGCCGGTGGTGCCGCCGCCCTGGCTGGAGCCGCCGCGCGTGGCCGCGCAGTTCGTGGCCGGCGTGCCGCCACCTCGGGGCGCACCCGTCGCCGGGGCCTGGGTGCGGGTGGGCCGGGGCGCGGTGGTCCGAGTGGGCGAGACAGGGGGCGAGACAGGGGGCGAGACACCGGGCGAGACAGGGGGCGAGACACCGGGCGACGGGATGTGACCGGTGCTCGGCGACGCGCTCGCCGAGGTGGTCGGGTAGGCGGCCGGGACGTTCGCGCCGGTGCAGCCGGACGTCGTGGTGGCGGTGGGCGCGCTCTCCTTCGCGTCGGCCAGCGCCGTCTCGGACCCGGCCAGGGCGTCGCGGGCGGTGCCGACGGTCGCCACGGCCCGCGTGTCGTCGACCTTCGCCAGCTCCTGCCCCGCGCTGACCGTGGCTCCGGCTCGCACGGCGACGCTCGCCACGGTGCCCGCGACCGTGAACGACAGGCTGCGCGTCTGCGCCGGCCGCAGCGTGCCGAGGGTGGCCACCTCAGTGCTCACCGCGCCCGTGTCCACCGCGACCGTCGCCACCGCGGTCGGTTTCGTGTCCGCCCCGGCGGTCAGTGCCCGGACCAGGCCCAGGATCAGCAGCGCGAGCACCAGAGCGCCCGCGACCAACCAGATCCAGCGCCGATGTCCGCCGATCCATGCGGTCACGCCGTTGCCCATGGTCAAGCAGTGTTGCCGGGATGGCTCGCGGCATGCTCGGTCCCACCTCGGAGTTCGCTCGGAGCCGCCATCGGCGTTCATAGCCAATTCCGAGGATCATCCGACGTCGCTGGGAGGTGCGGGCGCTTCGCTGGACTGTCATGTCCGCTCACCGAGGAGGCAACGTGCCGCTTGTGAAAATCAGTACGCCCCGCCGCGCCGCCGGGCTGCTCATCGCCGCCGCCGCGCTCGTTCTCCCCGCCGCCGCGTGCAGCAGCGGGTCGCCCGCCAGCACCGCGACCCCCGCCCAGAACAGCGGCCGCAACGGTGGGTTCGCGGCCTACACGGCCTGCCTGCAGAAGAACGGCGTCCCGATCACGATGCCGT
>JAVHVY010000285.1:0-28323 GCA_032160305.1 Actinoplanes sp.
CCGACCGGGTCGATGCCGCTCTCGTAGCTGATCCGCTTTCCCGCGGGCTCGGCCGGATGCGCCGGCCGGAGTAGCCTGTTCGCGCCGAAGGCGGCAACGAAGATGAGCACCCCGACGACGAGGATCAGCCCGAGAACGGCGTACGAACCCAGATACCCCTGCACCTGGGCAGCGTAGCGAACCACGAGATGGACTCGCTGGCTTCACGCCAGCCTTACCTGGCTACTGTGGTCAGCGGTCGCGCGTCGGACATCAGCTCGAAACGGGCGGTGGTAAGGACCGCCGACGTAGGCTGAAGTGACATCTCCAGGAGGGTTGGATCAAGTGGCCGAGCAAGCCGAGGTCGATGCCCCCGCGAAGCGGGTCGAGCAACTCGACCGGGTGGTGATCCGTTTTGCCGGCGACTCCGGCGACGGAATGCAGCTCACCGGCGATCGTTTCACATCGGAGACCGCCCAGATGGGCAACGACATCTCGACGTTGCCCAACTTCCCGGCCGAGATCCGCGCCCCCGCAGGCACCCTGCCGGGCGTGTCGAGCTTCCAGGTGCATTTCGCCGACTACGACATCCTGACCCCCGGCGACGCGCCGAACGTGCTGGTGGCGATGAACCCGGCGGCGCTGAAGGCGAACCTGTCCGACCTGCCGGCCGGCGCCGATGTGATCGTCAACACCGACGAGTTCACCAAGCGCAATCTGGCTAAGGTCGGGTATGCGGTGAGTCCGCTGGAGGACGGTTCGCTGGACGGCTATGCCGTGCACCCGGTCGCGCTCACCTCGATGACCATCCGCGCGCTGGCCGAGCTCGGCGTGGCCAAGAAGGACGGCGAACGAGCCAAGAACATGTTCGCCCTCGGCCTGCTGAGCTGGCTGTACTCGCGGCCGTTCGAGTCGACGATCAGGTTCCTGGAGCGCAAGTTCGTCAAGCGCCCCGACCTGGTCGCGGCAAACAAGGCCGCCTTCCGGGCGGGGTGGAACTTCGGCGAGACGACCGAGGATTTCTCCGTACGCTATGAAGTGAAGCCGGCCAAGATGCTGCCGGGCACCTACCGCAACGTCACCGGCAACGCCGCGCTCGCGCTCGGGATCGTCGCGGCGGGCGTGAAATCGAGGCTGCCGGTCTTCCTCGGCGCCTACCCGATCACGCCGGCGTCGGACATCCTGCACGAACTGTCCAAGCACAAGCGCTTCGGCATCACGACGATGCAGGCCGAGGACGAGATCGCGGCGATCGGCGCGGCGCTGGGCGCGGCCTACGGCGGCGCGCTCGGCATCACCACCACCTCCGGCCCCGGCGTGGCACTCAAGGGCGAGACGATCTCGCTGGCCATCGCGCTGGAGCTGCCGCTGGTGATCGTGGACGTGCAGCGGGCCGGCCCGTCGACGGGCATGCCGACCAAGACCGAGCAGGCCGACCTGAACATGGCCCTGTACGGCCGGCACGGCGAGGCGCCGCTGGTGGTGATCGCCCCGAAGTCGCCGTCGGACTGCTTCCACGCGGCGATCGAGGCGGCCCGGATCGCGCTGACCTACCGCACGCCGGTGATCCTGCTCTCGGACAACTACGTGGCCAACGGCTCCGAGCCCTGGCTGCTGCCGTCCGTCGACGAACTGCCGGACCTGACCGTCGAGTTCACCACCGAGCCGAACGGCGAGAACGGCCAATTCCTGCCGTATCTGCGCGATCCCGAGACGATGGCGCGGCCGTGGGCGGTCCCGGGCACCCCGGGGCTCGAGCACCGGATCGGCGGCCTGGAGAAGGCCGACAAGACCGGCGACATCTCGTACGACCCGGCCAACCACGACTTCATGGTCCGGATCCGGGCGGCCCGGATCGAGAACATCGAAGTGCCCGACATCGCGGTCGAGGACCCGGATGCTGATTTTGAAGGTAGGCACGGCGCGCGGGTGCTCGTGCTCGGCTGGGGCTCGACGTACGGGCCGATCGGCGCGGCGTGCCGGTCGCTGCGCCAGCGGGGCCTGCCGGTCGCCCAGGCGCACCTGCGGCACCTCAACCCGCTGCCGGCCAACCTGGGCGCGGTGCTCGCCTCCTACGACAAGGTGGTCATTCCGGAGATGAACCTAGGCCAGCTCGCGCACGTCATCCGGGCGAAATATCTGGTCGACGCGATCCCCTTCAACCAGGTCAGCGGCCTGCCGTTCACGGCCGCCAAGCTGGAGAACATGCTCGAGGACGTGGTGAAGAATGGCTAGTCCGACGATCCCGCTGAATCTCACCACCAAGGACTTCAAGTCCGATCAAGAAGTTCGCTGGTGCCCGGGCTGCGGTGACTATGCGATCCTCGCCGCGATCCAGCAGTTCATGCCGGAGCTGAACATCCCACGCGAGAAGACGGTCTTCATCTCCGGCATCGGCTGCTCGTCCCGATTCCCGTACTACATGAACACGTACGGGATGCACTCGATCCACGGCCGGGCGCCGGCCATCGCGACCGGGCTGTCGGTCTCGCGCCCCGACCTGTCGGTCTGGGTCGTCACCGGCGACGGCGACGCGCTGTCGATCGGCGGCAACCACCTGATCCACGCCCTGCGCCGCAACGTCAACCTGAAGATCCTGCTGTTCAACAACCGGATCTACGGCCTGACCAAGGGTCAGTACTCGCCGACCTCCGAGATCGGCAAGATCACCAAGTCCACGCCGGTTGGGTCGGCGGACTCGCCGTTCAACCCGCTGTCGCTGGCCCTGGGCGCCGAGGCGACCTTCGTGGGCCGGACGATCGACTCGGACCGCAAGCACCTGCAGTCCGTGCTGCGCGCGGCGGCCGAGCACCAGGGCTCGGCGTTCGTGGAGATCTACCAGAACTGCAACATCTTCAACGACGGCGCGTTCGAGCTGATCAAGGATCCGAGCACCCGGGACGACCACCTGATCCGGCTAGAGCAGGGTCAGCCGATCGCCTTCGGCAAAGACGGGCGGTATTCGGTGACCCACCCGGAGGGCAGCTTCGGGCTGAAGGTGCAGGAGGGCGGCACCCCGATCGTGCACGACGCCACCGTGGACGACCCGGCGTACGCCTTCGCCCTGTCCCGTCTCTCCGGTTCGGACCTGAGCACGACCCCGATCGGCGTCTTCCGCAACGTCAGCAAGCCGTCCTATGACGAGCTGGTGCAGAAGCAGCTGCACGACGCGAAGGCTCAGGCCAAAGGGACCCCGGAGCAGATGCTCAGCGACCTGCTCGGCGCCGGCGACACCTGGACGATCCGCTAGCCCAAGACCGACCCGCCAGCCCAGGACCGATCCGCCAGCCCAGGACCGATCCGCCAACCCAGGACCGATCCGCCAGCCCAGGACCGATCCGCCAGCCCAGGACGGACCCGCTAGCCCAGGACCGGGGCCGGTGCCGAGCTCTCCTCAGCACGGATGTAGATGAGCATGTCGCCGGTCTCGATCGTCTGCGGGGTCTCGCCGCCCAGCGGCACCACCTTGCCCCGGCGGATCAACGCCACGACCAGCGTCTGCAGCTGCCGCGGGTTGCGGCCGACCTCGTCGCGCTCGGCCGACCGCATCGCCAGGGCCATCCCCTGGCCCGGGGTCAGCAGATCCTCCACCACGTCGATCAGCGGCGGAGTGGTCGTGGTCAGGCCGAGCAACCGGCCGGCGGTCGACGACGAGACGATCACGTGATGGGCGCCACTCTGCTTGAGCAGGGCGGCGTTCTCCTGCTCGCGGACGGCGGCGATGATCCGCACCTGGCCGGCCGTCAGCTGCCGCACGGTCAGCGTGATCAGCACCGACGCCTCGTCGCTGTCGGTGGCGATGATCACCGACTTGCTGTTTTTCACACCGGCCTGGTTGAGCACCGACGACCGGGTGGCGTTACCTTCGATCGCGACCAGACCGTTCGCGGCGGCCTGCCGCAGTGCGGTCTCGTTGTTCTCGACGATCACGATCCGGGACTTGTCGTAGCCCGACTCCAGTAGGGCGCCGACCGCCGCCCGGCCTTTCGTGCCGTAGCCGCAGACGATGACGTGGTCCTTCAACTTTCGCCTCCACCGGCTGACCCGCAGGCTGTTGCGGTATTGATCCGTCAGGATCTCGAGGGTCGTGCCGACCAGGATGATCAGGAAGAGCACCCGGGTCGGCGTGATGATCAGGATGTTCACCAGCCGGGCGTCCGGTGTGACCGGCGTGATGTCGCCGTAGCCGGTCGTGGAGAGCGACACGACCGCGTAGTAGAAGCAGTCGAGCAGGGTGAGCCCGTCGCCGTTGACATCTCGGTAGCCGTCGCGGTCGGCATAGATGACCGCAACCGTGATGAGCACGAGCGCGACGGCCATCGCCAGCCGGATAGCGAGTGCCCGCACGGGTCCTTGCCGGACCAACGGTAGGTGGATCACTGAACGCCCGCTCGCACTCCGACACCATAGCCGCCGCGGGCCACCCGCACCTGACAAGAAGTGCAGGGCTGCGGAGCAGCAAATATCAGGACAGCACAGAAAGTCCCGGGCCGGAATACCCGCCGGTAAGTTGAGGCATCGTTCAGGAATTTCCATCGACACCCTTGTATGTCGGTATCCGTGGCTCGAAGACTGGCGGACAACGGCCCTGGAGGTCAGACATGAATCGGCCCGTTCGCCGTACGCTCATCGTCGTCTTCTCCGCTCTGGCCCTGCTCGCCCCGGCTGCCGCGGCCCAGGCCGCGACCGCCGCCGACAAACTCGCGGTCCTCTCGTCCTGGACGCAACCGACCGCATCGAGTACCAGCACCTGGAACACCGCCCGGCTCGACCGCGGCCCGTGGGCGGACTACAGCTTCGACTGGTCGACCGACTACTGCTCGGACAGCCCCGACAAGCCGCTCGGCTACGACTTCACGCTCTCCTGCTGGCACCACGACTTCGGTTACCGCAACTACAAGGCGGTCGGCCAGTTCCCGGCGAACAAGGACCGGGTCGACTCGATGCTCTACGCCGACCTGAAACGCAAATGTGGCACCTACTCGAGCATCCTGCAGCCGCCCTGCTACAGCCTGGCCTGGACGTATTACCAGGCCGTGAGCGTCTTCGGCTCGCTGGCCGCGGTCAGCCCCAACGATCTCGAACAGGCCCGCCAGATGCAACTGCAGGCCGCCGACCAGCAGTAACCTCCCGCAAGTCCGCATCCGGTTCCACCGCCGGATGCGGCCTTCTCCGAGCACAGGGCCGACCCTGCGGCCGCCGGGTCCGCCCCGCTACCGCAGCGTCGGCCCTGTGCTACCGCAACATCCGCTCTGCTACCGCAACGTCGGCCCTGTGCCACCGCAACCTGGGCCCTGGGCTACCGCAACGTGGGCCCTGGGCTACCGCAACGTCGGCCCTGTGCCACCGCAACGTCGGCCCTGTGCCACCGCAAACGTCGGCCCTGTCAACGCAATGTCGGGGCGAAGCGGGCTGAGCCGTGGGCCAGGTCCGGGTGCTCCACCGCCAGGGCCCGGGCGACAACCGCGTCAAACCCGGCTTCGGCGCCGTCCACGTACGCGGTGTCGAAGGTCTTGTCCCCCAGCGTGGCCCGCACGGCCGCCTGTTGCGCCGACCAGAACGGCCCGAAGACCCCGCTCCGGCGCTCGCCCTGCGCCGACTCCACCCCGCCGAAGAGCACCGCCGCCGACCCGGGATCGCCGCCCACCGCGCACCGCACGGCCAGGGCGGCGACCGCGTCGGCCGCCGCGCCCCGGAAGCCGTGCCGGAGGCGGGACCGCAGGGCGACCACAAGATGATCATGTGCCGCGACCAGATCCCCGCGGCGCAGAGCCACCATCCCCAAAAGCCAGTCGACCGTACGCCGGCCCCGGTCCTGCGGGCGGCCGGCTTCGAGCTGACGGGCGGCGCCGAGCAGCTCGGCCGCCTCGTCCAGCTCGTCCCGGCGCCAGAGCAGCTCGGCCAGCGCCAGCACCGAGGGCAGCGCGGCGCCCGCCACGCCGGTCTGCTCGGCCCGCGCGACGACCCGCCGGCACAACTGCTCGGCATCGGCGAAGGACCGCTGCTCCACCAGCGTGATCCGCCGGCCGGCCAGAGCCCGGACCAGCAGCGTCGGGTCGTCGGCCCGCCGGGCCATCAGCTCGGCCCGATCGAGGAACCGGTCGCGTTCGGTCCGGTCGTCGGACAGTCCCGCGTGCACGAGATAGGCGGACGCCAGCTCGGCCGGTGGGACACCCGCCCCGGCCAGCCGGCCGTAGAGGCGGTACAGCAGATCCCGGCCGGACCGGGTCCCGCTCTGCTCGCGCCACCACGGGGCGAGCGCCCCGGCCAGCCGCAGCCCCGCCCGTACGCTGCCGCCGGTCGCGGCCCAACGCACCGCCGCCGTCCACTCGCCGACGTGCGGAGCAAGCACGACCGGCGCCACCGTACGCGGCTGCCCGTCGGCGTCGAGCGAAGCGCTGTCCAGCAGATGCAGCGCCCAGGCGACGTGCCGATCCCGGGCGGCCGGTTCCTCACCCGTTCCGGCGAGCCGCCGGCCGGCGTAGGCCCGGACCGCAGCCGACATCCGGTACGACGGACCCGGCTCGACCTCGACCATCGACTTGGCGGCCAGCTCGGACAACGCCCCGAGCGCATCCGCCCCGAACCACTCCACAGCGGAAAGCTCCACCGCCCCGGCGAAGACGGAAAGCCGCCGTAGCAACGCCGCCGCCGACCGGCCCAACCGCTGATACGACCAGTCGAGACTGCGGGTAAGACTCTCCTGCCGCCCGGTTACATCGTCCCCCTCGCCCGGCTCCCGGGCCCCTTTCGGCGCAGCACCAGGCCCCCGACCGGCGACAGCCGCATCGTGCCCCACCGACCCGCCGCCAACGGCCATTCCCGGCGGTGAGCTGGGCGCCGGTGTGGTGACCATCGGGTCGTGGGTGGCCGGCAGGCCGTCGAGGACGGTGAGGAGGTCGTCGAGACGACCCGCCAGCTGGGCCGGGGAAAGCAGCTGCAGACGGGCCGCGGCCAGCTCGACGGCCAGCGGCAGCCCGTCCAGGCGCAGGATCACCCGAGTGAGGTCGGCGGCCTCGGCGGCACCGACGGCGCGACCACCACGGGCAGCGGCCGCCCGTTCGCTGAGCAGCGCGAAAGCCTCGTCCGGCGCGAGCGGCGGGACCCGCCAGACGACTTCGCCGTGGACACCGACCAGTTCACGGCCGGTCGCCAGCACCGCCACCTCCGGGCAGGCGGACAGCAGTCGCCGCACGAAGCCGGCCACCGGCGCCGCTTCACACGTGTCGAGCACGATCAGCATGCGCCGCCCGGCACAGTGCTCGACGACGGTGTCGACCAAGGGCCGCCCCGGCTCGGTGCGCAACCCCAGCGCGGCGGCGAGCGTCGCCATCAGGTCACTGCCGCCGGTCGCGGCATCGATCAGCCACACCCCGTCCGGGTACGCGACGAGCAGCTCACCGGCGGCCGCGAGCGCGATCCGGGTCTTGCCCGCACCGCCCGCTCCGGTCACCGTGACCAGCCGGTGGCGCCCGACCAGCCCGGTCAGTTCAGCGATCTCGGCCTGCCGCCCGACGAACGAGGTCAGCGCGGCCGGCAGGTTGTGACCGGGCGCCCCCGGGGTGCGTACCCGGGGGAAGTCCCGCTCCAGCCCCGCCCCCACCAGCTGGAACAGCCGATCGGCATCGTCGAAGCCGCGCAGTCGGTGCGGCCCCAGGTCGAGCAGATCGACCCCGGCCAGCACCCTCTCGACATCCCGCCGGGCCAGCGGAACCCGGGGTGTCGACAGCAGCCCCGCAAAGCGTGAGGTCGTATTGGTGTCCCGGCTCGGCTGCGGGTTGGTGTCCAGGCTCGGCTGCGGGTGCTCGCGTGGCGGCGCCGGCGGTGGGACCGGCCTGCCCGACCTCGTCCAGCCGGCCGTTCCAGGCGTGCTCGGCACAACTCCGCCGGGATCGCTGTACGGATTGAGCTCGCCCGGGTTGATCTCGAACGGCGAGCAGAGCTCGGCGGGTGCCCCGAACGCCTGCGGACCCTGCGCCGGCTGGCAGCTCAGGTCGGGGGACGACGTGGCGGCGGCGAGGGCCGTCATCTGGGAGCAGAGGATCTGGCCGCCGTGGGCCGCCGCGGCGACCCGGGCCGCCCGGTGCACCTCGGCACTCGCATACTCGTCGGCCACCGGGGTCGCCCATCCGGTGTGTAGACCCATCCGGACACGGAGTGCGACGTCGGGGCCCGGCCAGGGGTGGGCGGCGAGGTTGCGCTGGGCCGTCACGCTTGCCGCGACGGCAGCGGCCGCATCGCTGAACGCCACGAAGAAGGAGTCACCCTCAGTAAACAGCTCGGCACCACCGTAGTCACGCAGCGCTGCGCGGACGACGCTCCGGTGCGCGTTGAGAACTGTGCCGTACGAGTCACCGAGCAGCCGAGCAAGCCTCGTGGACCCCTCGATGTCGGTGAACATGAAGGTCACGAGGCCGCTGGGCAGCCCGGTTCGTCCAGGCACTGTGAACCCGTCGCCCCCTCTGGAAGTCACGCCCCATGATTTCGCGCCGCGCGACCACGGTGCATCGTAGAAACAGTCCGTAACCATGCGCCCGTGGCAACCACCCCCGTGCGGGTAACACTCTGTCGAATCAACGACAGGCAAGCACGGCACTACGGGTGACGTAACGACGGCGGGGCGCACCGGGTTGCGGCGGCGGTCGGACAGAGCTGGCCGGCCGTTCGGATGTCCCCCGCTGGGGGCACCCCGAGCCGTTGTCACGGACCGCTCCGGCGCGGTGGTGTGCGTGGCGGCACGACTCAGCCACAGCCGCAGGAACCACCACAACAGCCACCACCGCCACCGCCCGCCGGAGCGGACGACACCGCCCCGCGGCCGGTGACAGCGACGGTGGACAACAATTTGACGGTGTCGGCGTGGCCCTGCGGACAGGCCGTCGGCTCGGAAGCCTCCCGCATCGGGCGGCTGACCTCGAACGTGTCGCCGCAAGCGCGGCAGCGGTAGTCGTAACGCGGCATCTGCACAGCGTAGGACCTTCGTACGACAAAAGGTCGCCCCGCACGCGGTGGCCGCCCTCGCGTAGGGTCAAGGACGTGGCGGACGGGCATGACGATCGATCGGATCCCGCTGAGGGCGGAGCACCGGCACCGCATCGCGACGGGCCGCTCGGCAGCTCCGGCGCAGCCCCCGCAACCTCAGCCGAGCCGGCCCAGCCTGCCGAACCGGCCCAGCCCGCCGAACCGGCCCAGCCCGCCGAACCGGCCCAGGCCGGTCAAGCGGTTCCGCGGTCGGTCGCGGGTTGGGATCCGTTCGCCGACAGGTATGCCGGCAAGCGGCATCGTGGTCGCAAGTCGATCGTGGAGAAGATGGCCGATGTGCGGGCCGCGCGCGAACTGACCGAGGCCGGCGCGACTCGGGCTCGGCGCAGCGAGCAGGCCGAGCAGGCGCAGCAGGCCGAGCAGGCGGGCGCGGGCGCGAAGGGCAGCCGGCAGAAATCCGCCCGGCCCACCGACGATCCCGCCCCCGGCGCCGAACCGGCAGACAGCCCGCGAGGCGCCGGCGAGAACGGGCCGAACGGTTCTCTCAGCGAGAGCCCGGCGGGCGCAGCGGTGGGCGGGACGACGACTCCGATGGCTGCGGCCGTAGCGGCTGCTTCGCAGGGACGGGCCACCCGCGTGCTCCGCAGGGCCAATCCGGTGCGGGTCGCGCGGTCGGCGGGGCGCAGCACCTCGGCGTGGGCCCGCCGGCCGGCCGGGCGGCTGATCGTTCCCGCGCTGATCGCCGTTCTGCTGGTCGGTGCAGCGGGGACGGCGGGGGCTTACCTCGTACCGAAAGCGCTTGAGGCTGGGCCGTCACCCAGCGCGACGCCCGGCTTCGGACTGGACGCCGGCGCTGGTGGGGTGCCTTCGTTCAGCGCGCCCACCGGGGTGGTCTCCTCGGCGCCCACGGTCCCGGGTGCGACGACGCCGGTTCCGGTGGTCGGCGGGGCGCGGCCGGCGGATGCGCTGGTCGGGTGGGCCCAGCAGGTCGGGACGCGGGCCGGCATTCCGGTGGTGGCGGTCGAAGCCTATGGGTACGCCGAACTGGTCGCCGCCAAGCGGACCCCGACCTGCCATCTGAGCTGGACCACCATCGCCGCCCTGGGCCAGGTCGAGTCGGCGCACGGCAGCGCCAACGGGGCTGTGCTCGGCGCCGACGGCTCGGCGCGGCCGCCGATCTACGGCCTGCCGCTGGACGGCAAGGGCGGCCGGCAACTGATCAAGGACACGGATCAGGGCACGATCGACAGGGACACCGCCTACGACCGGGCGGTCGGGCCGTTGCAGTTCATCCCGTCGACGTGGAAGGAGAATGCGGTCGACGCCGACAACAACGGGCTGGCCGACCCGAACGATATCGACGACGCCGCCCTGACCGCTTCCGCTTATCTGTGCGGGAACGGGCGGGACATGTCCAAGGCGGACGCCTGGTGGGACGCGATCCTTTCCTACAACGCAGTTCGCCCGTACGCACAGAAGGTCTTTGACGCGGCGAATCTCTACGGTCAGCGCAGCCGGGTCTGACAACGACCCACCGTGACGGTTCGGGTTCATTGCGTGCCCGGCACTTCCCAGGCGGGCGCAATGCGGGCAAGCTGTACGGGTGAGGGTGCGTGAATGGGATCCCCGGGCTGCGTCGGCGGGGGAGATCGGATCGCTCGTGGAGACGTTGAACGCGGTGCTGTCCGCGGATCTCCCCGACGACCCACAATGGCATGATGTCCAGGTCAGGGAGTATCTGGCCGAGACGATGCCAGGCGAGCGCCGGATCAACTGGGTGGCCGAGGACGACCGGCTACCCGAGGGCGAAAGCAAGGTTTTCGGGCACGTCAGTATCCTGCTGCTCGGTGACATCGGCGTGCTCGAGGTGCTGGTGCACCCCGACCTGCGCCGCCGCGGGCTCGGCCGGCAGCTGGTCGGGGTCGCCGCCCGGCGGGCCTATCTCGAGGGCTTCTCATCGATCGGCGTCGAGGTCATCGGCGACACCTCCGCGCTGATGTTCTACGAGTCGCTCGGCTTCGAAAGGGAATATGTCGAAATCCGGAGCGTATTGACTCTGACCAAGTTGGATTGGGACTCATTGGGCCGGATGGCTGCCGGCATCAGCACCGGGTATCGCGTCGAATTCCACCCGGGCGGCCCGCCGGAGTCGCTTCTCGAGGCTTACGCCCAGGCCAAACTCGAGGCGCAGAGCGACGACGAAGAACTGGATCTGGCACCCCGCTCGTCCGACCCGCAACGCCTGCGGGACAGCCTGGAGACGCTGCACCGGCGCGGCCTGAAGCCGTACATCGTGCTGGCGATCCACGAGGCGACCGGCGTCGTGGCCGGGCTGACCGAGGTCGTCGTCCCGGCGCAGCACCCGGAACGGGCCGACCAGTACGACACGATCGTGGTTCGTGATCATCGCGGGTACGGCATCGACCGGGCGATCAAGGCGCGGATGCTCTTCGAGCTGCGCAGCGCCGAGCCCGGACTGCTCGAGGTGCAGACCTGGAACGCCCAGCACAACGAGTCGATGCTGAAGGTCAACGCGGAGTTGGGCTTCCTGCCGGACCGAGACTGGTACGAGTACGGCGCCGACGTCGCACAACTGGTGCAGGTCCTGTAACCCAGGAACTGACGCGGGGCGTCCGGTCTACGGTCAGTAGCGGTCGCGCAGGAGGCGGGCCGCTTCGGTGGCCCAGTAGGTCAGGGTGATCTGGGCGCCGGCTCGCTTGATCGAGGTCAGCGACTCGAGGATCACCCGTTCGCGGTCGATCCAGCCGTTCGCGGCGGCCGCCTCGACCATCGCGTATTCGCCGGAGACCTGGTAGGCCGCCACCGGGATCTGGACCCGGTCGCGGACCGCGGCGATCACGTCGAGGTAGGGCAGGGCCGGTTTGACCATGACGATGTCGGCTCCCTCGGCGACGTCCAGGTCGACCTCGCGCAGGGCTTCGCGGATGTTCGGCGGGTCCTGCTGGTACTGCCGGCGGTCGCCCTGCAGCGTCGATTCGACGGCCTCACGGAACGGGCCGTAGAAGGCGCCCGCGAACTTCGCCGCGTACGCCAGGATCGCGACGTCCTGGTAGCCGGCCGCGTCGAGGGCCGTGCGGATCACCCCGATCTGGCCGTCCATCATCCCGGACGGTCCGACCAGGTGGGCGCCGGCCGAGGCCTGGGCGACCGCCATCTCGGCGTAGCGGGACAGGGTCGCGTCGTTGTCGACCGAGCCGTCCGCGGCCAGGACGCCGCAGTGACCGTGCGAGGTGAACTCGTCCAGGCAGAGATCGCCCATCACGACCGTGGAGTCGCCGACCTCGGAGATCAGGTCGCGGATGCCGACGTTCAGGATGCCGTTCGGGTCCAGGCCCGCCGAGCCGGTCTCGTCCTTGTTCGCGCTGTCGGGGACACCGAACAGCATCAGGCCGCCGACGCCCGCCCGGACCGCCTCGTGGGCCGCCTTGCGCAGCGACTCGCGGGAGTGCTGCACCACCCCGGGCAGCGAGCTGATCGGGCGCGGGTCGTCCAGCCCCTCCTTGAGGAAGAGCGGCAGGACCAGTTCCGCCGGGGCGACCCGGGTCTCCTCGACCAGGCGGCGCAGGGCGGGGCTGCGGCGCAGCCGGCGCGGACGGATGTCGGGGTAGGACATCGACGCTCCCAACGGGACGGGGCCGCCGGCCGGTGATGGCCGGCGAGCCGCGGTGGCTAGCGGAAACGCAGGGCGGTCGGGCCCTGGACCTTGGAGCCGCGACGCTGCTTGGCCGGCATCGCGGCCAGCTTGTCGCGCAGTTCGACAGCGTACGAGGCGAGGGCCTCGACCAGGTCGGGCACCGAGGACAGCGGGGGCTGCACGTCGACCCGCAGCCCGAACTCGGTGGCCGTCTCGGCGGTCTTCGGGCCGATCACCGCGACGACCGTGCGGGCGTGCGGCTTGCCGGCGATGCCGACCAGGTTGCGCACGGTGGACGACGAGGTGAAGAGCACCGCGTCGAAACCGCCGGACTTGATCGCGTCGCGGATGTCGGCCGGTGGCGGGGCGGCGCGGACCGTCCGGTACGCCGTCACGTCGTCGACCTCCCAGCCGCGTTCGATCAGGCCGGCCGCCAGCGTCTCGGTGGCGATGTCGGCGCGGGGCAGCAGCACCCGGCCGACCGGGTCGAGGATCTCGTCGTGCGGGGAGAACTCGGCCAGCAGCCCTTCGCTGGACTGGTCGCCGGCCGGGATCAACTCGGGCTGGATACCGAAGGCGCGTACCGCGTCCGCCGTCGCGTCGCCGATGCAGGCGATCTTGACGCCGCCGAAGTGCCGGGCGTCGAGGCCGTGCTCGGCGAACTTCTCCCAGACCGCGCGGACCGCGTTGACCGAGGTGAAGACGACCCAGGCGTACCGGCCGTCGACCAGGCCCTTGACCGCTCGCTCCATCTGGGCCGGGGTGCGCGGTGGCTCGACGGCGATGGTGGGGACCTCGCACGGGATCGCCCCGAAGGCGCGCAGCCGGGCACTCATCGCGCCGGCTTGCTCCTTCGTCCGCGGGACGAGCACCTTCCAGCCGTACAGGGGCCGGTTCTCCCACCAGCTCAGCTTGTCGCGCTCGGCGACGTCACCGCCGACGGTGAGTACGACGCGGCCGGTGAAGCCCAGCGCCGCGGCGACGAAGCTGTCCACCGTGGAGCCCGTCGTGTACTGCGTCTCGCCGGTGCCGTCGCCGGTCACGCCGACCGTGGTGGACGGCTCGACGCCCGCCGCGAGCAGCCCGTCGCGGACGGCGGCGAGGTCACCCGCGTCGACCGCGACGGCGAAGGAGCCCTTCAGGGCCGCCGCCGCCAGCGCGTCGAAGTCCAGGTTGGTGACGTCGTCGACGTCGGCCGCGGTGCGTACGCCCGACAGCGGTACGCCCGCGTAAGTGGCGACGCCCTCGGCCTGGCCCAGGCCGGGCACGACCTCGAACTGCACCGCGGTCCGCGCGACGGCCTGCACCTCCTTGACCACCGCGTCGTGCCCGAACGGGTCGCCGGCGACCAGGTGCACGGCGTGCAGACCGGACTTGGCGGCGGAGAGCAGCACCTTGGCGACATCGCCGGGCGCGCCCTCGGCCGGGCTGAACTGGGTGTCTGCCTTGGCCTCGGCCCTGATCGTCGCGAGTAGCGACTCGGGCACGCCACGGTCGTAGACCACCTGGTCGGCGTCGCCGAGCGCGTCGTGCGCACGGCGGGTCAGCAGACCCGGGTCTCCGGGGCCGGCCCCGACGAACGCGATGCGTCCGACGGACTTACGGGTGCGGGTGGTCATTCTCTGCCTTCCTTAAGCATGCGCTCCTGGCCCTCGCCTGCGAGGCCACCGTCGGGCGCGAGGTGGTGCCGCTCGGTGCAGTCGCTCATGCGGAGCTCCCCAGCATGGTGTCGGCGCCGGCGTCGAGGAGATCGGCGGCGAGCGCCTTGCCGATCTCCGCCGCGTCGGCGGGCGTTCCGGTACGCGACAGTCGGATGGCTCGGGCCCCATCCGGGCTGATCACCGCACCGCGCAAGTAGATCTCGTCGCCTTGCTCACCCTCGGCGAGCTCGGCGTGTGCCGCGACCGGGGCAGAGCACCCGGCTTCGAGCGTGGCCAGCATCGCCCGTTCCGCGCACACGGCGGCCCGGGACGGTGCGTGGTCGAGTGCCCCCAGCAGCTCGACCAGGTCTGCGTCGTCGGCCCCGCACTCGACCGCCAGCGCGCCCTGGGCAGGGGCGGGCAGCATGAGCATCGGGTCCAGTGTTTCCGTGATCTCGGCGGCCCGGCCGAGACGCACCACGCCGGCCCGGGCCAGGACGACCGCATCGAGGTCGGCCCTGGGGCCGAGCACCCGCGCGATGCGGCTGTCGACGTTTCCGCGGATCGGCGTGACCTGCAACTGTAGGCCCAAGGCATGCAATTGCGCGATTCGGCGCACCGCGCCGGTGCCGATGACGGACTCCGGCGGCAGCTCGGTGAGAGTCAACCCGTCCCGGGCGATCAGCGCGTCCCGCGGGTCCACACGCTGCGGAACGGCCGCGATGTGCAGCCGCGGGTCGGCGGCGGTCGGGAGATCCTTGTACGAGTGCACCGCGAAGTCGATCTCGCCGGCGATCAGCGCGTCCCGCAGGGCGGAGACGAAGACGCCGACTCCGAGCTGCGCGACCGGCGCGGCGGAGGTGTCCCCGGCGGTCTGGATCCGGACCAGCTCGACTGGGCGGCCGGTGCGTTCGGTCAGCGCCTCGGCGACCAACTGGGACTGGGCGAGCGCGAGCGCGCTGCCCCTGGTGCCAAGGCGCAGGGCGGTGCTCATGGGTTATCCCCGATCTCGGGCACGGCGTCGGCTTGGGTGGCGTGCGGGACGTCCAGATCGAACAGTTCGCGCAGCAACGCCGCGTACTGGTCTCCGCCTGCTTCGGCGGCGAGCTGCCGGACCCGCACGGTCGGCGAGTGCAACAGCTGCTGGACGACGCGGTGCAGCGTACGGGAAACGTCGGCCCGCTGCTCTTCGGTGAATTCCGGCCGGCGGGTGATCAGCTTGCCCAGCTCGGCGGTGAGCACGTCATCGGCCCGGTTACGCAGCGCCGCGACCGTCGGGGCGACCTCGGCGCCGCGCAGCCAGCCGAGGAAGTGGTCGACCTCGGTGGCGACGATCTGCTCGACGGCGGCGGTCTCGGCGGCGGCCGGCAGGGTGCGCCGGGCGGCGGCGAGACTGTCGATGTCGATCACATCGATGCCGTCGAGCTCCGTCGCGTCGTGGGCCACGTCGCGCGGGACGGCGAGGTCGAGCACGACCAGTGGGCGGGCCGCCTCGAGCCGGGCCCGGGTCAGCACCGGCAGGGCGGCGGCGGTGGCGGTGACGACGATGTCGGCGTCGGCCAGGGCGGCGTCCAGTTCGGCGAAGGGCACCGCGGTCGCGCCGTACGCCTCGGCGAGCCGTTGCGCCCGGGCGGCGCCGCGGTTGGTGATCTGCAGCGGCCCCACGCCGGCCCGGGTCAGGGTGGCGACGCTCAGGGCGCCCATCGCTCCCGCGCCGATCACCAGGGCGCGGCGCCCGGTGAGCCGGCCGTCCAGGCGGCCCGCGGCGACCTCGAGGGCGGCGGTGACGACGCTCTGGCCGGCCTTGTCGATGCCGGTCTCGGCGTGCGCGCGTTTGCCGACCCGCAGCGCCTGTTGCATCAGCTCGTGCAGCAGCCGGCCGGCCGTGTCCGCCTCGGTGGCGGCGTGGTAGGCGTCCCGTAGCTGCCCGAGGATCTGCGCCTCGCCGACGACCATCGAGTCGAGCCCGGCCGAGACCCGGAACGCATGCCGGACAGCCGCTTCGTCGTAGTGCACGTAGAGGTGGGCGGCGAGGTCGTTGGCGCTGATCCCCGACTCTTCGGCGAGCAGCGCGCAGACGTCGCCGAGCCCGCCGTGGAAGCCGGTGACCGCCGCGTAGACCTCGACGCGATTGCAGGTGGAGACGACGACGGCCTCGCGGACGAACGGCTGGGCGACCAGTCGGTGCAGCAGGACGGGCAGGTCGGCCTCGGCGATGGCGAGGCGTTCGAGCGTACCGACATCGGCGGTGCGATACGACGCTCCGATGCTGAGCAGATTCACGACCCCACCGCCTCCTGGTCTCCCGCGCCGGCGAATCCGCCGGGTAACGCGGTCAAGGATGCCTTGCGGTGCTCGTGAAAGGAAAGGATCTGCAGCTCGATCGCCAGGTCGACCTTGCGGACGTCGACGTTGGCCGGCACCGACAGCACGCAGGGCGCGAAGTTGAGGATGCTGGTCACGCCGGCCGCGACGAGATCGTCGGCGACCGCCTGGGCGGCGCTGGCCGGGGTGGCGATCACGCCGATCGCGATCGCCTCCTCGCCGGCGAGCCGGCTCAACTCGTCGATGTGCCGCACGGTCAGGCCGTTGATCTGCTCGCCGACCCGGGCGTCGTCGGCGTCGAAGAGGGCCACTATCCGAAAGCCCCGGCTGGCGAAACCGTCGTAGCCGGCCAGCGCGTGGCCGAGGTTGCCGACGCCGACCAGGCAGACGGCCCGGTGCTGGTCGAGGCCGAGGATGTACTCGATCTGGTCGATCAGCAGGACGACGTCGTAGCCCACGCCGCGGGTTCCGTACGAGCCCAGGTGGGAGAGATCCTTGCGCAGTTTGGCCGAGTTGACCCCCGCCGCGGTGGCCAGGCCCTCGCTGGAGACCGTGTCGGAACCGCCGTCGTGCAGATGGTGCAACGCGCGAAGGTATTCCGGCAGCCGTGCGATCGTCGCCTCTGGCAGATCCGGGAAGGCCGGGACTGCGCCGGCTTCGCCGGGCGTGCTTCCGTGACGTTGCTGACTCATCTGACTCCGTGCCGACGAGGTGATCAACCGGTGACTAGCCCCGTTGAGCTGCCTGAACCGGCTGTGGTAGCGGGGGGCTCGCCGGAGTCACAGAGTATGCGCTTGTGAAGGCGTGCACAAATCGCGATCTTGATCGACCAACTGGACAACGATCGGCTCGACGTGCTAGCCGATCCTGATCACGAGCATTACCGGCGCATCGGCCCGCCCGGCCACCGACGTCGCATCCTGGACCGGCGGCAGCTACCGCGTCCGGGCGATCTCGACAGCCTCCAGCAGCGTGTCGGCCACCGGCAGGCCCGAGGCCCGCAACCGTGCCGGGTGGGTGAAGCCGCCACTGTAGAGCACGGCCGCGGCGCCGACCGACGCGGCCGCCGCGGCGTCGTCCAGCGAGTCGCCGATCAGCACGACTTGGGCGCCGTCGATCCGCAACCCGGCCAGGTGGTTGGCGAGATGGCCGGCCTTCAGGTCACCCCCGACCTCGGTGCGCAACCCGTCCACCCGGGTGAACGCCCCGGCCAACCCGTACGTCTCCAGGGCCGGGACCAGCTCGCTGTGGAACCACATGGACAGCAGCGACTGGGTGCCCGGCCAGGACTGGATCGCCGCCATCGCGTCCTGGGCCAGCCCCGTGCTGGTCAGCCCGACCCGGTAGGCGTCGTGGAAGATCCGGTCCAGCCGGCCGAACTCCTCGTGGTCCACAGCCCGGCCGAGGATCTCGGCGTAGAACTCCGCGACCGGGCGCCGGAACTGCCGGCGGTGCTCGTCGGGGTCGACGCCGCGGGCGCCGACCGAGGCGAAGGCCGAGTTCGTCGAGCTCACCACCAGGTGCAGATCGTCGAGCAGGGTGCCGTTCCAGTCCCAGACAAGATGCGTACGCGCCACGGGAGGAGAATCTACAGCCGCGGGGCGCCCGGCGGCCTCCGCATATCGCGCAGCAGCCGCTCCTCCTCGACCGTCCAGTAGCCGTGTTCCTTGCCGTCGAGCAGCACCACCGGCACCCGGTCGCCGTATTCGCGTTCCAGCTCCGTCGAGGAATCCACGTCGAGCCGGGTCCAGTCGCCGGCCGCGATCCGGTCCAGCGCCTGCTCGGCCACCTCGCACAGGTGGCAGCCGGCCCGACTGATCAGGGTCACTCTGGTCACCGCATCTCCCCTTTGCGTACCTTGCCGGTCGCCGAGTGCGGCAGCCGCGCCACGATCTCGATAGTGGCCGGGAGTTTGAATCGCGCGAGCTGCCGCGCGCAGTGGTCCTGTAGCTCCGCCGGGGTGGGCGGCGGGTCCAGGGCGGCTACGACGAAGGCACGCGGCGCCTGCCCGGTGGCCGGATCGGGCACCGCGATCACCGCGGCCTCGGCCACGCCGGGGTGCGCCTCGAGCACCCGTTCGATCTCCGCCGGGTAGACGTTGAAGCCGTTGACCAGGATCAGCTCGCCGATCCGGTCGACCAGGACCAGATCGCCGCCGGAGTCCGCGTAGGCGATGTCGCCTGTGCCCCACCAGCCGTCCGGGTCGGGGCCGCCGTGCCCGTCCGGCCAGTAGCCGGAGAACAGGTTCGCCCCGCGGACGACGACTTCGCCGGGCTCCGAGCCGGGCGAGGTGGGCAGCTCCAGGTCGTCCTCGATCGAGGCGGTGCCGTCCTGCCAGAGCACGTCACCGGCGGCCGAGCGCAGCCGCAGCGACACCCCGGGCAGCGGCCGGCCGATCACGCCGGTCTTCGCCCGGTCACTCACCGCGGTCGTGGTGAGCACCGGGGCCGCTTCGGTCAGCCCGTACCCGATCAGGATCTTCTTGCCGGTCGCGGCCGTGAAGCGCGCCGCGTCGGTCGCCTCCAGCGGCGCCGCGCCGCAGACCGCCGTGCGCAGCGTGGCCAGCGACGCCGCCTCGGGCAGGCGGGACCAGGCGGCATACATCGACGGCACGCCGACCACGACGCTGACCGCGTGCTCGGCGATCAGCCGCAGCGTGTCGGCCGGATCGAAGCGGTCGATCAGCACGCCGCACTGGGCGTGCCGGGCCACGGTCCCGAGCCCGGTGTTCAGCCCGTAGGCGTGGAACAGCGGCACGGCCAGCAGCACCACGTCGTCCGTCCCGACGACCGGCGGCTCGATCCGGTCCAGCTGGGCGTGGTTCGCCGCGAGCGCCCGGTGGGTGAGCATGGCGCCCTTCGGCCGCCCGCCGGTCCCCGAGGTGTAGAGCAGCAGCGCCAGTTGCTCGCCGTCGACCGCCGGCGGCTCCGGCCCCGCCGCCGACCCGACCCTTTCCTGTACGCGCACCCGCGTCACCGACCGTAGCCGCTCGTGGACGGATTTCTCGGCGACGACCAGGCTCGCCCCGGAGTCGGTCAGCGCGTAGGCGAGCTCATCGGCGGTGTATCCCGGATTGAGCGGAACGGCGACGAGTCCGGCGCGGAGCACCCCGAAGTAGGTGACCGCGAAGTCGATCGTGTTGCCGAGCACCAGCGCGACCCGCTCGCCGGGATGGGGGCACCGGGTGAGCAGCTCTCGAACGGCGGCGTCGACTCGCTCGTCCAGTTGGGCCCAGGTGATCAGGGCCGGGCCGGCGATCAGGGCACAGCTGTCGGGACGGCGCTGGGCCGCCGCGCGTACCGGGTCGGGGGCTGAGGACTCCACGACGCCCGAGTCTGGCACAACCGGCACTCGTTCGGGTTGCCGGACAGCATGTGCGACGCGCCCCACGAGAGTGTCATACATTGTCGCAGAAGTTTCCCAATGTCCAGTCTGCGCCACTTCGGGTATTTTCGGTGGAGCGCACAGTCTGTGCGACTGCGTGCGCTTGTCGTCGCCGATGATTCCCGCTGTGTAACGGACTCCACACCTGTGGGTGAGGCAAGCCGGGATCGTCTCGGGCTGCCCCACCCCTTTGTTGTGAATCGACCCCTCAATCCTGAGGAGACCCCGGTGCCCCAGAAAGCACGGAAATATGCCCGGGCGAAGGAGGCGCAGTGAGTCATGTGTACGCCGGCGACCCGTACCGTAAAGAGGGCTTTACGGCGCTCGGCGCCCTGACCGAAGGAATCAACGGCCTTCGCGAGACCGTCGAACCGATGATCGCGCACGCACTCCGGGGGGACGGCGCCAAGCGCACCCGCAACCGTCCGCACCTCAACGAATCCCCGAGCCGGCACCTGCCGCCGACCGGGAACGTCAAGCCGGTCGGGGGCAGAGTCACCGGCCGGCCGCCCAGCCAGCCCGGCCCGGGGGAACGCAGCGCGACCCCGCCGCCGCCCAGCGCGCCGCTGGACAGCGTCGGCGGCGAGACCGTCGTGATCGTGCCGACGCAGAGCACCACCAGCCCGTCGACCGAATCCCCCGGACCGCCGAAGTACCCGGCCCGACCCGACCCGGGCGACGCCGCCGCCGAGGTGTGGGGTCTGGTCGAACGCGCCCAGGCCGGCGAGTCGGAAGCGTTCGGCCTGATCTACGACCGGTACGTCGACACCGTCTTCCGATTCGTCTACTTCCGGGTCGGCAACCGGCAGCTCGCCGAGGATCTGACCTCGGACACCTTCCTGCGCGCGCTCAAGCGGATCGGCAGTTTCACCTGGCAGGGCCGGGACCTGGGCGCCTGGCTGGTGACGATCGCGCGCAACCTGGTAGCCGACCACTTCAAGTCGGGCCGCTACCGCCTGGAGGTGACCACCGGCGACGTGCTCGACGCCGACCGCGAGGACCGCGGGCCCGAGGGCAGCCCGGAGGCCGCGGTCGTCGACCACATCACCAACGTCGCGCTGTTGACCGCGGTCAAACAGCTCAACCCGGAACAGCAGGAGTGCATCGTCCTACGCTTCCTCCAGGGCTTCTCGGTGGCCGAGACCGCGCAGACCATGGGCAAGAACGAGGGGGCGATCAAGGCGTTGCAGTACCGGGCCGTCCGGGCCCTCGCGCGTCTGCTGCCCGAGGGGTTTCAGTGGTGACGGTTCCAGTGGTGACACTTCCTCAGCCGTCGATGGCCGTAACTCCGCCGACCCGCCGCGCGTTTGTCTGGATGCGACCCACCGGCACTGCCGTCGGCGGGAATCCCATGAGCGAAGGGAGGTCCCCGTGGTGACATTCGATTTCCTCGACCGGCGGGGCGCCGAGCGCTTCGCGGAGCTTCTCGACGAGACCACCGGCAGCCATCGGCACCACACCCGGGGCAAGGCCGACGAGCAGCTCGCCGAGCTGGTCGCCATCGGGCAGAGCCTGTCGGCCGCCCGCACCGGCAACCCGGTCGAACCCGAATTCCGTACCGGGCTGCGGGCGATGCTCGTGGCCACGGCCGAGCGGGACGGCATCGGCCAGCATCCGGACGCCGACGCCGGTACGAGCGACCAGGCCGCGCCCGGATCGGTGCGCAGCCTGCTCACCCGGGGTTCCGCCCGCCGGATCCGGGCTCGCGGCGCGATCGTGATCGGCGTCGCCGCCGGGGCGATGGCCGTCTCCGGCATCTCCGCCGCGAGCGAGAGCGCCCACCCCGGCGACGCGCTCTACGGCGTCAAACGCTCCACCGAACGCGCCCAGCTGGCGATGGCCGGCTCGGACCTGACCCGCGGCCAGCTGTCCCTGGACTTCGCCCGCAACCGGGTCGCCGAGGCGGGCCAGCTGCCCGGCGACGACAGCGCGTTCGGCACCGTCCTGAACGACATGGACAGCGACACCCGGCAGGGCGTCCGACTGCTGACCGGCGCGGCGGTCAACCGTACCGACAAGGCCCCGCTGAGCACCGTCGACGCCTTCGTCAACGCCCAGCGGACCCGGATGATCGCGGTCCAGGACGGGCTGAACCCCGCCAACCAGGAACGCGCGGCCGAGTCGATGTCCCTGCTCGACAAGGTCGCGGACCGCAGTGACCTGCTGCAGACCGGTCTCTCCTGCGGGCAGGCTGCCCCGACCACCACGGATTCGCTCGGCCCGGTGCTGGACGACTGTGTCACCGGCTCGGACAGCTCGACCACGGGAGCGCACGAGCAGGGCATCGGCGAGAAGCAGGGCGCCAAGTCGGAGTCCGGGACCAGGTCCAGGACGGCGAAGGTGCAGCCCGACCCGAACGATCCGGCGATGGCTCCCACCCCGACCGGCAGGGCCAAGGCACCCGCCGGGCAGGTCGCCCCGGCCGCGACCCCGAGCTACTCGACCGCCCCGGCCGCCGATCAGGGCGACGCCGGCACCCCGGCCGACCCGAGCGACACCGACGGCGGAAGCCTGCTGCGCGGCATTTTCGGCCACTGACCAGCTCAAGCCCCGACTCAGCCTCGGCGTGGCTCAGCGTGGCTCAGCGTGGCGTGGCTCAGCGAGGCGTGGCTCAGCGTGGCGTGGCTCAGCGTGGCGTGGCTCAGCGTGGCGTGGCTCAGCGTGGCGTGGCTCAGCGTGGCGTGGCTCAGCGTGGCGTGGACATGGCGAGGGGCGGTGCCGAACTCAGGGTTCGGGGCCGCCCCTCAGCCGCGATATTACAAGCCGAACGGGTCCGGCCGCTTCTCCAATAGGGAGTGCAGGGTCACCTGGATCGTCTCGCGGACCTGATCGGCCAGGTTGTAGACCACCATCGGATCGTCGGCCGAGTCGGTGAGATGCGCCGTCGGGATCGGCGGGCAGAACTGGATCAGCCACTTGCTCGGCAGCGGCACCAGCCCGAGCGGGCCGAGCAACGGGAAGGTCGGCGTGACCGGGAAATACGGGATGCCGAGCAGCCGGGCCAGCGGTTTCAGGTCGGCCAGGATCGGATAGATCTCCTCGGCACCGACGATCGCCACCGGAACGATCGGCGTGCCGGTGCGCAGGGCCGCGGAGACGAAGCCGCCCCGGCCGAAACGCTGAAGTTTGTACCGGTCGCTGAAGCGTTTGCCGATGCCCTTGAAGCCCTCCGGGAAGACGCCGACCAGCTCGCCGTCGGCCATCAGCCGTTCCGCGTCCGGGTTGCAGGCGACCGTCGCACCGGCCTTGCGGGCCAGCTCGGAGAGGATCGGGACCCGGAACACCAGGTCGGCGCCGAGCAGCCGCAGGTGCCGCCGTTCGGGGTGCTGGTCGTTCAGGGCCACCGACAGCATCATCGCGTCGAGCGCCAGGGTGCCGGAGTGGTTGCCGACGATCAGGCCACCGCCGCAGGACGCCACATTCTCGATGCCGAGCACCTCGGTGCGGAACCAGTCCCGGTAGAGCACGCGCAGCATCGGGTAGAAGACGGTGTCGGTCAGCTCAAGGTCGAAACCGAAGTCGTCCACCTCGTACGCCCCGGCCAACCGCCGGCGCAGGAAGGCCAGACCATTGGCGACACGCTGGTCCCACAGGTCCACCGCGTCCGGCTCAGGCTGCGCGCGCGGTGGCACCGGGCGGTGCCCGTTCACCTGGTGGTGCGGGTGGGCCGCCGGCAGCTCGAAATCGGCGTTGCCGGGCAGCGTGCGGCGGAACTCGTCCTGGCTCACCGGTCCCCCGTGATACTTCTCGCCTCGGCCCGGGCCGCCGTCCGGAACTGCCGGATCCCGTCCAGGATCGCCTTCTCCGCCGCGGCCAGCCGGTCGGCGGTCAGCGACGATCCGTTGGCGTGCCCGGTGACGAAGTCGGCGAACGCTGTCTCGGTGCTGCGCGGCGTGAAGCCGAACTCCTTGACCAGCCGGGCCGTGTCGACCACCCGGCCGTGTACGAAGAGGTCGATCTGGTCCAGCCCGATCTGCCCGACGCCCACGTTGCGGGCGAGCGCGGCGACCGACGACAGTGTGCCCTCGGGCAGCGGCACGGACACCCGGCCGGCCCGCCGGACCGCCTGGGAGAGCATCAGCACCCCGGCACCGGCCACGTTGAAGGTGCCCGGGTGGTCCTCGACGACCGACCGGTGCAGGATCTCCAGCGCGTCGTCCACGTGCACGAACTGCAGCCGGGCGTCCCGGCCGAGTACGGTCGGCACGAACGGCTGGGCGAAATACCGGGTCAGCGTCGTGTCCGCCGTCGAGCTGATGAACGGCGCGAACCGCAGCACGGTCGCGCCGACCTCCGGCCGGCGGCGGCGGAAACCGCGCACGTAACCCTCGATGTCCAGGATGTCCCGGGCGAACGAGCCGCGCGGCACCGCCCGGGGCTCAGTGTCCTCGGTGAAGACCGCCGGGTCCCGGAACGAGGCGCCGTAGGCGGCCGTGGACGACCGCACCACGAGCTTGCGCAGCCCGGTGGCACCCTGGGCGGCGGCGAGCAGCTGCATCGTGCCGATGACGTTCTGCTCTTTCATGGCCGCCCGGCCACCGTGCTGCGAATCGGGCGCGCCGGTGACCGCGAGGTGCACGATTGCTTCGGCGCCGAGCTCGGCGATCGCCCCGATGGCCGCGCGCGCGTCGGCGTGGATCAACTCGACGTCGTCCAGCAGACCCGCGAGGGCCGGCGGCGGATCGTGCGGATCCAGGCCGATGACTCGCTCGATCCGCGGGTCGGCGGCGAGCCGGGACGCCACCTGGGCGCCGAGAAAACGGCTGACCCCGGTGACCACGACGAGTCTCGGCGGGGCGTAGCTGCCCCGCACATGATTGTCAGGAGACGGCACCACGGGCGCGTCCTTCGGAAGAAGGCAAGCGCGGCGCAGCCGGGCCGAACGCCCGGCCGGACGTCACTTGCCGAGACGGCGACGCTGGACGCGGGTCTTGCGCAGCAGCTTACGGTGCTTCTTCTTCGCCATACGCTTGCGACGCTTCTTGACCACGGAGCCCATACGAAAGCCTCTCGAAACCATTCGGGGTCGAACCGGGCGCGCGTGCAGACACGGCCTCGATCCGATCTGGACGGCGGCCCGGACCCGCCGCGAGCGCGCACCTTGAAGCGACGCGAGCGCGGGGATGACCCGGGAACCAACCGGTCCAGCGTAGCGGCCCTGCATCAGCAGGGCCAACACGCCCCCTGACTCAAGCGGTCTGGGAGAACGCCCCGCGCAGATACGCGTGCACGGCGTGCTCGGGCACGCGGAACGAACGACCGACCCGCACCGCGGTCAGGTCACCCCCGTGCACCAGGCGGTAGACGGTCATCTTGGAAACCCGCATGAGCGCGGCCACCTCGGCCACGGTCAGGAACCGGACCTCCGAGAGTCGCTCCTCGGTCTGGGCTGGACCCGTCATAACCTCGCACCGATCCTTTCGCAGGCACTGCTGTGTCGTCAATGCCGTGTCGTTAGTACGGTATCGATACAGCTGTGACCAGCGCGATGCGTTCCGTAAAATGACTAGCAAAAAGTCAAGGCGACACACCGGGAGACCCGGAGGTTTCGCCCGAAATGATTACTTGCGCGACGTGAGTGCCTTCCCGAACAGGGCCATGTTGGCCGGGCGCTCCGCCAGCCGGCGCATCAGATAGCCGTACCACTGGTCGCCGTAGGGGACGTAGACGCGCACGGTGTGGCCGGCCGCGGCGAGCCGGGCCTGTTCCTCCGGGCGCACACCGTAGAGCATCTGGAATTCGAACTCGGTCGCCGACCGGTCGAACCAGCGCGCCCGGTCCTCGGCGATCGCGACCAGCCGCGGGTCGTGTGTCGCCACCATCGGGTGACCCTCGCCCGACATCAGAATGTTCAAACACCGCACGTACGACTTGTCCACGTCCAGCGCCGACTGGTAGGCCACCGACTCGGGCTCCGCATACGCACCCTTGCAGAGCCGGACCCGCGACCCCGGCGTCGCCAGCTCACGACAGTCGCCCTCGGTCCGCCGCAGGTACGCCTGCAGGACCGCGCCGGTCGTCGGGTGGTCCTTGCGCAGCTCGGCGAGGATCTCCAGGGTCGAGTCGGTGGTGGTGTGCTCCTCGGCATCCAGCGTCACCATGGTGCCTGCCCCGGCCGCCGCCACACAGATCGCCCTCGCGTAGTCGAAGGCCATCCGGTTGTCGACCTTCTGACCCAGCGCCGAGAGCTTGACGCTCACCTCGGCCGCCGGGGTCAGCCCAGCCTCCTTCAGCCGGCTCAGCAACCTCAGATACTGATCCTTCGTCGCGGTCGCGTGCTCGGCGGTCAGCGTGTCCTCGCCCAGGTAATCCAGGCTCACGGCCAGGCCGTCGTCGGCCAGTGCCCGGCTGGCCCGCAGCGCGTCCCCGACGGCGCTGCCGGCCACGAACCGGCGGACGATGCCCTTGCTGACGGGCGCGGAGGCGACCAGCCGCTCCAGCCGGGACGACCCGGCAGCGGCGAGAAAGACGGATCGGAACATGAGCCGAGAGTATCGCCCGAGGCACCAGGGGTCGCGCCAACCGGTACGCCCCGGATCCGGATCCGCCGACACGCGCAATCGTCGTCTACGGTTGTCAGGTGAACTTCGATGCGTACGCCCGGACGGCCGTTGATCTCGTCAACGCCGATCTGGCCGGCCTGGCCGGGTTGCGGGCGATGTTCTCCGACGACCACGTCTGGATGCGTGACGAGGCCACGGAGAAGGATCTGCCCGCCTTCCGCCGGGCTCAGCGGCGGCTGCGCGAGGTCTTCGAGTTCGGCACGTCCGGCCGCGACGCCGAGGCGGTCCAGGAGCTGAACGCCTTGCTGGAAGCCTTCCCGGTGCAGCCGCGCATCTCCGGCCACGACCCGGACGACTGGCACATGCACGTGACCAGCCGCGGCGCCTCGGTCAGCGCCGAGTATCTGGCCGGCGCGGTATGGGGCCTGTCGGTGTGGCTCTGCGAGTACGGCAGCGTCCGCTTCGGCACCTGCGCCGACGACCGCTGCGGCAACGTCTACCTCGACACGTCCTCGAACAACTGCCGCCGCTTCTGCTCGGAGCGCTGCGCGACCCGCTCGCACGTCGCCGCCCACCGCGCCCGCAAACGCGCCGCCCTCACCCCGGCGTAGCACCGCGAATCGCGGGCAACAAGAGGAACGGCAACGCTTCAGGTAAGCCCACGAAACGCAAGCAGCGACCCCCTACGTACGGGAGTCGCCGTCCGTCCGAAACCGGATGTGGGCCGGTGGTCGCTAACTCACGAGTGGACCTTTCTGGCGGGGTCGAGTCGGGGTTGGCTCTGGCGTGCCGTGGCGGCCGAGCTGGGCGGCTGTGGAACGTGTCCCCGCCGGCGCCGCTGCGCAGCATCCCGCCCTGGATCTGGCTCGGCGTGAGTGCAGAGAACCAGAAGTGGGCCGACATTCACGACCGACGTTCGCCTGTCGGCCCGGCGGACCATCTTCGAGCTGCTGCACCACTTGTGCTCTCAGAACCCCTACTGGCTCCTGGTGGCAGACGCCGCCGAGTCGGCGCTGAACGACGTGGATCCGCAAGGGCGGCGCACCGCGGCGAAACTACTAGTCGACACCGCCGAGCCCGAGCGGGCCATGGCGGCGTTGGAAGCCTCGACCGATCCGGTCGTCCGGGTCGCCTTCGTAGATGCCATACCGTGGCACCGAGTCGCGCAGCATCAAGCCATCCTGCAACGCCTACGGTCAGATCCCGATCCGACCATCCGGCTACTGGCCAACATCGCAGTCTTCAGCACAGACGATCCGGCGGCCTGGCCGGCGCTGGACGCCGCGATCCGTGCCGGCCTCGAACCTTGCGCCGGAGTCCTGAACGCGTCGGGATCCCGCCTCTCGCTGACAGCAGGTGAGCGCTGGGCGGATGTGGCTGACCGACCTCAAGGGGTGCACTCCGGAGTGGTCCCGGTTTACCAGTGCAGGCCCGATCGGGGAATTCAGGCTGTGGGCGGGTTGGTTCACGGTTCCCAAAGGGCGCTCCCGCGGTCTCGGGAGGCTACCGACGTCCGGTCGGGGTTGAAGCCCAGGGCGCGGGGCTCATGAGACATGCCTGTCATGGCGAGCGTGAAGGTGTGGGTGCCGGCATCCAGCGACTTGACGGTCTTGGGGTCCATGGCGTAGTCGCCGGCATCGATGTAGACGGCGAACTGGCGAGTGTCGATCTTGACGGGGTGGGTGGACGTGACGGTGAAGACGGCACTGATACTCGTGTGGGTGTACTTCGCCGACGCCAGCGTCAGCGACGCCACCTGATCCGAGCCCTTCGACACGTTCACCACAGCACCCTTCTGCGTGAACGTCAGGTCGTCGTCGGAGAAAGAAATGGTGGAAAGCGGCGACGCGACCAC
>JAVHVY010000294.1:0-16003 GCA_032160305.1 Actinoplanes sp.
ACACCTCGGACACCATGCTGACCATCGGGAACATGACGCTGACCGGCACGTCGTGCGCGACCCGGATGATGGCCAGCAACTGCTGGGCGAGCAACTCCGGATGCTCGAAGGAGTGCCGGATGCCACGGACGCCCAGGAACGGGTTGGCCTCGGCGCCCATCGGCACGTACGGCAGCGGCTTGTCGCCGCCTACGTCCAGGGTGCGCAAGGTGATCCGGCGGCCGTCGAGCGCGCCGGCTATCGCCAGATATGCGGCCTGCTGCTCGTCCACGTCCGGCGCCGACTCCCGGCCGAGGAAGAGGAACTCCGTGCGGACCAGGCCGGCCAGATCGGCGCCGTTCGACTCGGCGGATCGCGCGTCGGCCAGTGAGCCCACGTTCGCGCCGACGGCGACGGGCACGCCGTCGCGGGTGAGCGCAGGCGCCGCCGAGCGGGCCGCCGCCCGGGTGCGGCGTGCCCTCAGCTCGGTGGCCCGTTCGCGGAAGTCGGCCAGCACCGCGGCCGCCGGGTCCACGACGACCTCGCCGGTGCCGCCGTCCAGGGCGACCGTGGTGCCCGACGGGAGGTCGAGCACCGCCGGTCCGAGACCGACCACCGCGGGCACCCCACGGCTGCGGGCCAGAATCGCGCCGTGCGAGGTCGGGCTGCCGTAGGCCAGCAGCACGCCGACGACCTGCTCCGGATCGAGGCCTACCGCCTCGGCCGGCGTGAGATCCGGCGCGACCAGCACGCCGGAGCCGAGCAGGGCGGTGGCCGGCCGGCCGAGGATGGACCGCAGCACCTGATCGGTGACCGCGCGGACGTCGGCGGCCCGTCCCCGCAGATACGGATCGGCCAGCGCGTCGAACTCCGCGGCGAGCCGCTCACCCGCCGCCGACCACGCCTGCGGCGCCGCGGCGCCCTGCTCGATCCGGGACCGCACGTCGGCCAGCAGGTCGGCGTCGTCCAGCAACAGCAGATGCGCGTCGAAGATCGCCGTCTCGGCGCCGCCCCCGGTCCGGAGCCGCCGCAGATCCCGCCGCACCACCGCCAGCGCCGCCTCGACCCGCTGCCACTCCGCGGGAGCGCCCCGCGACGCTACCTCGGGCAGCTCGGGCCGGACCGAGCGCAGGTGCCGGACCGGCCCGATCCCGATCCCCGGCGACGCGGCCAGCCCACCCGCCCCGGGCCGCCCGGTCACTACCTTTTCCGGTACGCCCGCAGCCTCGTCGAACGCGCGACCGGCCAGCGCCACCACCTGGTCGACGGCCGCCCGCGCCTGCCGCCCGCCTGCCCGCACCTCCAGCTCGTGCCCGGACAGGGCCCCCAGGGTGGCGACCCGGGACAGGCTGGCGGCGGGCACCCAGGCCGAGCCCGTACTGCGGTTGCGGATCTCCACGTCGGCGTCGAACGCCCGGACCACGGTGACCAGCCGGGCGGCCGGGCGGGCGTGCAGCCCGTGCGGATTGCGCACCGTGAAGGCGGCGGACGGCCCGGTCCGCGTACGCTCGCCCGGTTTTTCGCTGGGGACCGTCGGTGCGCCGAGGTGGGACTGCTTCCCGGCCAGCGCGGCGGTGGCCTCGTCGGCGATCTCCTGGCGCCCGGCCCCGCCCGCCGCGGCGACCGTGGCGGCGACCAGGCCCTCGACCAGCGGGGCCGGGCACAGCAGCACCCGGTCGCGCTGGTCGTCGTCCAGCATTTCGAGGGCCAGGTCGGCGGAGAGCACCGCGCTGCCCAGGTCCATCAGCAGGACCACGCCGTCGCCCTGGTCCGCGGCCGTGATCGCCGTCATGATCGCCACCGCGTCGGTGCCGAAGGTGGTCTCGTCGAGGCCGGCGGCGACCTCGATCGGGACCGGCTTGCCGGGCACCATCTCCGCGGCCAGAGCGGCCGCTGCCCGGGCCAGCGCGCGGCTGTGGCAGACCACCACGAGACCGACCATCGCCGGTCAGGACCCGTCGGCCAGGACCGTCGCCGCCGCGGTGACCAGCATCGTCACCGAGGTGGCGCCCGGATCCTGGTGGCCGGCGCTGCGTTCGCCCAGGTAGCTGGCGCGGCCCTTGCGGGCGACCAGCGGGATGGTCGCCGCCCGGCCCTCCTCGGCGGCCCGGCCGGCGGCTCGCAGAGCCTCGCCCAGGGGCCGGCCGGCGGCGAGCGCGTCGTCGAGCGCGTCCACCGCCGGGGTCAGCGCGTCCACCATCGTCTTGTCCCCGACCACCGCCTTGCCGCGGGCGACCACGCCGTCGAGTCCGGCCCGCAGCACCTTGGCGACGTCGTCCGCCGGCAGCGCCTCGGCGTCACCGGCGGCCGTGGCCATCCGCAGGAACGCGGTGCCGTACAACGGTCCGCTGGCGCCGCCGACCGTGCTGATCAGCGTCATCCCGGCCCGTTTGAGTAGGGCCGCCGGGGTGGCGAAGTCCTCGGCGTCGAGAGCGGCCAGCACCGCGATCATGCCCCGGTTCATGTTGCTGCCGTGGTCGGCGTCCCCGATCGCCGAGTCCAATTCGGTGAGCAGATCCTTGTCGGCCGCGATCAGCCGGGCGAACTCCCGCAACCAGGCCCCGGCCGTCGAGGTGTCCACAGTGTCTGCCATGGCGTCAGGCGCCCCACCACAGCGCGGGCGTACGCACCGGGGCGTCCCACAACCGCAGGATCTCGTCGTCGGCCTTTAGTAGGGTGACCGAGCAGCCGGCCATGTCGAGGCTGGTGATGTACGGCCCGACCAGCGACCGGGCGACGGTGATGCCGGCCTTGCCGAGGACTGCCACGACCTCGTGGAACATCACGTACTGCTCGATCAACGGGGTGGCGCCCATCCCGTTGACGAAGGCGATCACGCCGTCGCCGCCGGTGAAGTCCAGGTCGGACAGGATCGGGCCGAGCAGCATCTCGGCGATCTCGGCGGCCGGCGCGATCGGGACCCGGCGGCGGCCCGGCTCACCGTGGATGCCGATGCCCAGCTCCATCTGGCCGTCCGGCAGCTCGAAGGTCGGTTTGCCGGCGGCCGGAACGGTACAGGAGGTGAGCGCGACACCCATGCTGCGGCCGTTCGCGTTGACCCTGCGGGCCACGTCGGCCACCTCGGCCAAGGGCCGGCCCTGCTCCGCGGCGGCGCCGGCGATCTTCTCCACCAGCACGGTCACGCCGACCCCGCGGCGGCCCGCCGTGTACAGGCTGTCCTGCACGGCCACGTCGTCGTCGGTGACCACCGAGGTGACGGCGACACCGGTCTCCGCCTCGGCCAACTCGGCCGCCATCTCGAAGTTCAGCACGTCGCCGGTGTAGTTCTTGACGATGTGCAGCACCCCGGCGCCGCCGTCGACCGCCTCGGTGGCGGCCACCATCTGGTCGGGCACCGGGGAGGTGAAGATCTCGCCGGCGCAGGCCGCGTCCAACATCCCCGGGCCGACGAAACCGGCGTGCAGCGGCTCGTGGCCGGAACCGCCGCCGGAGATCAGTGCGACCTTGCCGCGGACCGGCGCGTCACCACGGTAGACGATGCGATTCTCGTGGTCGACGCGCAGCTCCGGATGGGCGGCGGCGAGCCCGTGCAGGGCGTCGGTGACCACGGTGGCCGGGTCGTTGATGAGTTTGTTCATCGGTGGCTCCTCGCTGGTGGATGCTGGAGACTCGACTCTTACCCTCAAGCTACGCCGACCCGGGCGCCCCGATGCCACCGGAAACCAGGTCATCGATGCCGTCGTGCTCACGGCGCCGGAGTGATCCGCCGGGAGAAGAGGGTCACCGTCACCACGCCGAAGGCTCTCGACCAGACCTCGGTGTAGCCGCTGCGCAGCGCGTCGATCTTGGCCTGGTCGCCCGGACCGGCGCCAGGGCCGGTGATCCCGGCGTAGGGGTTGCCGACCAGATAGACGTTGGCGTGTGACCGGAGCCGGCTGGCGATCGCCGCCGGGGACACCTCGACCCCGGCGATGTCGCTAGCCCGTACCGGAGCGCCGTCGCCGCGCAGGGCGATGTCGTCGACCGGGGTCTCACCGGGCTTGGCGGGCGGGTAGGCGGCGAGCCCGACCCGGGTCGCCGCCGGGAGGTAGAGCACGGCGTCCCCCGGCCGGAACGTGTCGTCGATCAGCTCGGCGGCGCCCCGGAAGTCCTCGTACTTGTACGGTCGGCTCTGCTGTACGACGGTCGTGGCGAGGCCTGCCACCAGGGCCAGAATCGTGCCCCCGGCGACGATCCGGTTCCGGACCCGCACACCGGCCGCGGCCACGGCGACGGCGAGACCGGGCACGGCCACCAAGGCGTAGCGCGCGACGAGGACCGGGGTCACCAGATCGGCCAGGACCAGCAGCAGCGGTGGCACGAGCGCCCAGGCCAGCAGGAACGCCGAGCGTCGGGTGATCCGCCGGGTGGCGGCCCCGGCGGCGACCACGCCCAACGCGAGAGCCATCGCGACGCCGCCGCCCAGTTTGCCGAGAACGCTGGCGATCGACGCGGCGGACGCCGGCGGGATCCAGCCGATCTCACCGGTCTCCCGCGAGCTGATCAACACCAGGGGGGCGGTCGCGACCGCCACCGCGGCGGCGACGACCGACCAGGCGACGCGGCGTGGACCGCGGACCGCGACGACGAGGAAGTGGACGATCAGCACGAGGGACGAGAACAGGTGCGTATAGATGGTGACGGTGGCCAAGACCGCGTACGCCCCCAGGCCGGTCGTGGTGGGGTGCCGGCGGATCCGGACGAACAGCCACGTCAGGGCCACCACCAGGAAGGTTGCCAGGGCGTACGGGCGGGCGTCGTGGGCGTAGAAGACCAGCAGGGGATGGACGGCGAGGAGCGCCCCGGCGACCAGCCCGGCTCGGGGGCCGTACCAGTCGGCGGCCAGGACGGCGGTCAGCGCGACCGCGGCGATGGCGGCCACCGCGCTGGGCAGTCGCAGCCAGGCCTCCATGGCCGTGATGCCGGCCGCGTCCCCGAGCCGCACCCAGCCGTGCATCAGCGCGTAGTAGAGCCCCAGCGGCGCGTCCGTGTGCGCCAGCAGTGCGAGCAGGCGGCCCGGAGTGTGCCGGGCCGCGGACAGGGTGACCGCTTCGTCCCAGGACAGCGGCTGCTGTCCGAGCCTGGTCAGGCAGCTCACCGCGGCGGCCACGACGGCGACCAGTACGGCGCTCGACCGGCTCAGCGACCGCCACTGGGCAAGCCCGGCGGCGAACCCGGTGGACAGTCGTTGACCTGCTACTTCAGCCGTTCTGGACCCCGTCATTCCGGCGACGGTACTCAATGTCCGCCAATCCCGTTCTGGGCCGCGGATCCGTGGAGCACGGGCACTCGACCGCGCTGCCGGCGACGACGCCGCTCGCCGCACTGGCCGTCCTGATCGCACGATTGGCGCTGCTCAGGAGCTGACAGCACCCGTCCCGTCCCCTATTATCAGAGCGTGATGCATCTATGTACCAAGCGTCACGACGGTCGGCGCCTCCGATGACCGCCGCAGGTTGGGCCGCGCTCTCGATCACCATTTTCGGGGCGTTCAGCTATGCCGCCGGCTCGATCCTGCAGGCGCTCGGCGCCCGGCGCAGCATCGGCACCGTCCGTACGATGGCCCACCCGCTCTACCTGATCGGTGTCGGCTTCGACATCCTGGCCTGGGCCGGCTCGATGGTGGCGCTGCGCGAGCTCGCGGTCTACCAGGTCCAGGCGATCCTCGCCGGTTCGCTCGCGATCACCGTGATCGCCGCCCGGTTCTTCCTCGGCTCGCGGGTGCGCGGCTGTGACGTCACCGCGATCGTCATCACGATCGGCGCCCTCACGGTGCTGGCCATGTCGGCCGGGCCGCAGGAGGAGGTCGCCCCGTCGAGCGCGCTGCGCTACGGGCTCTGCGTCGCCGCGCTGGTCACCGCCGTGGTCGGCTGGGGCGCCACCAAGATCGCGCCGCCCGGGGTTGTCGCCGCTCTGGCCGGCCTGGCCCTCGGTGGCGCCGCGCTGACCGGCCGGGCGTTGATCCTGCCCCAACAGCCGCTGGAGCACCTCTCGGCCACGGCGATGACCATCGTGACCGAGCCGCTCAGCGGCGCCCTGGTCGCCTTCGCGGCGGCCGGGATGGCGATGTATACCGACGCGCTCGCCAAGGGCGACGTCGGTCCGGTCACCGCGGTGCTGTGGATCAGCGAGGTCGTCGCGCCGTCCGTGGTCGCGCTGGCCCTGCTCGGCGACACGGTCCTGCCCGGCTGGCAGCTGGCAGCCGTGGTCGCCACCCTGGTCACGGTCGGTGCGGCCGTGGTGCTGGCCACCGCCCCGGCAACCGGCGACACGGCCGTCCCGGAGGAGGCGCCGGCGCTCCCGGCCGCCCACCGACCGGCCGCCCTGGGCGCCCGCGAGTACGGAACCATCCTCTGGTGGGGCCCGACGAAGAACCCGCTGCCGATCTGGCGCCCGCCGGACCGTTCGGACCCGGCCTGGGCGGCGGGCGCGGCGATCGCCGAGCCGCCCCGGGCGATCCCGATGTGGACAGACACGCGACCGGCCCTCGAACCACTGCCGCCGCCCCCGCCGCAGTGGCTGCGCCCGGCCGTCGAGAGCCGGCCCACCCGTTCGAACGTGGGCTGACCGGGCCCTCCGAGCCGCTCAGTGCGCGCGGACCGTATATACGGTCGACGCAGGAGGCCCCGGGCGGGCCCCACAAGCTGTCATGTCTGGGCCTACGGGCTGGTGAAGGTCGTCGTGTAGGGCTTGGCGATCGGGACGCTGGCGGCTCCGGTGCTGCTGATCCCGGTGACGGTCAGGGTGTGTGAGCCGGCCGGCAGGGGCGTAACAGGCGTCCAGACCAGCGTTCCCGGGGTCGGCTCGGTGATCGTGCCGGTGGCGCCGTCGACGGCGACCGTGCCGGTGAAGTCGGTGCCGCCGCCGGTCGGTTCCACATCGCGCTGGAACGTGACCGTGACCGCGGCCGCGGTGGCGTCGACCGAGACGACCAGCGGATCCCGCCAGTACCGGATCGCCAGATGGGTGTCCGGCACGCCGGGCACACCCCACTGCGTCGAGGTGTCGTCGACCGTCATCGTGTGGGTGATGCCGCCGTCGACGGTCACGTTGCGGTTGTTGGTGCCCACGATCGTGCCCCAGTCCTCGACCGTCTCCCACGTGCCGCGGGTGTACTTGTACTGGATGTCCGTGCCGTCCGGGACGGTGATGGTCGACTCCCAGATCCCGTTGCCCTTGTTGACCATCGGCTGCTTGGCGGGGTCCCACGGGCCGAGTTCAGTGATGTCGCCGGGCACGTAGAGCGTCGCGTCCGCCGGCGTGCCCGGCGGGGCCAGCACCCGGAAGGTCACCGCGACGGGGTGCACGGGCACGGTGAGCGAGGCGGGCAGGCGCACCGCACTGCCATCCGGATTCTGGTACGCGAGATGCGCCGAGACATTCGCAGTCCGCGGGGAACTGCCCGTCGGCGTGACGTCGTAGCTCGCCGTGAAGCTCGCCCCCGCGGCCAGCGAGGCGGCGGTCGTCGGCCCGCGCGCCGTGATCGTCCAGCCGTCCGGCGCCGTGACCGTGGCGGCCAGATCGGTGATCGGGCCCGGCCCGCTGTTGTGCGCGGTCGTCGCCAGCGTGCTGGTGGCGCCGGACTGCAACCCGTCGGGGGCGACGAAACTCAGGTCCACCACCGGCTGCTGGCCCACGGTCAGCGCGGTCCCGTCATGGGTGACGACCACCGGCCGGTCGGCCGCCGTGGCCGGCACGGTCACGGCGAGCTGGTGTTTCGTGGCGTCGTACCGGAACGGCGCTGGCCGCCCGGCCACGGTGACGACGTGCGGCCGGCTCACGTCGGCGAATGCCACCGTGTACCTGCGGCTTGCCGGGGCGCCTGGATAGCTGCCCGTCACCGGTCCCACGGTCAGTGCACAGAGCCGCCCCTCGTCGTAGCGGACCGGAATCCGCGCCGACTGCCCCGACCGGTACGACAAGCCGTCGCCGGCGTCCTCGTACACCGAGGTGCTGCCGGAGGCATGCGGGTAGACGGTCAGCGTGAGCTGGTCCCGGGGCTGTCCGGCGACGTTCGGCGCGGCCGGGGCCCGGGCGACGATGGCGCCGGCCCGGGCGTAGACGGGCAGGCGGTCCGGCGTCGCGGCGACGGTGCGGGTGGCCGGGCCGGTGAAGGTCTCGCCGGTGAAGAAGTCGGTCCAGGTGCCGGGCGGGAACCACACCGGGGCCGTCGTGCTCAGTCCCGGCGTGGTCACCGGCGCGACCAGCAGCGAGTCGCCCAGCAGGTATTCGCTGTCGTGCCGGTACGCCGCGTCCTGCTCGGGCCAGTTCAGGTAGAGCGCGCGGCTCATCGGCAGGCCGGTGTCGTAGCTCTGCCGGGCCGCGGTGTAGAGGTACGGCACGAGCGACTCGCGCAGCCGCAGGTAGTCGGCCGCCGGACCGCTGACCGTGTCGGCGTACTCCCAGGGCAGCCGGTCGCCGTGGTCGGAGTGCAGCCGCAGGATCGGCTGGAAGGCGCCGAGCTGCACCCAGCGCAGGTAGAGGTCGTCGGGCAGGTGTCTGCCGGCGAAGCTGCCGATGTCGTGGCTGACGTAGGGCAGCCCGATGCTGCCTTCGGCCGGGGTCATCGCCGCGGCGAAGGCGAGCGTCGCCCAGTCCGGCCGGGTGTCGCCGGTGAAGTGCACGGTGCTGCGGTGCTCGGCCCACGGCCCGGAGGCCCCGACCGTCGGGTACGCGGGGAAGGCCGCCCCGATCCGGGCGAGCGAGAAGCCCCGCTGCCCGCGGGCCTCACCGTCCCGGCGGTACAGGTCGTTGACCCAACTGTCCGTGGTGACCCCGGGCGTGCTCACCGTGCTGTCGTCGCAGCAGTAGTCCAGCCACCACTGCCGTACGCCCTGGTCCTCGAACGGTTTGTGCAGTTGTTCGAAGGCCGCGGCCTGGTCCGGGTCGGTCCAGTCGAAGCGGTACGGGTTCGGCGCGAAGCTGCTGGTCGCCGGGGTGAGCTTGCCTTTCGCGGTCGCCTGGGCCGCGGCGAACCGCGGATCGTCACCGGAGATCGCGGCGTGCACGTTCAGCGTGGTGTTGATGCCCTGCCGCTGCAGGCCGCCGACGAAGCCGGCCGGATCGGGAAAGAGGTCGGTGTTCCAGTTCCAGCCGGCCCACGAGTTCGGCGCCTTCCAGTCGGTGTCGATCACCAGCGAGTCGAGCGGCACGTTGTTCGTCCTGAACGTCGGCAACAGCGACGTCTCGTAGTAGGCGGTGCTGTACGCCTGATACTTCGAGAACCAGGTACCGAAGGCCCATTCCGGCAGCAGGTCGGCCGGCCCGGTCAGGGTCCGCAGGTCGGTGAGGCCGCGCTGGTAGTCGTGCCCGTAGCCGAAGAGGTACCCGTCCTGGTAGGCCCCGGTGCGTCCGGGTCGGGCGGTGACCCAGCCGTCGCCGGTGCGCAGCGCGGTGGCGGTGTCGTCGAGCAGGTACCAGCCGCTGCGGTTGAGCATGCCCGGGTGCAGGGCGATCTGGTCGACCGGCCCGGCCTGGCCGGCGTAGTAGTCGAGCCCGCGATACCAGCCGCCGAGCGAGTCGGGCCGCTCCGGCGAGCCGAAGGCCGGGTGCGCGCCGGCCGGCTGCCCGCCGACGCTGAGGTCGAGGGTCGTGTTCGTGGCGTCGACCGGGCCGCTGTCCAGCTTGTAGTGCAGGGTGACCTTGCTGGTCCGGACCCGCAGCTCGCCGCCGGCCGTGCTGGCTGCGAACCAGGTCCGCCCGGGGACGCGGTCGATCGCGGTGAAGCTCGGCCGGTCCTCGAACCTGCCGTCGGCCGCGTACTCCAGGCGCAGCAGGGTCGAGCTGAGCACCTGCACCCGTAGCTTGCCGGCCTGCACGCTCTGGCCGCTGACCTGGGGCGCTTTCGGGGCGGCGAGGGCCGCGCCCGGCGTCACCGCGCCGGCGAGCAGGACGGCCAGAAAGGCCGCAACCCGAGCTGTCACCGTACGCATTTCGATCCGCCCAGCATGCCGCCCCCTCGATCGCGTAATCGGTCCGTTACACGATGTGTCGAGCCTTCCGCCGTGACGCCGACCCTGTCAATAGCCGGCGGCGATGCCCTGGAATGCCCGCATAGGACGGTTGTTCGCCCCGGATTGCGTCGCCGCGGCGGCGGTAGGCGTCTGATTCCGTTTCAACTCTGAAAAATCCTTCGGATTCCCTTGTTCCCCGGCCTTGGCGTATGTCAAGGTCCAGTCCTCGGGTGGGGGCGTCGGTTGACCCCTCCCCTCGTGCCCGAAGGGGTATTGCATGTCTACTTCTGACCCTCACCCCGCGATCGAGCTCGTCGGCGTACACAAGGACTACCTGTCGCATGGCGAGGCCGTCACCGCCGTCCGGCCGATGGATCTGGCCATCGGGCAGGGCGAGTTCTTCTCCCTGCTCGGCCCGTCCGGCTGCGGCAAGACCACCACCATGCGGATGATCGCGGGCTTCGAGGAGCCGACCGGAGGCACGGTCTTCCTCGACGGCCGCGACGTCACCGGCATCGCCCCGAACAAGCGCGACGTCAACATGGTCTTCCAGTCGTACGCGCTGTTCCCGCACATGTCGACGTACCAGAACGTGGCTTTCGGGCTGGAGCGCCGGAAGGTCGACAAGGCCGAGATCAGCCGCCGGGTCGGCGAGATCATCGACATCGTCTCGCTGACCGGCATGGAGAAGCGCTCCCCGCGGGAGATGTCCGGTGGGCAGCAGCAGCGCGTCGCGCTGGCCCGTGCGCTGGTCAACCGGCCCCGCGCGCTGCTGCTCGACGAGCCGCTCGGCGCGCTGGACCTCCAGCTGCGGATGCAGATGCAGGTCGAGTTGAAGCGCATCCAGCGCGAGGTCGGCATAACCTTCGTCTACGTCACCCACGACCAGGGCGAGGCGCTGACGATGTCGGACCGGATCGCGGTCATGGACCTCGGCCGCATCGACCAGTTGGGCGCCCCCCGGGAGATCTACGAGAAGCCGGCGACCCGTTTCGTGGCCGGCTTCATCGGCACCTCCAACCTGCTCGAAGGCACCGTCGAGAGCATAGACGGCGAGCTGGCCGTGCTCTCGTACGGGCCGGGGGAGCGGGTGCTGGCGCCGGTGCGGGGCACGGTCGCCACCGGCGACACCATCGAGGTCTCGGTCCGCCCGGAGAAGATCGACCTGCACCTGAGCTCCGCGACGGCAACCGGCGACTGCGTCATCTCCGGCATCGTCACCGAGGTCGTCTACCACGGCACCTCGACCAACTACACGGTCAAGACGGCGGCCTGTGCGGACGTGGTGGTCTTCGACCAGAACGCCTCCTCCGCGGAGGAGCTCGCCGGCCGTGGCGACACCGTCTTCCTGACCTGGAGCTCGCAGCACTCGTACCCGATCGGAGTCTGACCGTGCCGAACAGCATCGACCCCGCCCTGATCCGTGGTCTGACCCAGCGCCGGTTGGGCCGCCGTGACGCACTGCGGCTCGGCGGGGCCTCCGCCTTCGCGATGGCGCTGGCCGCCTGCGGTGTGAAGGGGACCGGCAAGCCGGCGGCCAGTGTCGCGCCGGACGCCATCGCCAAGTTCTGGGCCGGCAGGACGAGCACGAAACACGTCGACTTCGCCAACTGGCCGTTGTATATGGACCCGAAGCACCCGGAGCTGAAGAAGTTCACCGCCGAGACCGGCGTCAGCGTGACCTACCAGGAGGTCATCCAGGAGATGGGCCCCTGGTTCGCCAAGGTGTCGCCGCAGCTCAAGGCCAACCAGTCGATCGGGTACGACCTGATGGTGATCACCAACGGCATCCAGTTCGGCCAGTTCAAGGACCTCGGCTACCTGGCCCCGCTGGACCACTCCAAACTGCCCAACTACGCGGCCAACGCGGCGAAGTCGTACGCCGCCGAGGCGTTCGATCCGGGCAACCAGTACAGCGTGCCGTGGACCTCCGGGATCACCGGGATCGCGTACGACCCGGCGAAGATCACCCGGCCGATCACCAAGCTGGCCGACCTGTGGGACCCGGCGTTCAAGGGCAAGGTCGGGATGTTCTCCGACACCCAGGAGCTGGGCAACTTCGGCATGATGCTGCTCGGTATCGACCCGGCAAAGTCCACCGAGGACGACTGGAAGAAGGCCGCCGACAAGCTCAAGGAGCAGAAGAGCACCGGCGTGCTGCGCAATTACTACGACCAGAGCTACATCGACGCGCTCGGAAAGGGCGAGGTCTGGATCACCCAGGCCTGGTCCGGCGACGTCTTCCAGAAGAACGTGTCCGAGGGCAAGCATTTCACGTTCGTGATCCCCGAGGAGGGCGGCACGATCTGGACGGACAACTTCGCCATCCCGGTGACGGCGAAGAGCCCGGTGGACGCGATCTCGCTGATCGACTTCTTCTACCGGACCGACATCGCGGCGTCGCTGGCCGAATACATCAACTACGTCTGCCCGGTGCCGGCGGCGCAGGCGCAGATCAAGGCGGACGCGGCCAAGCTGACCGGCGGCGACCGGACGGCGATGGAGGCGATCGCGGACAGCCCGCTGGTCTTCCCGGGCGGGTCCGACTACGCCAAGCTGCACTACTTCCGGGACTTCCCGACCCCGGCCGAGCAGCAGGCGTACCAGAGTATCTTCCAACCGATCGTGCTGGGCTGAGCCGATGAGCCGGCTCCGCGGTCGCCTGGCGCCCTACCTGCTGGTTCTGCCCGGCGGGCTGTGGCTGGTGCTGTTCTTCGTCGTCCCGATGATCACGATGTTCTCGGTGTCGCTGCAGCAGGGCGACGTCGTCAACGGGTATGCGTTCACCTTCCACTGGCAGAACTACGTCGACGGCCTCGGCAACTACCGGACCCAGCTGGTCCGTTCGCTGGCCTACGGGGCGGTCACCACGCTCGTGCTGATCGTGTTGGCCTTCCCGGTGGCGTACTGGATCGCCTTCTACGGTGGCCGGCGCAAGTCGACCTACCTGTTCCTGCTGCTGCTGCCGTTCTTCGTGTCGTTCGTGCTGCGGACCATCTCGTGGCGGCAGATCCTCACCGACGACGGCATGGTGCTCGGCCCGCTCAAGTCGATCCATCTGCTACCCGAGAACGTCCACATCCTCGGTACCTCGTTCGCCGTGATCTGCGGCCTGGTCTACAACTTCGTGCCGTTCATGGTGCTGCCGATCTACGTGGCCCTGGAACGGATCGACCCCCGGCTGGTCGAGGCCGCCCGCGACCTGTACGCGAACCCGGCCACCGCCTTCCGCACAGTGGTCCTCCCGCTGGCGCTGCCCGGTGTCTTCGCCGGTGTGCTGATGACCTTCGTGCCGGCCAGTTCGGACTACGTCAACTCGGCGGTGCTGGGCAGCTCGTCGACCACCATGATCGGCCAGGTCATCCAGGCGGAGTTCCTGGCCAACTCCGACTACCCGGTCGGCGCGGCGCTGTCCTTCGTCCTGATGGCGGTGCTGCTGATCGGCATCTTCATTTACGCGCGAGCCCTCGGCACCGAGGACGTCATGAAGGTGGCAGCCCGATGACCCAGACCCTGACCCCGCCGGCCGCGACTGGAGTGGCGGCGCCCGTGCCCAGGCCGCGGCGCCGGATGACCGGCGCCGGTGTGCTGCACACGTACACCTGGATCGTGATCGCCTGGCTGATCCTGCCGGTCCTGATCATGATCGCCATCGGTTTCAACGCCACGAAGGGCCGCTACAACCAGTCCTGGGAGGGCTTCACCCTCACGTGGTACGCCCGGGTCTTCGAGCTGGGCGACCTGACCCAGGCCCTGATCGTCTCGATCGGGGTGGCCGTGGTGACCATGCTGGTGGCCGGCGCGCTCGGCACCGGCATCGGTTACGCGCTGGGCCGCTACCGGTTCCGCGGCTCGGGCTCGACCAACTTCATACTGTTCGCCACGATGTCCGCGCCGGAACTGGTGATGGGCACCTCGCTGCTCAGCCTCTTCGTGTCGACGGGGATCGGGCTGGGCATCGGCACGATCATGATCGCGCACATCATGTTCTCGATCTCGTTCGTGGCCGTGGTGGTGCGGGCCCGGGTGCTGACCCTGGACCAGTCGATCGAGGAGGCCGCCGCCGATCTGGGCGCCGGCCCGTGGACGACGTTCTGGCTGATCACCTTCCCGACCATCCTGCCCGCGGTCACCTCCGGGATGTTGCTGGCGTTCGCGTTGTCGATCGACGACTTCGTGGTCACCAACTTCACCGCGGGCACGGTGGTCACCTTCCCACTGTGGATCTGGGGCTCGACCCGGGTCGGGCTGCCCCCGCAGGTGAACGTGATGGGCACGCTGATCTTCGCGGTCGGCGTCGTGATCGCGATCGTGACCAGCGTGCGGGCCCGTTCCAGCCGTCGTGACTGATCTGTCGGGTGCGCTGCCGGCGCCGTTCTGGCTGACTCAGGACGGCGCCCCGGCCACAGCCGATCCGCTTGAGACCGCCGGGTCGGCGGACCTCGCGGTGGTCGGCGCCGGCTACAGCGGGTTGTGGACGGCGCTGTTGGCCAGGGAACGCGACCCGCGGCGCGACGTCGTCGTCCTGGAGGCGCAGACGGCCGGGTCGGCCGCCTCCGGCCGCAACGGCGGCTTCTGCTCGGCGAGCCTGACCCACGGCTTCGACAACGGCCTGAGCCGCTTCCCGGCCGAGTTGGGCGAGTTGGAGAGACTGGGCCGGGAGAACCTCGACGAGATCGCCGCCACGGTCGCCAGATACCAGATCAACTGCGACTTCGAGCGTACGGGTGAACTGATCGTCGCCACCGAGCCGTGGCAGTGGCGCGAGCTGGCCGCCTCGTACGCGCAGGAGTCCGCCCGCGGCCTGGACGTGCACCTGCTGGACCGCGACGCGGTGCGCGCCGAGGTCGACTCGCCGACCTATCTCGGCGGCCTCTGGGACCGCACCGGCTGCGCCATGCTGGACCCGGCCCGGCTGGTCTGGGGCCTGCGCCGCGCCTGCCTCGACCGGGGCGTGCGCATCTACGAGAACACCCCGGTCGAACGGCTCACCCCGACCGCTGCCGGGCTGCGCCTGCACACGCCGCACGGCCGGGTCGACGCCGCCCGGGTCGCGCTGGCCACCGGGGCGCACGCCGGACTGTTGCGCCGGTTGCGGCACTACGTCGTCCCGGTCTACGACTACGCCCTGATGACCGCGCCACTGACCGCCGACCAGTTGGCGTCGATCGGCTGGCAGCGGCGTCAGGGCATCGGTGACGCCGGCAACCAGTTCCACTACTACCGGCTCAGCGCCGGCAACCGCATCCTCTGGGGCGGCTACGACGCGGTCTACTACCGCGACGGTCGGGTGGCACCCGAGCATGACCAGCGCGAGGCCACCTTCCGGATCCTGGCCGACCACTTCGCGCAGACCTTTCCTCAGCTCGAAGGGGTGACCTTCACCCACAAGTGGGGCGGGGCGATCGACACCTGCAGCCGGTTCAGCGGCTTCTTCGGCACCGCCCACCGCGGGCGGCTGGCGTACGCGGTCGGCTACACCGGCCTGGGCGTCGGCGCGACCCGCTTCGGCGCGAAGGTGATGCTGGACCTGCTGACCGGCGAACGGACCGAGCTGACCAACCTGAGGATGGTACGGCGCAAACCCGTCCCGTTCCCGCCCGAACCGGTCCGCTCCGGCGTGATCAGCCTGACCCGCTGGTCCATCGCCCAGGCCGACAGCCACGGCGGCCGGCGCAACGTCTGGCTGCGGACGCTGGACAGGTTCGGCGTCGGTTTCGACTCGTAGGCAGGGTGCGGCTCAGCCGCGATGACGCCGGCGCGTCATCGCGGCGGAGCCGCCGTACGGTCAGCAGGGGCCGTTGTCGGTCCAGACGTCGTGGTTGCCTGGCGTCTCGTTCTGCGTCCACCACTTGGCCGTGTACTTGTGCCCGTTGTAGGAGACCGTGTTGCCGCCGACGTAGACGGCGGTCGACGACCAGGCCGCGGGGCACGAACCGGTCGGCGGGGTGGTGGGGCCGCACGGGCCTTGGTCGGCCCAGACGTCCGCGATGCCGGGCGTCTCGCACAGGGTCCACCACTTGGCCGTGTATGTGTGCCCGTTGTAGGAGACCTGGTTGCCGCCGACGTAG
>JAVHVY010000381.1:0-9145 GCA_032160305.1 Actinoplanes sp.
AATCGGGCCTGGTGGGCGCCACCATCGGCGGTCTCTCCGGCCTCGGCGGTGCACTCGGAGGCAAACTGCTCAGCGCCGTCGGCGGCCGGGCGTTGCGGGCGGTCGGCGGCCTCTTCGGCCGCGGAGCCGAGGCGGCGACCGAGGGCGCGAGCACGGCCGCCTCGGAGGGAGCAGCCGAGGGTACGGCTGAGAGTGCCGCCACCTCGGCCGAGAACTCCAGCGCCTCCCGGGCCGCGGACGAGCCGGGCGCCGGCACCGAGTCGGAGTCGCCGGGCTGCGGCGGTGCTCCGCACAGCTTCACCGGCTCGACCAGGGTGCTGCTGGCCGACGGCACCACCAAAGCCATCGACCACGTCAAGGTGGGCGATAAGATCAAGTCGGCGGTACCGGGCAGCCGGAAGCTGGAGAACCACAAGGTCAAGCGGGTCATCGTCACCACCACCGACCATGATTTCGTCGACCTGACGATCGCCCCGAAGCGTTCGGGCAAGCTCGCCCAGGCCGCTGTGGCCCTGGCGGCGGGTGTCGCGGCGGTGGCCGGCCCGGCCACCCTGACCACGACCTTCCACCACCCGTTCTACGACAAGACCCAGGCGTCCTTCGCCGACGCGGCGGACCTCAAGGTCGGCGACGACCTGCAAACCGCCTCGGGTACGGCAGTGGTGCTAGCCAAACGCACATACCACACCACCGCAGTCACCTACGACCTGACCATCAACAGCCTCCACACGTACTATGTACTCGCCGGCACCACACCGGTCCTCGTCCACAACTGCGGTCCCGATCTGGATGCGCTATCGCAGAGCGGGCAGCGGGCGGCTAAGGGTGGCAGGACGGCGGCAGGTCGGGCATATCAGAAGCACATGGATCGTGGTGAACTGGATCCAGTTCCGGGTGCGAAGTTGGATGAGTCCGGTCAGAATCTCCTTGATGACATTCTGACAAATCCAGCTACGACGCAATCGCCGGTTACCAGCGGAGGTTTCCAAGGGGGAACAAGGTTCACAATGCCGGGGCCGCAAGGGCAGCAAGGCTATGGCGCCACCTTTGATCAGAATGGCGCATTCCAGTACTTTGGGCGGTATTAATGAACAAGGTAGTCCTTCCGTGGGATCTTGCTGCGGGAAATCCAAGAAGGTTCGAGGTGCTGGCCGCGAGGTTGGTCGGCCAGATTGTTTCGGCCGTCTACTATCAGCCAGTATCTGACGGTGAGTGGCCGGACGGGCATCGCCACGATACCGTCCATGAGATCGACATGGCGCTCAAGTTTTCCCTGGTAAGCGGAGAGTCGCTCGTGGCGCGCTGGGAAATGCAGGGGCTGAACGAAGGGCTTGGTGTCGGGCTCTTCGGTGATGCCGCTGCCGGGGAGTTCGACGGCGTCGATTTTATAGACGTAAGCGAAACTCCCGAGTGGCAACCGCTCTTGGGGATGCCAATCATTCATGCAATGGGTGCTTTCCACGTGCCTAACGAAGGATGTCCAGAAGCGCTTTGGGCGATGCGCCTCGACTTTTCCGGTGGTCGGTCAGCTGTAGTCGCGCTCGGCGAAATGGCCGGTGATAGCCTGGGATATCTGCCAGATGGCCTCGTGGCAATATTTGATGAGGCAGAAGCCCGGGAGTACAGAATTGGATCCAGTGCTCAATCGGCGTGGGGCAGTCCTCAGACTCAAAAAGGCGCCGGGTAGTTGCCGGCGGCTGCTTCGAGCAGTTCGCGATAAGCGTCTTGTTTGACTCTTCGCGCGTCACTGCCGACGGTCACGCTGCGTGTCGGTAGTGTGTCGATGGCAGCCCTGGTCTATCCGGGTTGCCGTCACGGTTGCCGTCGGTCGGTAACACCAATGGACGTGCATCGATGATGTGGTTCGGTCGGCGGTCGTACACGGTGGCGTGCCGCGTAACGGCGCGGCGTCGATCCAGGAACTGGTCGTCGGTGAGTGACATGCTGAGGGACCGTCACGGGCCCGACCGTTCAGGATCTTGGCCTCTGGTCGGTGGTTCCGTGTCGTTGGGCGCGTGCGCGGGGCCGTAGGCTGTAGCGCGTGCGCGCGGCCCGGCGTCAGCCGGGCCGTCTTGATCCTGTAGAGCAGTTTTGAACCAGCCTGGCCCCGGCCGGTGGCTACTGCTTGGGTTCGCGGGTGCGGCTGCTGCGGCGTTTGGTGGGTGTGGCTGGCGGCTCGTCGTCGCTGGTGACTGCTGCGATGGCGGATGGCTTGGCGACGTTGCCGTGGTCGGCCTGGTATTTGATCACTTCGTCGATGAGCTGACTGTGGGTGTCGGCGTGGCCGAGCAGGTCTTGCAGGGCTGCGTTCTTCTCGTCGAGGGTTCGGGCCTGGTGGTAGCGGATGGTGATGGCCTGCTGGTCGGCGAGGTAGGCCGCGACCCGGCGCCGCAGTTCGGGATCGTCGATCGGCTCCTGTAGGACACCGCCGCGCAGGAGGTCGAAGGCGTCGGGGTGCACGAAGGTGCCTTTGCCGGCGACGGCGTAGGTGATGCGCCGGTTTTGCAGCTCGCGTAGCGCGCGTTGGGCGGTCATGGAGGCCACGCCGTATACGTCGGCCATTTTGCGGGCGGACGGTAGGGGGTCGTTGGGGTTGAGGCGCCCGTCGCGGATCTGGTCGAGGATGTCGTCGACGACCTGTTGGAACAGGGCGCGTTTGTCGTCGGGGTCGTGGGCCATGCCGGGAATCGTAGTCGTCACGGGCTGATCGGGCGAGACGGGTGTCACATGACACTCGTGCTCGCAACTCTCTTGACTGGCACGGGTGTCACGTGACACCTTAGACGCACGGGACGCACGCCGTGGTGGCGTGGACCGCAAGTCAAGGGAGCAACAACATGCTGGTGTTGCCGATCGATGGCAGCCGGACGCTGCTGGTGCTGGGTTTGCCGGTGCCGCAGTTCAAGGACAAGGCCAACGGTGTCGCCGCGACCGACCGGGTCACGGGCGTGCCGTTGGCGGAGGTACCCCTCGCGTTGACGGTGGAGGGTGGGCAGCCGCAGGTGTTGCGGGTGTCGGTGCCGCAGCCCGCGATCCCGAAGGACCTGGTCGTGGGGCAGTTGGTCCGGGTGGCCGGGTTGATGTTCATCGCGGGGGAGAAGAACGGCCGGTCCTGGCAGATCTTCCGGGCCGAGTCGTTGACGGGGGTGAAGGCCGGATGATCGAATCGGATGACCTTCACCCGATCATGATGGTGCCGGCTGTCGTGCTGGCAGCCGCCGCCCTGGCCGCACTCGTGTGGCTCGGTGCGCACGCCGTGCGCTATGTCGTGGCGGACAAGCCGGTTCGCCCAGTGCTGCGCACAGCGTGGCGGATCAAGTACACGTGGCGCCAGACCGCCCGGCGTGTCGGTCTGGTGCAGGTCGAGCGGCGCCGACCGCCGATCTGGTCCTCGACCCCGCACACGGCCGTGATAACCCGTGAGTTGGTGCCGACGGTCAAGGTCACCGCCGAGCGGTGGGGCGTGCGGATCGATGCGTCCACGATCGGCCGGCTCGGCGTCAAGGAGTTCACCGACGCAGCCGGGCACCTGGCCGACGTATGGCGGGTGCCGCTGGTCCGGGTGGAGCAGACCCGTCCCGGTCGGGTGCGGCTGCGGGCGTTGTTGTCCGACCCGCTCACCGAACCATCGGCATGGACCGGCGCCTCCGGTGATCCGGCGGTGTGGATGGCCGGGATCGACGCCGACGGGCAGCCGGTCACCATCCGCAGCTCCGGGGTGTCCGGGGTCGTGGTCGCGGGTCTGGCCGGTTACGGCAAGACCAGTTTCCTCAACGCCCGGTTCTGCCAACTCGCCCCGTCGTCGGCGGTGCAGTTCGTGCTGATCGACGGCAAGGGCGGCCCGGACTACGACGACCTGTTCACCCGCGCCTGGCTGTCCGCCAAGGACGACCCGCAACTCGTCCGAGATCACCTCGTCAGGATCCGGGATCTGCTGGTGGCTCGGCAGCGCTCGATCCGGGCGGTGCTCGGGGTGAAGAACATGTGGCACGTCGGCCCGTCCGTCACGTGGCCGCTGGTTGTGGTGGTGATCGATGAGGCGCACACGTTCCTGAACGAGACCAAGGGCACCGACGCTGATTCCAAGCGCCTCGACGCCCTCGCCCGGGAGACGGCTCGGCTGACCGAGGAGTTGATCCGTAAGGGCCGCAACGTCGGCATCCAGGTCATCCTGGCCACGCAGAAGGCGACCGGTGACGCGATCCCGACCCGGATTCGGGACAACTGCCAGGTGGCGGTGTCGTTCGCGCAGCGCACCTCGGAAGCGGCCACGGCGGCGCTCGGTTCCGACATCAGCGGGTTCCCGAATGAGCATCCCCGCCGTTTGCAGGACCCGGCCTATGTCGGGGTCGCGTCGATGGTCGCCGAGGGCCGGCCCGGGTTCACCCTGGTCCGCACGCCGTACGTGCCGGACGCTGTCGCCGATCGGATCGCCGAACAGACGGCGGATCTGGTCCGTGACCCGATCGATCTGTTGACCGTGTGTGAGGTGAGGGCCGATGCCTGACCTCGATGCGTGGATTCCCGGGCAGAGCGGCGGCTCATTCCGCCAAGAACACTCCGCCGCGCTGCCCGGGTCCAGTCCCTGTCCCAGCAGTGAGAAGGAACCACCCCCGATGATGTCAGCCACCCCCGATCACGCGGAGGCGGGCTGGCTGATCCGGCTCGCCGAGTCCGCCGACCTGCAACACCGCGTCGGAGCCTGCCAGCACCCCATCACCGTGACCGGCCGGGTCGTGCTCGTCGAACGCGACACCGGCCGAATCCTCGACGACCCGGACACCCCGAGCAGAGTGGTACTGCGGTGCCGGAGCCGCCGCGTGTCGGTGTGTCGACCGTGTGCGGCGTTGTACAAGCTCGACGCCTACCACCTGATCGCCGCCGGCCTGCACGGCGGCAAGGACACCCCCGCCGACGTTGCCGCACGGCCGAGGCTGTTCGTCACGCTGACGGCGCCGTCGTTCGGGCCGGTCCACCTCGGCCCGGACAAGCACGGCCAACCCCGGGCCTGCCATCCCCGCACCCGACGCGCCTCGGTCCGTCGCGGGTGTGGTCGCTGGCATCCGGCCGGTGACCCGCTGATCGGCACCCCGCTGGACCCGGCCGGCTACGACTACACCGCTCAGGTGCTGTTCAACGCCCACGCCGGGCGGTTGTGGGCACGGTTCGTCCAGCAGTCCCGGCGGGCGCTGGTTACCGCCTCCGGTCTGCCCCGCGATATCGCGGGGTCGCAGGTGCGGATGGTGTTCGCGAAGGTCGCCGAGTTCCAGGCCCGCGGCGTGGTCCACCTGCACGCCGTGGTCCGCGTGGACGGCCCCGACGGTCCTGGCTCGCCGCCGCCGCTCTGGGCCACCGACACGGTGTTGGAGCGGGCAATACGTGTCGCCGTCGCGCGGGTCATGATCGGCGTTCCTGGCGGTCGTCGGGTCGCAACCCGATCGTTGCGGTGGGGCCGGCAGCTCGACATCCGGCCGATCGCTGTCGACGGTGGGCTGTCGGAGATCGTGGTGGCCCGGTACGTGGCCAAGTACGCCACCAAGGCCGCTGAGGTCGCGGGAATTGATCTCGGCCCGATCTTCTGCCGCGTCTGCGACGGCCACGGCGCCCATCCCGCTCGTGACCGAGGCGCCGGGCGCCTGCTGTGTCGTCGCTGCTCGGGCACCGGACGGCGACACGGCGTCGACCTGCGGGAGTTGGGTGGGCATGCCCGCCGGCTCGTCGAGACGTGCTGGTGGCTCGGCGGGCAACCCGCGTACGCCGGTCTCCGGCTGCGCCGTCACGCGCACACGTTCGGCTTTCGGGGCCACTTCGCCACCACGTCACGGGCCTACTCCACCACGTTCACCGCGCTGCGCGCCGAACGTCGCCACTGGACCCACGGGCAGCGTGCAGCCGGGCTCGGCCTCGAACCGGCAGCCGTCCTGGTCGTCGGGGACTGGCGCTACACCGGCCGTGCCGGAGGGGGAGGTGCGGCATGAGCACAGATCTGCTCACCGTCGGGCAGGTGATGGCCAGGCTGCAAGTCTCCAAACACACCGTCTACCAGCTCATCCGCACTAGAAGGCTGAGGTCGGTGCGCATCGGCCGGTGCCGGCGCATCCCCGCCACCGCCCTGACCGCCTACCTACGCGACCTGGACCGGGAGGTGACCGGTCATGGCCGGTAAGAAACGCGCCAACGGCGAAGGGACCGTCTACCAGCGTGCCGACGGCCGGTGGGAAGGCGCCGGCTACGTCCTGACCGCCGACGGCACCAGCAAACGGGTCCGTGTCTACGGCGCCACCCGCAAACAGGCTGCCGACAAGCTGACCGAGAAACTCGCCGACTCCCACCACGGCCGACCGGCCCCGGTCAACCCGAGCATGACCGTCGGCGAGTACCTGCTGCACTGGCTGACCACCGTTGTCGTGCACCGGGTCCGGCCGACCACCTACACCAACTACGACACCTACGTGCGAGCGTACCTCATCCCCGGCCTCGGCCACCGCCCGCTGCACGCGCTGTCCGTTACCGAGGTCCGGACCTTCCTCGACGGTACTGCCGCCGTGTGCCAGTGCTGCGCCCGTGGCTGGGACGCCCGCCGCGACCCCCACCACCGGCGCAAGGATCGCCGGCCCCGCTGCTGCGCGGTCGGCAAGTGCTGCCAACACCGGGTGCAACCGGCGACCATCCGCTACATCCGCGCGGTGCTGTCCGCCGCGCTCGCCCACGCCGTCCGCGAGGAAGTGCTGCACCGCAATGTCGCCTCCGCGGTGCGGCTTCCTACCCCACGCCGCACCGGCTACCAGCCGTTCACCGCAACCGAAGCCCGCAAGTACCTGTACGCCGCCGCGTTCCACCGCCACGGCACCCTGTTCGAACTGGCCCTGCGCACCGGGCTACGGCGGGGAGAACTGCTCGGCTTGCAATGGGCGGATCTCGACCTGGACGGCGGGCATTTGTCCGTGCGGCGGACCCTGGCCCGCGTCAAGGGCGGCGTGAGCTTCCAGCCGCCCAAGACCGAGGCATCGCAGCGCAAGATCCTGCTCCCGGCCGCCTGCGTCGCCGCGCTGAAGCGGTACCGGCAGCGGCAAGACCTCGACCGGCACGAAGCCGGCGACCGGTGGACCGACCACGACGTGGTGTTCGCCTCGTCGACTGGTCGGCCGCTCGATCCGGCCTACGTGCACCGGCAACACGAGACCGTCTGCTACCTGGCCGAAGTCCGCTACATCCGGTTCCATGATCTTCGGCATTCGTGTGCGACGTTGCTGCTGGAACAGGGCGTCGAACTGGTCACCATCAAGGATTTGCTCGGTCATTCCCGGCTGCACGTCACCGCCGACGTGTACGCCCACGTCCGGCCCCGGCTGCACCGCAACGCCATCGAAGCCCTCAACCAGGCCCTCGACCCTGACCAGCCCGACCCCGACCAGCCCGATCCCGACCCTGGCGAGGAGGATCCCGACCGATAGAGCCGAGGTGAGGGACACCCAGCCAACCATGCAATCGGAAGATCTCCGGTGCGGCCTGCAACAGTGTGTCCCTCACCCCCGGTGGCACCCACCGGCAGGGCATCTACCCACCAACCTACGAACCACCGTCGGGCACAGGAACGTCCCAGACGCCATCTGAACGGACACTTCCGCGACCTTCAAACGTCCCCGCAGTGTCCGCTACCGTGCCGGTATGAGCCAGCGACTGCGCAGCGCCCTGCTACGCAAGAACCTCGACCCGGCCGGGCTCGCCACCGCCGTCGGCGTCGACGCCAAGACCGTCACCCGGTGGCTGTCCGGCCGCATCCCCCGCCAGCGCACCCGCCTGGCCGTCGCCGACCTACTCGGCGAAACCGAGACCGACCTGTGGCCACAAACCCGCCCCGACCAAGCACCCGGCGCCGAAGCCACCGCCGAAGTCGTCGGCGCCTGGGCACACCGCGCCGACATCCCCCAAAACCTGTGGACCTCGCTGCTGGCCGGTGCGACGGAACGGATCGACATCCTCGGCTACGCCTACCCGTTCGTCCTAGAGTTGCTGCCCGACACCATGCAACGGCTCACAGACAAAGCCACCGCTGGGGCACGCATCCGGCTGGCGTTCGGCGACCCGGACAGCGCGCACGTGGTCGAACGCGACGACCTGGAACAGATCGGCGGCACCCTGCCCGGCCGCATCCGCAACGCCCTCAACTTCTGCGAACCCCTCCACCAGGTCGACGGGATCGCGATCGGCCTGCACACGGTGCACCTGTACAACTCGGTGTTCCGCTTCGACAACCAGATGATCATCACCCCGCACCTGTACCGCGCCCGCGGCTACCAACACCCCGCCCTGCACCTGCGCGAACTCTCCCCGTACGGCATCTTCGCCTCCTTCGCCGACCAGTTTGAACAGGTCTGGCAGACCACCACCGCCTACCCGCCAGGGCCGGCATCGTGAGCGGCCGGCGCGACTACTATCACGACCCGGCCGCCCCGAAAGCCGACAGCCTCGTTCCCGGCGCATCCGCCCTCGTCGTCGACGACCACGGCCGGGTCCTGCTGCAACGCCGCGCAGACTCCGGCAACTGGGCGCTACCCGGCGGCACCATGGACATCGGCGAAACCCTCAGCCAGTGCGTCATCCGCGAGGTCAAGGAAGAAACCGGCCTCGACATCGAGATCACCGGCCTGCTCGGCATCTACACCGACCCCGCCCACGTCATCGCGTACGCCGACGGCGAAGTCCGCCAAGAATTCAACATCACCTATCACGGCCAAGTCATCGGCGGAGATCTCGTGGTCAGTGACGAGTCGACCGACGTGCGGTTCATCGACCCGGCCGGCTTCGACCGCATCCCGATCCACGACACCGTCCGGCTCCGGCTCCGCCACCACGCCGAACACCGCGCCACGCCGTACCTCGGATAGCCGCGCCAGACCCACCCGCCGGCCGCTAACGTCGCTGGCTGTCTGCCCACGTTGCCGTCACGGTTGCCGTCAACACCACCCGACCGCCCGATCTGCTTCCGCACCGTTCCGAGAAAGACCAGGTGAGAGCCCCGAATCGATAAGTCACTCTCCGTTCCAGCGGTGAATATGCCACACCTACTATGTGATGGCAGGCGAAACGCCCGTCCTGGTTCACAACTGCGACGTGACGCTCTATCGAAATGTGGACGGCCGGG